>NZ_JAMYUT010000044.1:0-40344 GCF_040323235.1 Mesorhizobium sp. M0051
GACGCTGGGGGCTCAACGTCGTGGCTGGGGACGATGAGGATCCGCAGCAGAGCTTGGCAGCTTTTCTCAGCAACATCGCCGAAGCGAAATGACGGGAGGTCTGGTGTATGCCGCGCACGCATGCATGGGCGTTCCGGTCAAAGCGCCTCTCCGCGACATCTGCCAAGCTGCTTCGCGATCGGCAATCCCGTGTCGTCACCACTTATTCGCGGTCACCGCCCTCGGGCAGGCCGAAGCAGACGACGTTCACGATGGCGAGCCGAAGCTAACGGAGATCGGGCGCAATCCTCGATGCGCTGTCGCCGCGATCTTGGATCCCGGCTCGGTCAAGCGGGAAAACTCTGATTTGCTCGCTTCCCGCAACAGCCGCAAGATTACAGCCGGCGCGGGCGGATCCCGCGACCGTCTTGGTTTTCCATCGCAGCAGCAGAACCGGCAGCCACCTTCAGCTTCGGACTGCACGCTTCTTGCCCGAACCTGTTTTCAAGCAAGCATCTAAGCCGGGGGACCGTGGGATGGCCGGGCTACGGAGACCAAGTGGCAAGCAAGCGTCGACGATGGTCAGCGCTTAGCGCTCTCGCTTTCCGTATCGGCTCGCGCAAGGAACCGCTCGGCCGTAGACGGGAGATGGTCTTTCAACCAGTCGGCCATGGCAATTTCTTCTCGCAGGTTCTGCTCGCATACGCGCGCGACCTCGGTCTCACCCAGGGATCGAGCAGCGGCGATGAGAATTGTGTAGGAGGCGATCTCCATGTGCTCGAACGTGTAGCTCGCAAGCGATCCCTTCATGACCTCGTCGCCAGCGAAGATGCCGCTCATTGATTGCGCCATCGCTGTCAGCTTTCCACCGGCATCCTTCAGCCGGGAGGGCCCTTGCCCGATGCGGTCGAGGCAGGTCTTGAGCCGGGCGGCCTGCTGCACCGTCTCCTCGAGATGTTGCCGAATTCGGCTGCTGAGCTCAGGATAATTTTCTATACGGCTCAATTGCCCATTGAGCATGGTCTCAGCCTGCTCCTCCATCGCATGAGCATCCCTGAGCCACTGGACAAACCATTCGCGCGATTCTGACATTTCGTTACTCCTTCATGAGCCGTCCAAACTTGCAAAAGGACATATTGTTCCAGAACGGCCGGAGCGTAGAAAGGCATCTGAGCAGCCCGCCATGATCGGCCAATAGTGGTGGATCCCAGCCCTCGTCAGGCCGTTTCCCCTCGGCTCGCAGGCGACACGCCTTGCGACCGTCGTAACCCTGCGCTTCTCCTTTCGCGAACTTCGGCCATCCAGTCTTTCGAGGCTGTGGCGGAACTCGCCCGACGCCGATTAGCGCCGACCTATCGCCGCCCGTCGCGAGGCCTTTCGGCCGGTTCACAGTGAGTATGTTGCGGAGTGGCTGGCCATCGCAAGCGAGTCATGCGCCTGCAACAAGAGGCTGTATTGGCAAGCAGAATTTGGGGCCGGCAATAAATTTCGGCTGGAACAATCATCGTTCATTCGCCGCCCGGACGTACTCGTCGCTCACCCGTCCGGTCGTGTCGTCCGCTGCTCGAACTTTGGCGCAGGCGGACTGCTGTTGAAAGACGAAAAATGGAGAAAGCTATGAAACGAACCCTTGTAATCGCCGCCGCACTGATGGGCCTGTCGGGTGCTCCCGCAATTGCTGCGACTCACTATTGGGTCGCCAAGGACACGAGCACGAAGACATGCGCGGTGGTCTCCGCGAAGCCCGACGGAGTAAAGATGACGGCCATCGGCAAGAAAATGTACTCGAGCTATTCGAGTGCAGACAAGGCTCTGAGGGTTTTGGCCGCCTGCAAGAGCTGACAAGCATGCTGTTAGCCCGTACGGAGCATGCCCGGGCGGGCTTTCTAAAGTTGCCAGCCGACTGCCGTCTCGAGCAGCAGTCGAGCCCGTCATGAAATCGCGCCAGCTCGGGGCTTTCGGAGGACATCGATCTCACCATGAAATCCGGACGATCGCGCCCGAGCTGGTGGGCGATGCCGCGGCTGCCCGCGGCAAGGCGTCGTTCCCGACTGCCAGGCCGCGCGTGTTGCACGCAGACGCGGACCAGTTCGGGGTCAGAACGGTTCAGAACGCACGCTAAGGCCGAATGAATTAGAAACATCACGCCGCCCGTGGATTGCTGCCGGCAAGCGAAGCGTCCCGAAGCCTTCGCGCATTGTTCAGTATCCCAGCCCACCTGAGCGGCGAGGCGCGTTTTGAGCAGGTCATCCGAGATCGTCCTGCGCGCCATACACAGGCGTGTGGCTGCGCGGTCAAGATAATTGGACAGCGTTAACGATGGCGTCGACGACGGGGTTGTGACGGGGTTGAGACCGGAAGCGCGGAACGCCTGCTTCTCGAATGAGCGTCGCGGATTTCGCCGCGCTCATGGAAGAAGACCGCGCTTGTGGCGTGGTCGCCTTCCCGAGAGCGGAAAGCAGAACCCTTTCCTCCCTGGTTCGCCCTGTCGCGGTCGCAGCTCTTGCCGCATTTCGTGCGTCGCTTTGCTGAACGCCGTAGAAATTTCGGTTCTGAGACAGGCTACGTCAGGATGCGGCCACGGCAACGAAGAGCGATTGTCCCTGCCTATTTATGCGCAACAGAATGGGCCTGTTCTGCCGCCGGGATTTTGCCCACTCCTCCTGGGTGTCCGACGGCTGTGCCACATCCCGGTTGTTGGCCGAGACGATCACGTCTCCGGGCCGAAGGCCATTCTCGGCTGCGAGGCTGTTCGGTGCCACGTCCTGGATAAATACGCCGGTGGTTCCCGGCTGGAGGCCGAGTTGCGGGCGCACTTCGTCCGGAATGGGGCTAAGTGACAGGCCAAGACGTTGGTCAGCCGCATCCGGAGCAGGAACAGCGCCAGTCTGTCCCTCCTCGTCCTTGCGTTGACCGACTGTCAGTGTCAACTCCTGCTGGCTGCCATCTCGATTCCTGATCACAGTCGCTTTCGACCCCGGCTTTTGGCTCGCCGCCGCCAGCGTGAGGTCACGGACGCCTTGGATGTCCTTGCCGTTAAAACGGGTGATGACGTCACCTGCCCGTATACCTGCCTTCTCTGCCGGGCTGCCGGGCTCGACCGAGGCCACCAGCGCTCCCTTGCTCCCCGGTATCCCGAGCGCCGCGGCAATCGACGGCGTGACCTCCTGGAGACGAACGCCGATGAACCCGCGCTCGATATGGCCCGTGCGGATCAACTGATCGGCGACGCTCTGGGCAGTTCGGGACGGCACCGCGAAGCCAATACCAATGCTGCCACCCGATGGCGAGACGATCGCCGTGTTGACCCCGATCACTTCACCGCGCGCGTTAAACAGGGGGCCGCCTGAATTGCCACGGTTGATTGAGGCATCAGTCTGCAGGAAATCGTCGTAGGGACCGGCCTGGATATCGCGCGAACGGGCAGAAAGCACGCCAACGGTAACTGTCCCGCCGAGCCCAAACGGACTGCCGATCGCGATCGTCCAGGCGCCGGGCTGAACTGCGTCCGAGTCGCCCCAGGCGGTTGTGGCCATGTTGGGCCGCGGATCGACCTTCAGCACCGCAATGTCGGTTCCCGGATCCCGGCCAACCAGTCGCGCGGGTGCAGTCTCCTTATCCGAGAATACCACATGGATCTCGGTAGCATCGGCGACGACATGGTTGTTGGTGACGATGTAGCCCTCAGGATTGATGACGAAGCCGGAGCCAAGAGCTTCTCGGACCTGCGGCTGGGCGGGCCCCGGGCGACCATTGAAAGGGTCGAGAAAATCGTTGAGCGTCGTTTGATCCTGGATGATCTGCCTTGTCGTGATCGCGACAACCGCCGCTAACTTCTGGCGCACAATCGCGGTGAAGTCGTTCGGGATCTCCTGTGCTGTGAGCGGAGCAATGCCCCCGGGACAGAACAGCAGAACTCCCGCCACCACACCGGCGCACAGTCCCTTCCTCGAATTCACGAACATGATGAGTTCTCCTGCCCAGCCGGCCGGCCGTCGCCGTCGGCTCAGGAGACAGAAACTGAGATTCATGCAGATGGTTTCACCGATCTCAAAATATAGGGGCGAACGGATGAAAATCGTGAACGTGTGACTCGCTGCCCCATTGAAATTTGATCGGCAACGTCCGAGATTTTGCTGGTGGAACTGGCAAGAGCCACCAACGACGTCAACAGAGGAGATTATCCGAAGGAGGACCATCGATGGAAGGAGCCATTTCGACGAGTTTTCCGATCGGGCCCGAGGCCCCTGATCTTTTCCTTGACGACCGGTTACTCCATCCGGCACGGCATTTCGGGCACCCGCAGGAGGTGTTGGCCGACACGACGCTGGACGTCCACGAAAAGCGCGCCGTTCTTTCGTCATGGGCGTCGGATGCCTGGGCGGTGGAATCCGTGCCGGCACTGCGCATGCCTCCGGGAGCTACCGAACCGGTCAGCTTCGACGCCATAATGGACGCGTTGCGCCAATTGGATCGATCGGAGTAGCTTCCCAGCAATGTCGGCCGCGGTCGCGTGCAGCACCGTGGTGGCCGGTCTCACAGCATCCGTCGATGGACTTTGAGCGAAGACGCCGCCTCCCTCCCGCATCCGAGGCACCTGACTCGCTGGTGAGCTCGCCAGCGCAAGGGTGCCAGCGCATTCTCTCCGCTTCCACTCGTCCTGGCGCGTTCCATACGTCCAGCGGCAAGTGGGCGTATGTGATCGTGGGTGCCGTCGTGGCGGCCCTGGCTGCCGGAAGCCTCTGGTTCTTCGGCAACCGTCCGTTCTCAAGGGCCTGACGAAGATTTTTGCGGGCCTGGAATCGGGCCCGCTTTTCTCCAACTCATCGTGGCTGCCGCTTGGCGGCCCCCATTCGGCGGCTATTCATCCATACGCTTGCGCCGGATCTTGCCCGACGATCGCGGTTCGTCGTTCGTTGCTCGCGGCGGGCGTGGAAGAAACAGATGTACGCTCGTTCCCGCCCCTACAACGCTCTCGATCCGTATATGCCCGCCGGACTGCTTGATGAAGCCGTAGACCTGGCTGAGGCCAAGCCCGGTTCCCCGCCCGTCGCCCTTTGTCGTGAAGAACGGCTCGAACACCTGGGAAAGGACCTCCTTGCTCATCCCGCAACCCGTATCGCTTACGGTGACACGAACAAAACGGGCAGCCGCAGCCGGCACGTCTTCGATGTCGGCGGGAGAATTGCTGGTCTCGATCGACAGCGTTCCCTTGCCATCCATTGCGTCCTTGGCATTGACAGCCAGGTTGAGAATGGCGACGTCGAGTTGATTGGCGTCGACGAGGACCGCATCAAGTGCCGGATCGAGGTCACATCTGACCTTCGTGCCGCTCCCCAGAGTCCGCTCCAGCAGCATGCTAAGCGCCTCGATTCGAGCATTCAGATCGATGGTCTCGGGATAAAGCGATTGTCCGCGGGAGAAGGCGAGCAATTGCTGCGTAAGCGCACCGCCATTTCGTGTCCGGCTGATCAGCTCTTCTACCAGCATGGCTGAATTCGGGTTGGGCGCTTCCCCTCCCAACTGCTTCTGGAGGAGCCGCAGCCCCGACTCGAACACAGCCAGCAGATTATTAATGTCGTGAACGATTCCAGCGGCGAGGCGGCCGATCGCTTCGAGCTTTTGCGACTGGCGTCGGCGATCCTCCTGAGCTCGCTGCGCCGACACGTCGCGCAGGCTGGCAAGCAGCGCCGGCTTTCCGTCCCAGCTGACCTCGACGGTCCTGATTTCCACGTCGGCTGGTGACCGACGGCGGCGGTGGACAGTGATTTCGGTGGTTTCACCGGATATGACCGGTCGGCCGAGTGGAATGTGAACGAGATCGGCAGCCGGATAGCCGAAGATCATGGCCGCCGCCGGATTGGCATAGAGCACGGTTCCCGACAGATCGACGACGAGAATCCCATCGGCCAATGTCTCGATCAGGCGTCGAAAGTTGAGTTGGCTGATGCCCGTCAAGAATGCGTTGGCAGACGGGTCCAGGATTTCGGCTGCGCTGCGCGTCACTGCCTACTCCTCACGCCGAGACGCCGCGGATTCTCCGAATAGGTCGGGCGCGCCATTGAAGGGCTGACCGAGATGCATACCGGCGCCGTCGACCGTGAAGCGCCTGATCTGCTTGTCGTGCTCACTGCCGCGCATTTTCAGCACCATGATCCCGCGGTGCATGAAATTGCCCTCCTGGATGTAACGCAACAGGATGATGGCGTCGGTAAGCGTCGAGATATGCTGTTCGCTGGCACTCTGGCCGCCGACGAGCGACTTGTCGGTCGCCGTACAAAGGCCAGCGATCTCATGTTCCTTGATAAAGGATGTGAGGCTGATCAGGAATTCCCGAAAGCCGGAGTCTGGCGCGATCCTTTCCAGGGCCGACAGGCTGTCGATCGCCATCCGGTCAGGTTTGAACTCCTGCACGAGCTCGCGGATCATCAAAAGGTGGTCTGGCAAGTTCTGCGCTTCCGGGTAGATGCAAACGACCTTGAGCCGGCCATCCGCCTCCATTGCCTCGAAGTCGACGCCCCAGCCACGAGCATTGCGGAACAATTGACCGCGGCTCTCTTCGTAGCCGACCAGCAAGGCACGTTCGCCAGACACTACGCCGCCGGCGAGAAAATTGGTGACCAGCAGCGTCTTTCCGGTACCCGTCGCACCACTGACAAGGGTGACGCTGTCGCGGAAAAATCCGCCGCTGCACATGCTGTCGAGTTCCGAAATGCCGCTGGTCACCCGTTTCGTGCTGGATTGCTGCTCCAGCCGTAGTGAGGACAATGGCACCGCCACTATGCCTTGCTTCTCAACAAGCGTGATCGGCACCTCGCCTTCGACATGGCGGCTGCCTCGCATCTTCAGGACTTCGATGGTGCGCCTGCGCCGCTCGCGATAGAGCGCGTTGCGCAGGATGACCACATTGTCGGCGACAAATTCCTCGATCCTGTGGCGGGATATCTCGCCATACTCGCTGTTGCGTTCGGCGGTCATCAGCACCGTCAAACCTTGCTTCTTGAGGGCTGTCGCGATGCGCAGGAGCTCCCGACGCACCGACGTCTGCTCCGCCACGAAGTGGTCGAAGAGCTGGGTGACGGAATCCAGCACGATACGTTTTGCCGCGGAATTTCGCGCAGCGTGCAAGACACGCGTCAGCAAACCGGCTAGATCGAAATTGCCGATAATCATCTGGTCGTGGTCACGCGGACTGGCGTCGACGAAGACCAGTTTGTTCGCCTCCCGCCAACGGCCTATGGTCCAGCCAAAGCTGGCCATGTTGACCTCGATCTCGGCCGGCGATTCCTCGAAGGTGACGAAGACGCCGGGCTCGCCCAGAACGGTGATGCCGTGGGCCAGAAACTGCGTCGCAAACACAGTCTTGCCACTGCCGGGCGTGCCCCCGACGATGGTGGTGCGCCCGCGCGGCAGGCCGCCCATCACAAGATCGTCGAAAGCCTCGATACCGGTCCTGACGCGTTCGAGTACAGGGTCGATCAGGATCTCTTCAGCTGTGGTCATAGCCAACCTTCCCGCGAGAACCGAAATAGTCGAGAACCTGAGCGGTGTTGCTGATGTCGCCGATCAGCCGCCGTGGAGGGGTGGCTCTCTCGTCCGAGAGCGTCGGCGTCGCTAGAATGCCGGCGCTTTCCGCCGCTTCGGGATGCGCGAGGATATCGACGATATGGATTTCGATTCCGCCGGCCCATTCCTCCATTATCCTCAGACGACCTTCCAGCGCCCGTCTGGCGCTCGGCGTGTCTCCTGCGATATAGAGGCGGAGCAACGCGTTGGCCCCTGGATCGGACCGATGGCTGGAGCTCATGTTTCACGCCTTGCTGCACGAACATTGCAGTTTCGGCGTGCTTGAGGCGCCACGCCGCAGATCCAGTCGCCGGCATTTTTCTTCCCTAGGCAGCCCGAGGTCTGCCCGGGAGCCGATGCACCACGGCTCGCGCTCGGTGAGGCCTGGATCAGCGCCCCTGCGACATTTTGTAAATGGCTGCGCACGCTCCGTCTGCGCACTAGTGAACATTTCTCCTCGCTAGCCGTTGTAGATGTCCCATTCTTTGGAAGAGAGGAGCGCGATGGCGAACGCCTATAAAAAATCGGAACCGATTGGAAACAACCTGCTTCGGGCGCTACGACGCGATGACTGGGAGATCCTGCAGCCGAGCCTCGAACAATGGTCAGCGCCTGCCGGTACATTGCTGCACGAACCAGGCGACGCTGTCCGCTACGCTTACTTTCCCCGCGGGTCTGCGATGATCTCCTACCTCGTCGCGCTGAGTGACGGACGAGCGATAGAGACTGCGCTTATCGGACGTGAAGGAGCGGTCGGTGGGATCGTGAGCCAAGGTAGGCTCCCGGCCTATACACGTGCCGAGGTTCAAGTCGGGGGGTCCTTCTTCAGGATCGACCTGCACCATCTGGAAGAAGCAAAATCGCGTTCTTTATCATTGCGTCACCTGTTCGCCCGCTACGCCGATTGTCTGATGGCGCAGCTGTTTCAGTCCGTTGCATGCAGCGCCGCGCATTCCATCGAACAGCGCACTGCGAGATGGCTGCTGGCCGCGACAGAGCGCACAGGGGCCGGAAATCTGACGCTGACCCAGGAACAGCTTGCTGCAATGCTCGGGGTCGGCCGCTCCTACATGAGCCGAGTCATCCGCGACCTGAGGCAGCGCGACTGCATTGAGACAGGGCGTGGCCGGCTGGCGGTGCGCAATCCGGCCGGGCTGCGCTCGCTTGCATGCGAGTGCAATGCGGCGGTTAGCCGCCATTTCAACGACGTGTTGGAGGGCGTTTACCCGGCTGAAAAGAGCGTCGCAGGTTCACGGGGCGTGCCGCTGGGGAAAGCGCAATGACTGCGTTGAGGACCGTCTTGCAGGGATCGCAATTTGCCTTGGGAAGCACCCAATCCTGTGACTTTGCTTATGCCACGCGTTGGTTGACGAGGATCCTGCCTTTAGTTTCGGTCCGATCAGCGTCTTCCAGCGTCTCATCTGCGCTTCGATCCGAGAGCGCTGATTATAGCCGCTTGATTTCTGCCTGCCCGTCTGAGCCTTGGGTTGGGATCACGTCGATTTCACTGTTGACGCTCGTCTAAGCGCTCTTCGGTAGCGGGATCATAACCTCTGCCTGGCCGCCAAACCACATTTCGACAAGATCGCTGACGGACGCTCCGGTCATAGGCACATGTCGGCCTGGGCGACTGGCGCGTCGATCTGGGCCAGAAGGGTCCGCCAGCGCTGCGGATCGCCGATGCTTTCCAGCGCCAGATCGGCACAGAGACTCTCGCCCTGAGATCCCTGCGCCAACGTCGATTGGCAAGGATCCTCCCTGTGCCGGCTGTGCCAAAAGTCTCGGACCATTCGGCTTGGCGACATTGAACCCGTCCCATGAATTCTGAACGCAGAACGCACGGCGAGTGGAACACTCCGCTTTCAAACCGGTTAGGAGAAATCATACGTGTGTGGGTCGCTGCGGTCGCCATGTGCGACTGCCGGAGGAAATCGGTCGATGACCACGAAGAATGAGAACCCCGCAAGGCGCGGTTCGCCCGAGCACAGAGGCGGCGCTCAGGCCCTCTCACGGACTCCCAGCACTGAAACCCAAACTAGAGCCAAAGGAGCTGAGCATGCAGAATAATCCCCGGCAGAAACATCCTCAGCCACCCATGCCTGAACAGCAGCAGGACATGCCCGGCTACACCGACGAGATGAATCCCCGCCCAGACCATGGCGAGCAGAGCTATCGCGGCAGCGGCAAACTGACGGACCGCGTTGCGCTGGTCACTGGCGCGGACTCGGGCATCGGACGTGCAGTCTCAATCGCCTTCGCCCGCGAGGGCGCGGATGTGATCATCTCCTATCTTGAGGAGGACGAAGACGCGAAGGAAACGGCCCGATGGGTCGAGGATGCCGGCCGCAAGCCTGTGATCGCGCGCGGCGACATCAGCGACGAACGTTTTGCACGCTCGCTCGTCAAGCGTGCCATGGATGAATGCGGCCGGCTGGACATCCTGGTCAACAACGCCGCGCATCAGGCGACATTCGAAAGGCTGGAGGATATCACGGCCGAGGAGTGGGATCTCACCTTCAGGACGAACATCTATCCGATGTTCTACCTCTCACAGGAGGCCGTGAAGGTGATGAGACCCGGCTCCGCTATTATCAACACGTCATCCATCAACGCCACCAGCCCCTCACCTATGTTGCTCGCCTACGCCACCACCAAGGGGGCGATAGCGAATTTTACCGCCGGGCTGGCTGGACTGGTCGCGGAGCGCGGCATCCGGGTCAATGCCGTCGCGCCGGGGCCGATCTGGACGCCCTTGATCCCTTCGACGATGCCGGCCGAAAAGGTAAAGGAGTTCGGCAAGAATACACCGCTTAAGCGCCCTGGCCAGCCGGCCGAGCTCGCGGCCACCTATGTGCTTCTGGCCTCGGACGGTGCCAGCTATACGACCGGCGCCCTTTACGAGGTCACTGGCGGAAGGCCGATGCTTTAATGAATTGTCTTGGGGTGAGAAGGCAAGGTCGCGTGTCGGGCCAACGCTCTGGTCGGGCGCGCGCAGCCGTTGTGACGAATCTCGCTTACGTTGCTTTGCCGGCTTAAAGGTCATTCCGCCGCTCGGCCGATCAACGCGACAAGGAGCCCCAATGACGCTGCCAGCGATAAGATCGGTACGACCCTCCTTGCTGCGCTCATGGACTGCGGGTTTGTTCCGGCGTCGCCTCTGCGCGGGGCAGGGAGCTGGCGCTGCCGCTGCGATCGGTCGCCGAAAGACAATATTTCTGAAGCGGGCATCGATCTTGTGCTAGCCGAGGAGGATACTGCGCTCGAAGCGGTCATAGGAGCGCTCCGAAAATTGGAAACGAAGCCGAAAGTGTTTTCAACGAAGCCGAAAGTGTTTTCAACGAAGCCGAAAGTGTTTTCATTGGCATTTCCTGCATTGAGCAAGGAAGCGGCGCTCCTTAACCTTACCGGCTCCAAAATGGCTTCCGGCATTCTACGACGCCCGCTCATGACCGCCAGCAACCCATGCCGGTGCATCAACGCGGGCGTTTTCGCACGGCGCAACTTTTTGGGCGGCGGCCCGATGGCCGCCGCCTCTGAAGTCACCCGGATCAAGCTTGCAGCAGCTGCTCGGTAGCAGTGACCGGCGTTATCATGCCGTCTTCGAGCAGGATGTCTTTCTTCCTGGCGAACTGCAGAACACTGCCACGCGCAGTCTCCGCGTCGATCTCGCCGGCCAATGCGGCCTTACAGGCGCGGATCGCCGCCCTTTGTTCAGGACTGTTCCCGCACCACTCTGTGACGAACTGGTAGGCATCCACGACCGAGTTCAGCTGCCTGGGCAAGCCAAGTCCGACCCAGACGCGAACGGGCTTTTCGAAGGGCTGAGAAAGCATGGTTTCCTCCCTCCGAGCAGTCAGGCGGCAACGCCGCCCGTCTCTCCCGACCGTCTTGCCGTAATCCAAGGCATCGTCGTTGCGACGTCCTCAAGGATCTTCACAGAGCGGGCAAAGCCGGCGAACGCATCGCGCGCGACTTTCAACGGTATGAGACCATCGAAGGCGCGGTGACAGGCGCGCTTTGCCGTATCATAGACTATGCCGCGCCGATGCTTCGGCCATTCGTCGAGGAAGTCGAAAGCATCCTCAAGGCAAGCGATCTCTAGAATGAGATCTTCCGAAGCTCTCACGAACACGGGACTCTCAAATGTTCTCACGCTCATCGAAACCTCCAATTGTCTGAACGATTTCAGGTGGTTGAGGATGGTCACCCCAGCAGCCGGCAGCGACCTGCGCAAAATATGTGAAGGCCGATTTTCGATGTCAAGACCGCATGAAGCCAGTGGCGCATCCGACAAAGTCCTCGGTTCCTGCGTTTGCCGGCGGCACGCTGGTCTGCGCCTGCACCAGCAATCCGGTCAAGGTGAAGGTGAAGGGCCAGATCGCGCACAATCATGCCTGCGGCTGCACCAAATGCTGGAAGCCAGAAGGCGCGCTGTTCTCGGTCGTTGCCGTGGCAGGTACGGGCGACGTCACCGTCACCGAAAACGGCGACAAGCTGAAGGTGGTCGACCCCTCAGCGCTGATCCAGCGGCATGCCTGCACCGGCTGCGGTGTCCACATGCACGGACCGGTCGAGCGCGACCACGCGTTCAAGGGCCTGTCCTTCATCCACCCCGAGCGTTTCGTCGAGGATGGCTGGTCACCTCCGGGCTTCACCGCTTTCGTCTCGTCGATCATCGAATCGGGTGTCGATCCGAACCGCATGGAGGGCGTTCGTGCGCAGTTGAGGTCGATCGGGCTGGAACCCTATGACTGCCTCAATCCCGGCCTGATGGATTTCATCGCCACCTGGGCGGCCAAGAAGTCGGGCGCTCTGCCGGCATAATCCGCATTGCCGCGACCGAGCGGTTCTATCGGGACGGTCGCGCTTATTGCGATCACTGGCGAACGGCGCCGGAGATCGCGGCGACTAGCGCCGGAGACCTGCGCGATGTCGTTGCGATCTTCGATTCCAGTTATCCGAACGCGATAAGGGTGCTCGCGCAGTTCGGAGACCCAACCGCGCGCCCAACACGATGACTGCCGGCACGAGTGATCACGTCTTTGGGCTGTTCGCCATGTTCGGCGGCGGTTTGCACCGCAACTGCACAACCTCACATCTCGGAAGATGAGGACCGGCTCCTGTTGCCGTCTGCGTTTTCGACGCCGAAATTCTCCGCGCTGTATTTCCAGCTTTGGTCCTGTTTAGGGACGTACCGCAGGATCAGCGGCATGATCTGCGCATAACTCATTCACGACTTTAGCTGATGTGAGCAGATCGAAGCTGGCTTAGTGGATTGGATCATCCACAGGCAAGAGATGACCGGCGCGGCGAGGGACTGTTGAGGGGACACATGACAACCCGTCGCACCGGTCACGCGCTAGGATTTGAAAGTAGCGGGATATTGGTGATCACGCAATTAAGCCGGAAGGAGTAGGCCCAGCCGTAGGCTCGCCGGGGTTGGCGGTTGTTGGGGTGCTCGCGCGTCGGTTTGCGATCAACATGGCGATGCGCGCGCGGCTCAATTCGCTGCCTCGCGTGGACGGTGCGCAAGCCGCCGCGCCTTGTTTCCACATTTGCGGCGACGAGATCAGCCGTCTTCAGACAGATCGCCTGCGGATTTTGATCGTCTGCGACGTGTGATCTCCGCATTGGTTTGCCAATCAATTGCTGCACTTCGTGTGTCGGCTCGATCTACGCCACTCTCCGGCGAAACCCGATCCACTTACCAGTGGGGCTACGACATCGATAAGTCCTCCTATTGGCATTTCCTTCAATCTCCCTGAAGTCGATTCACGCTATAGTTAAAGGAGAGCTTATGGAACCATACCCTACCAGCCGCGTTCGGGGTCGCGGGACGCAAATATCCAAGATCACGGCGGCAGCATTCGGATTTCGAGCACTAACTATGGAATTGGAACCGGGAAGTCTGGCCTCAAAGGACGATAGCTGCCGGCCAGCTCTCGCAAACGGCGAGCTAGAACGGGCTCTGCTCCGCAAAGACAATCTGTTTCACCAAGTTCTCGAGGCGCTTCCCGTCGCCATCTACACAACGGATCGGTCTGGCAAGATCACCTTCTACAATCGCGCGGCGGCCGAACTTGCCGGGCGCGAGCCGCAGATTGGAGTAGACGAGTGGTGCGTGACGTTTCGCCTGTTCACTCCCGACGGCAATCCTCTACCGCATGAAGATTGTCCGATGGCCGTGGCGTTGAAGGAGAACCGCCCGATCCGCAATCAGGAGGCTATCGCACAGCGGCCCGACGGTACGCTGATTCCTTTCCTCCCCTTCCCGACACCCTTGCGGGACGAGACCGGTGAACTGATCGGGGCTGTCAATTTGCTCGTCGACCTCAGTGAGCGGCGGCAAGCGGAAGAAGTCCGCCAGCATCTATCGGCCATCGTCGAGTCCTCGTTCGATGCGATCGTAAGCAAGGACCTGAACGGGGTAATAAAAAGTTGGAATCACGGTGCTGAACGACTCTTTCGCTACCCAGCCTCCGAGGCGATAGGAAAGCCGATCACCATGCTTATTCCCGCCGACCGGCAAGACGAGGAGGTCTATATCCTGGACCGTATTCGCAACGGCGAGCGAGTTGAGAGCTACGAGACGGTTCGTCGTCGCAAGGACGGAAGCCTCGTTCCCGTCTCCCTGACGATATCGCCGGTGCGCGATGGGGCAGGACGCATCGTCGGGGCGTCGAAGATCGCCCGCGATATTTCAGCTGCCAAAGAAAGCGAATACCGCATTCGCGCGTTGATGCGCGAAGTCAATCATCGAGTAAAAAACCAGTATGCTGTGATTCTGTCGATGATCCGGGAGACCAACAAGCGGTCCAGGAACCCGGACGCCTTCGAACGGGACGTTCGCGAGCGCATCATGGCACTTTCTGCCTCGCATGATCTCCTCGTCTCGGATGATTGGAGGGGCGCCAATGTCTTCGAATTGCTGCTGGCACAGTTAAAGCCCTTTGGCAGTGAAGAGCGCATCTCGATGTCCGGGCCATCCGTGGTCCTTGGTCCTAATGCGGTTCAGCATCTCGGCATTGCGTTCCACGAATTGGCAACGAACTCGGCAAAATATGGCGTCCTGGCAGGTGTGTCAGGACAAATAATGGTGGCCTGGGGGATCGAAACGGCCGAAACGAAATTGTTCAGGCTGACCTGGAGCGAAACGGTCCACTCCAAAATTGAAAAGGTCGCGCACAGCGGCTTTGGAACAGTGGTGCTAACACGTGTGGCGCCGCAGGCCATGGGCGGGACTGGCTGGATTCAGCACCACCCCAACGGTCTGGTCTGGACGCTCGAGGCGCCAGCAGACCTTGTTGAAACCCTCTCTGCCAATAGTTCGGTCGCTTGACGGCCACGTGACGTGGCGGGCAGCCCAGCCCCGTTTACGCAGTTTCCGGACAAGCGGTCGGTCAACTATGTCTTGGAACCTATTCGCTTGCCGCACGCTTTTGTTCGATGTCAGGAGCGTGCCGTGAGTTCCAAGGCCGGGGAGACTAGGCTCTCGTTCGTTGAGTTTCAGTCGCCGACGCTGGTCGCGAATGCACCCGAGGGCGGCGAATGGATCCATGAGATCAAGTACGACGGCTACCGCACCGAGCTGATCATTGAGAGCGGCAAAGCGCGAGCCTTCACGCGCCGGGGCTACGACTGGTCGCATCGATATCGACGAATTGTTCAAGCAGCTGCCGGCTTGCCGGTGAAGACCGCGATCATTGATGGGGAGGCTGTCGTTCTCGGTAACACTGGCCTGCCGGATTACCAAGCACTGGAAAGGGAGTTGGGCAATCCAGACTCGGCGAGGCTCGTCTTCTACGCATTCGACCTGCTGCACCTTAACGGGCGCGATCTTCGGCAACAGCCGCTAATGAGCCGCAAGGCAGCGCTGGAAAAGCTGCTGAGGGACACTGCGCCGACACTGACCTATGCCGAACATCTGGAGGTGAGTGGCAAAGAGGTGTTTCAACATGCCTGCCGGATGGGATTGGAGGGTATCGTATCCAAGCGCGTTGATGGCACCTACCGCTCGGGCGTCCAGACCAGTTGGCTCAAGGTCAAATGCGTCAAGAGCGATACCTTTCCCATCGTCGCTTTTGTCGAGAAACTCGGCGCTCGCCCGCGCCGCATTGCATCGCTCTACATCGGGCGCCGCGAGGGCGACCGACTGCTCTATGCGGGGAAAGCGAGAAGCGGGTACACCTTGAGCGCTGCCCAATCCGTTCGAGAGCGGCTTGACCCGCTGATCATCAGCAAGTCGCCTTTGTCAGAGCCCATTGTGAAACCCAAGGCGACCTGGGTGAGACCGGACGTTCTGGCCGAGGTGCAATTCAGCGGCGTCACTGATCGCGGCGTGCTGCGCGAGGCCGTGTTCAAGGGTCTGCGCGAAGACCTCGTGCCGATCCCGGCCAAGCCTCCAGCCCGATCCAAGCGACCCGGGCCAATCCGGAAACATGGCGTTCCCAGCGAGAACATTCTGCAATTGCTGCCCGAAGCGGTCTCGCCCTCCAAGGAAGAGCTTGCGCGTTACTGGGAGAGGGTTGCGGATCAGGCACTCGCCCATCTCGGCCACAGACCGCTGAAGCTGGTCCGCCACGCACTTGGCGCAACCTTCTACCACAAGGGCGCGTTGCCGAAAATTCCGGCCGCCGTGCATCAGTTGCGGGTCCAGAAGCGTGAGGGTGGCGAAGGTGTGCGCGTGTGGGTGGACGACCTTGCCGGCTTGCTGGGACTGGTCGAGATGGACGCTGTGGAACTGCATCCGTGGAACGCCACAGTTGATGACATTGAGCATGCTGACCGCATTGTTCTGGATCTCGACCCCGGTAAGGGGGTCGACTGGGATGAAGTCGTTGGGACCGCGCTGACGCTCCGCGACATCATGGAAGCGGAAGGTTTGGAGAGCTGGCCGAAGGTGACCGGTGGCAAGGGCATTCACCTGATGGCCCCGCTTGGGGCAAAGATCACGCACGACAAGGCCCGGCTCCTTGCCCGGTCTTTGGCCAATCGGCTCGCCGAAATGCATCCGGATCGTTACCTGCTTTCCGCCGCGCCGGCAGCCAGAAGGGGCCGCATCTTCATCGATTACCTTCGCAACGGGCGCGGCAACACTGCCGTTGGGGCCTTCTCGCCAAGAGCGCGGCCCGGCTTCCCAATCGCCCATCCGGTAACCTGGAGCCAGATTGAGCAACGGATCCGACCTGATGCCTTTACGATCGACCATCCGTTCAGGGCAGTTGCCAGAAAGGCGGCTTGAATCGCAGGGTTTGTGGAGACGCCGGACGGGAACTGAACAGCGGCACTTAGCGCCTTCGTCGGACGATTCTTCCTGTCCTCTATGATCAAGCAAAGCAAAGAGTGCCCCAAGGGCGCCAGGTAAGTTCCGCCTCGATCTCCAATGACGGGTTTCTTAGGACGCGAACAGCATTCGCAGCCGACATCAGCCCCGTTTCCAACGCAACATACGCAGCCCATCCGCCCGTTGTTCGGATCAGCCGGCCACAGATCGGGTCCGAAGTCCTTGGTCGCCATGTAGACCAAAATGGCGCTTCCCAAGGATGAAACGTAAACGCTGCCCGGCCGCTTCGACACCATGCCTTCAAGGTCCAAACGATCAACCGCCGCGTAGAACTCGGCCCCGCCTCCCGAGATGTGTTGACTGTATTGAAGGACGCCATCGCCCGGGCCGATCAATTCCAGCAAGCGCTCCCTCCTTTGCCACAGGGGTTCACGCCGCGAGTCCTTTCCGTTCAGATGCAGCAGGTCGAAGGCAACGAAGATGATCTTGCCCGGCGACCACCGCCAGCCAGCGCCACGGGCCAACCTTCTCCCCGAGAATCGCCACGGAGAGAATGGTGACGCAGAGCGGTGCCAGGAAGATCAGCGCGTAGCACTCCGCCAGCGGAATGGTTGTGAAGGCATAGACGCTAAGCACGCCGGAAGCGATTCCCGCCCACGCACGCGCCTGCACCGCCCAGGGCCGCCTGGTGCGCCAGAAATCACGCCAGCGCTCGTCTGCTGGGCGCGTGAAAAAGAGGAAGAAACCGGCGAAGAGGGTTATGAAAAATCCGATCTCAAAGACCGTGAGCTGTCCGCCCAGGCTTTTGACAACGGCATCGCTGCCCGAATAGCTTGCATAGGCGATCAGGGCGAGCAGGATTCCGTTCGGCACGTTTTTCCATTTCCGGGGAGAGAGTGGTTTGAAAATACTGGCGCTCGGTGCGCATCCGGACGACATCGAGATCTTCATGTTCGGTACGATGGCCGCCTATGCCGCGCAAGGCGCAGAACTCACTTTTGCCATAGCCACGGATGGTGCCAAGGGCGGCACGAGCGATCCCGCAATTCTCACTCGCGTTCGTCGTGCAGAAGCGTCGGCCGCGGCTGCGCTGCTCGGGGCGACCCTGCGCTTCCTCGACTTTCCCGACGGCGAACTGGTGGCCGATGCAGCGCTGATCGGGGCGCTGAAAGAGCTGATTCGCGAGACCGGACCAGATCTGGCGATCACGCATGCGCCCAACGACTATCACGCCGACCATCGCGCGCTTTCCGAC
Source organism: Mesorhizobium sp. M0051 (assembly GCF_040323235.1). Classification (NCBI taxonomy): domain Bacteria; kingdom Pseudomonadati; phylum Pseudomonadota; class Alphaproteobacteria; order Hyphomicrobiales; family Phyllobacteriaceae; genus Mesorhizobium; species Mesorhizobium sp. M0051. The sequence continues at coordinate 18,084 of NZ_JAMYUT010000044.1, forward strand.
GGCGTGCGCATCGCGGCGTCGTTCACGGTCCCGGTGCTGCATGCCGACACGATGGGCGGTACCGGTTTTTCGCCGACGCATTATGTCGACATTTCCGCGCATGCAGACATCAAGGCCAAGGCGATCCGCAAGCATCAGTCGCAGGATCCCGAGCGCTTCGTAGACGGCGCGCGAACGCAGAACCTTTTTCGCTCAGGCCAGTGCAACGGCGAGCCAGGTTCATTGGCCGAGGCGTTCCGCTTCGAACCTATTTTTCCCTTCGCCGACATCCGCGAACTGCTGCCGCCGGCGCCGCCGATCCGGCCGGTCATGGTGAGCACCAAACAGGTCGACTGACCGGCGCGACGGGACTAGTCATCCACCGACCACTGACCCCGACCGCCGGCACCGTTGATCACCTCGAAAGGCCGAGGCTGCCGCTCCGGGTCAACCGTATTGTCAAGTCCAAATACAAGCCGATCTCCGATCCCAATGCAGAACCGGCAACCTCACAGATCACGACCACTCCCGAAAGGTGGCCCCACAATAGCGCTGTGATGTCCGCTGTCTCGCGCGTATGCGGCCTTCTCTCGAACCCGCAGCGCGTCCACTTCGGCCTGGAAAAGTGCTCCGATCGACGATTGCGAGGGCCCCCGGATTTTCATGCGAAATGTCACTCATAATCTTCTCCTCATCGCGCGGCGTACCGAGCGACAACGTCGGCCACGCCGCCTAGATTGTCGGCCACAACGCAAGGGCTGCGTCCGGGATCACTGCAGTCTCGATGTGCGTCATGCCCTTCGCCCGGTAGCCATCCACGAAGGTTTGCTGATGGGCGGCGAAGAATGACTTCTCGCCCACAGCGACCACGAGAGGCGTGGAATTCGGCGCGGTCTGGGCGGTGTTCCAGTCTCCGTCTTTTGGGGAACGTCCGGTAGATTTCGAACGCAGTATGTATCTGCGGTGCGCCATAGGCTTTCACGTAATAAGCCCGCTCCGCCGGACTGAATTGTCCTTGATCGTAGCACCACACAGGAAGGCGGACTGGCGTCCATCCACCAGCTTTTCTGCAAGGTGGTCCAGTGTCCGAATGAACCCGATGTGCCAGAAGCCTTGGTCGATTTTTCCCAGCCCGTAATGCCGGGGACCGGGACAGAATCATCGCTCGTAGATCGTCTGGAAAGCGGCGCACATAAGGCATAGCTGGCCACCGCATCTAGGTTAGGGTGTGTCCAGGCCAATGCTTTCTCAATGATTCAATCGTTTGTCACCTGGCTACCATTGTCGCAATTCGTAGGTCAGAGGGAGACCGATAGACCCCCGTCGACGGCCAAAACATGTCCGTTGACGTAGGCGGCAGCGTTGGACGCGAGAAACACCACGGCTCCGCCGAGTTCCTCAGGTTGAGCCCAGCGGCCAGCAGGGGTTCGCGCCTCGACCCATTTGGTGAAGGCCTCGTCGTTGATGAGCGCGGTGTTGAGCTCGGTAGCGAAATAGCCGGGGGCAATCGCGTTGATGGTGATGCCGTGACGGCCCATCTCGGCGGCAGTCGAGCGTGTCAGTCCATGCAACCCCGCCTTTGCCGCCACATAGGCGTGAATGGTGGGGCGGCCAAGGATCGCCGCGACCGATCCAGTGTTTATGATGCGCCCGAATTTGTTCGGCAGCATCAGGCGCACCGCCTCGCGCATCATCCGGAAGCAGGCCGAAAGGTTGACCGCAATCACGCGGTCGAAGTCCTCGTCCTGCCATTCGACCAACGGGCTGCGATGCTGGATGCCGGCGTTGTTGACCAGGATATCGAGGCGGCCGTGGCGTTCGACGATCCCCTCAAGCGCCGCCCTTGAGGTCGCCGCGTCCGCAACATCGAACGGCAAGGCTTCGGCCCCGATTTTTTCCGCCGCCGCGCAGAGGGTGTCCATGTCGCGCGCATTGACAATTACCGTTGCGCCGTTTTCCGCAAGCGCCTTGGCCATAGCAAAGCCGAGGCCACGCGAAGCACCCGTCACCAATGCGACCCGGCCCTTGAGCGAGAACATTTCCGACATTGAAATCCCTGGAGCAAGACAAGATGACAATGCTGCAGTCTAACCGCATCTCGCTCCAATGAAAGGGCGGGAGTTTCCTCCCGCCCAAAAGCACTATTTGGCGACGCAGGTATCGGCCGTCTGCGGCGTGCAGACGTCGAGGCCCGTGTAGGTCGGGTCGGCCGGGGGCGCCTTGCCGTCCTTCATGTCCTTCAGCGCCATCATCGTCTTGTAGCCCATTTCGAACGGCCGTTGGCCGACCTGGCCGAGCGAGAGCCCTTCCTTCATCTGGTCGATCTGGACGGGAAGCGTGTCGGCGACGACAAGGGCCAGCGCTTTCGAGGCAATCTTGTCCTTGTACGGTGCGACCGCGGCGCGGTTGGCATCAGGAATGAACTGCGGGAAGCCACCCGTTGGGATGAATGCGTCGAGGTTCGGATTTTTCGCCATGATGTCCTCAAACTGCTGCACCGAAAGCGGGAAATCATCGTTGGTGTAGAGCGGACAGCCTTCGATTTCGGTCCAGCCATTCTGGCCCGTCAGCCGGTCCCCGGGCGAGGCCGCCGATTTGGTGCCCGAAAGCGTATCGCGAATACCCTGCATGCGTTCATTATGGTTAGCCGCCGCTGCGCCGCCCGATTGGATGCAGATCGTGCCGCCTTTGGGCTTGACCTGCATGGCAAGCTTGGCAAGGTTCACGCCGATCTCATAATTGTGAGTGCCGATATAGGCGACGCGAAGCTCCTTGTTCTCGGGTAGCAGGTCGGAGTCCCAGGTGAGGACCGGGATGCCGGCTTCCTTGGCGGCCTGCAGCGCAACCGCCATCGCCGCGGCGTTCGATGGCGAGACGGCAATACCATCCACCTTCTTGGCCACGAGATCCTGCACGATCTGTACCTGCTCGTCGCCGCCGCCATGCTCGCCGGGGCCGATATACATGCATTCCAAGGCGCCCTTCGATTCGGCTTCGGCCTTCTTGCAGCCGTCGCGTGCTTGGTCGAAGAAAGGATTGTTCATGTTCTTCGGTACCAGGGCGAAGGTATATTTCGCCTGGGCGCCGGAAACGGCGAGCACCGTTGCGCCAAGCGCCACGGCCGCCATCAGTAGACTTTTTTTCATTTTGACGTCTCCTCCTAGCTGGAATGCCCCGTAGGCCTCCCGCCGGCGGGGTTTTCTAGCGGCCTTTTTTGGGCATCAAGACTGCCAGCCAAGCGGCGACAATCGATTTGCCGCCGGTTTGCATGCCCAAAAGAACCGCGAGAACGATGAAGGCGCCGACGAAGGCGCCTTGCCAATTTGAATCGATGCCGGCCATCAGCAGCGCATTCCTGATCACTTCGAGGAACGCCGAACCAATGATCGCCCCGAAGGCCGTGCCGGCTCCGCCCATAAGGCTGGCTCCCCCGATGACCGTCGCAGCGATCACGCGCAACTCGTAGCCCTGGCCCATGGCATTGATGGCCGAGCCGTTGTAGCCGAGGAGCAGGAGTGAGGCGACCGAAGCGGTGAAGGCCGAGAAGACATAGGCCTCGAATTTGATCCAGTCGACCGGCACGCCGGTGAGCCGCGCCGCCTCCTCATTGCCGCCGATGGCGAAGAGATGTCGGGCCCAGGCAGTGAAATTGAAGACGAAACCGACGATCAGGGCCAGAATCACCATGGTCCAGAACTGTGATGACAATTCTGGTATCCAGTGCGGCGCCCAATCCTGCGGCCCATGCAGCGGCCATCTTGCCTGACCGATCCCCTTTACGATCGGAGCATCGGGCCCGAATTGGTAGAGCATCTGGTTGGCGGAGAATACGACCGCCAGCGAACGCGCCGCGGACAGCATGCCGAGGGTGACCACAAAGGACGGCATTCCGATATAGGCGACGAAGAATCCGTTGACCGCGCCGCACGCCATACCGGAGAAAAGGCCGACGGCGAATGCAACGTACCAGGGATAGTGCCAGGTCAGGAACAGGCCGGCGACGATGACCACCAGGCCCATGATCGAGCCGACCGACAGATCGATGCCGCCGGTGATGATAACCACCGTCATGCCGAGCGCCATGATGCCGAAAGGTGCGAAGTTGCGCGTGACATTGGCAGCGTTTTCGGAGGTGCCGAAGCTCGGCTCCATCATCGTCATCAAGGTGACGAGGGCAATGAGCGCGATCGTCACCCAGAACGGCTGACTTGAAAATACATGTTGAAGCGCCGTCTTTTCCTTGGTCGGGACAAAGTCCGACATGGCCGGTCGGCTCGTTTCCGGGGCCGACTCCCTAACACTAACGGATTCGCGAGCACTATTCGCCACGGATGGCTCCCGTTATCAATCCGGTGATTTCCTCGGGCGACGTATTGCCGGCATCCTTGTCGGCAACCTTCGAGCCTCGCCTGAGCACAATGATACGATCTGCAACGGCGAAAACGTCAGGCATGCGGTGGCTGATCAACATGACGCCGACACCTTGCGCTTTGAGGCGCCGGATCAATTCGAGCACCTCTGCCACCTGGCGTACAGAGATGGCGGCGGTCGGTTCGTCCATCAACACCAGCTTGGCGTTTGAAAGCCGGGTCCGCGCGATGGCGACCGCCTGGCGCTGCCCACCCGACATCTTCCTGACGAGGTCGCGCGGCCGGGTTTCCGATTTGAGTTCCCTGAACAGCGCTGCCGAGCGGTCGATCATCGCCTGCTTGTCGAGCACCCTGATCGGCCAGAAGCCCTTCTTCATCTCGCGGCCAAGAAAGACATTTTGCGCGGCCGTCAGATTATCCGCCAGCGCCAGGTCCTGATAGACGACTTCAATTCCCTTGGCACGGGCCTGAACGGGTTTATGGAAGTGACAAATCTCGCCGTCCACGACAATTTCGCCGTCGTTCGGCGGAAAATTCCCGGCCACTGTCTTGACTATCGTCGACTTGCCGGCGCCGTTGTCCCCCATCAGACCCACGACTTCACCCCGCTCCACCTGGAAGCTGACGTCGGTCAGGGCCTGGATCGCCCCAAAGTTCTTGGAAACGTGACGAACCTCAAGCACCGGCATCGCGGTCCTCCCCGGACAACATTTGCCAATTTTGTCCCGGTGTTATGCAAGTCAGCTAATCAGCGAAACGCATTCAACACAATGATTATTAGATCGGCGCATCAGATGGCAATCTCCCTCTGCTGCACGATCTCGATGCGGCGATATCCTAGGATCGACTTGGTCACACCCTCATTTGGCGGAATGAGCAAGCCGGGTTCGCGTTATCCCAGACCGATGCAGAACCTGGCTGTCCATCTGCGGATCGAGACCGACATTCCTGGTCGAAGACTTAAATGTTGTGCTCGAAAATTGCTGGCGGCCGCCGAAGAGTTGGTGCAATGCCCATCCGTTGCGATTCGGCGCTAGCGTCTTTGAGCGCATGCTGGCGCAGGCTGGTTGATCCGCATGGGTAGTCTGAACAGCGACGTGGTCCAATAGGAAGCCAATTGCGCCCATGAGCACTCTGGCCCCCGCCAAGGGTCAAAGCTCGCGGCGAGCTGCGGCAACCGGCCGATAGGCATGCGTGTTTTGCCGAGTGCAGCACAAAGCCGCGGCGCGCGCTTCACGCCTTTGGGGGAAGGCGGCCACTGCTCGAATATTGGGTTGGAACCTTTGCCTCTCGTTTCATCCTGAGCTGATCGCGCTTGCCGGCGATGCGGTGGAGGTCCCCACCGTTGACCTTGCCATTAACCTGCTTCCAATCCTTCGACGCGGTTCCAGTCCATGATGGCAAACTCCTTCGTTTCTCTGGAGCGACAACCTCGATTGGAAGTCGATTTTTCACTCAGTTTTGATGGAACATTAGCCGTCCCTAAAGGTTTGATACATGCGGCAGGTACCTCCATCGCCTGCTGAAGATCGTTGTTCCTCCTGAGCGGCCCGCGCTCTCCCACAGAGGCGCGGGCTTCAATTGCACTGCGATGGGATGACGGTCACAACCCACGTCATCGGACCAGCAAGGCAAGGCCAAGGCGCTGGCCGTGCGGTGCTAAGGTGCCGGTCGAGCAGATCACACCGAAGGTGAAGAAGCGGTAAGCCCGTCTGGCGAGGCAATGGAACATTAGATTTGGCTAATAGTTACCTTGGCGGCAGGGGTCACCAAAGCTCTGCAAGCCTCGCGATTCCCTTAGGGACGACCCGCTGCTGCCGTCAACGGAGCGACAGCGCTCAAACCGGGAGAAATATCATGCAACGGTTTATATTCGCATCAATTGTAATCGCTTTGTCGGCTAGCCCGTCGTTGGCACAAGCCGCCACGCCCGTTCAACATAAACACGGTATCAGGACGAATTATGGTGCGGCCGGCGGCATGAAGCTTGACCCCACCATAACGGGCGGCACATCGAAACCGAATGCGGTAAAAGATTGTGCCGCCGACCAGCAGACCGGCACTGCACAGCCCACTGGTCAGGCGACACTCGACGCCAAGGGCGCCGCCCCTGCCCAGATGAAAGAAACTGCTGCCGGCTGCAGAAAGTCCCCGCCGCTTCGCCAATGAAAGGAATCGAGATATTACGTCCGAAGCGGCTCGAGTATGTGCCTAGTCGCGGGTCTGGGTTAGGTTGTAGCGAGCTTCCAACGGATTTTCGGCCAATTTGGCGAATCTCCGAAGTTTTAGCTAAAGAGACTTTTTGCCGGCTCATCGCGATCATTTTGTAATCGCTCGGCCATGCCTCACACCAATCGCATAATCGGCCTGTGCTTCGGAAGCGCCGCGAGCCAGCCCAACGGAGGTCGACTGCTCTGGAGCTGCCTCTTGGTGTCAAAGGCGTCGATTGAGGCAGAGCACTCGCTGCGGCAGTGCTCAATGAGCGCTTTGTTTCAGGAGACCTCGCTTTCCCGATTGCGGAACTATTTCAGCGCCAGCTAATTAAGTGGCGAAGAGGCCGGCTTTGGTGCGGACGAGTGCAGGAATATCGAGTTGAGATCATTGTCAGTTTTGTAGTGGTGTCGTCCTTCCTGGCCATGGACATCTTACCGTTCAAAGTGGCCGAGAAGCATTCAGGCCGGCCAGTGACGCTGAGGCGCAATGAGGAGAATTGGATTCGCGTCACCGAGACAGGCGGTCAGAAGCGAACGTTTTCGTACGTGGTGCGGGGCAAAGCATGACTACGCGCGGCATCAACTTCCTTGATCGGTGGATCGCGAACAACATCCCGGAGAAGATCCAGACGTGCGTCATCTCTGTCGACGAGTTGACACACAAGCTGATTGCTGATGCCCGCTTCCTCGGGATTAGGGCGCGTGTCAGGACGCTACGCGGCGAGCATAGGCTTCGGCATGCGTCGGTGCAGGATTTCAGGGAACATGAGCAAGCGCGGCAATGATTTTCTTTACCATTGGATCTCTGATCATTTACCGGACGATCCTATCGTCGACCCAGTACTCCTGGTGATCGACATGGCCGTGGACGCGAAGCAGGCGGCGCAGAGCCAAGGAATTCCCGCCCAAGAGATCGATGAAGAAATTGGCAAGATGTACGAATTCATCATGCAGGGCTTACGCTGAGAGGAGCAGCCAAACAGCACTAAGCGGAACTTAACATCGCCGGGCAGATTGGTTCACCATGGACGCAGGACGAAATCCCGAGCGACTGATGCCAACCCCGCCGCCGAGATGGCAGTAACGCGAGGGCGTATTGATACTGGCCGCTGCCTTGTTGCTTGCACCGGGTGCGTTCGCGATCTGGTGGGCCATCTTTCGACGAGCACGCGCGGGGTCAACTTTCTAAACAAATGGATGGCAGAACCGACGATCTTGTGGCCATCAGCGCCCTTGCAGACGAGGCGATGAAGGCAGCCGACAGACGGTCGACGAGCCGACGAGCTGTCTGTGATGAACTAGCCCGCCGGTGTCATGCGTTGGTCGGACAGCCCTGCATCCGGGCAAACTTGTCCAGATGCAGGCTATCCGAAGGCGAGGGCGTACGTTCCAGTTCGAAGGATCGGGTTAGTTCCAGATCTTCTTCGACCACGTGGACGAACCATTCGCCGCAGGCTTCAATCACTTCGGATGACCCTTGCGCTCGCTATCCAAGGCTGGGTACAAATCGTGCAATTCGTAGTGAGCGCAATTTGGCTGGAAGCCGACTTTCGATAGCGTCATGGCCGGTTTGATCATCTACTGGCCAGCTCCGGAACATTTAGGCGATCCTGATAGTTCCCTTGACGGCAGGTGCCCAACGCTCCTGCAAGTCCCTTGATCCTGGGGCGGCCCGTCGCTGCCGTGAATGGGGCGGCGGGCGTTCTTCCACCACATGCCGACTTGATGATGGTCTAGCTAGGAACAGCTTGCCGGCAAGATCGAGGGTGCAACTCCTGCCAACGACGAGTGCAATATCTTCGCTTGCACTAATGTTTTCATGAGGTCGCTAACGCCGGTATCTTGGGAAGCCTATCCGCGGGGAATTCCAATGAGAGTAGCTGTGTTTGGCGCGGCAATCGAAATCGCTTCGAGTGCTATCGCTGCTGCCAAGGAGAAGAAGGTGGTTGTCAGTGACGCTGCCGCTCTGTGCTCTAAACAACATTCGGCCAAGAAGCCGGTGCCAGAGCTGGACTGCAGTTTGACTGGAACCGCCAAATTGCCGAACGGAGCAACACCGGAAAAGCCGCGCCTCGGATACGACACCAATCCGTGGATCGTAATTGGATTTTAGAGCCGGATTGATCTAACCGCCGGCTACAGCTTGTCCGCCAAAGCCGATGGCAACGCCCGTCAGCACCTTGCCACCAACTTGTGAGGGCAATGGGGCGGACAGGGCGCCACACGTCTGCACGGGGCTCTGAGGGCTTTGGATAGGTCATCGAAGATCGTGTACATCGAAGAGCCTGGATCGGAAGGAGGACCTTATTGCCCTGAGGTGCTTCGGTGTGGCATCCAGTCAATGCATGTTCCCACGACGAGACTGCCCGCTGCCGAGAGGTGGCGGGCATTTTAGCGAAGACTAACGGAACAAGTTCCCGCTTCTGAAGTTTTGAAGCGGGAAGCACCTCCGAGCTCCCGCAGCCCGTCTTGGGCCCACCGGGGCAAAAGGGCTCGGGGCGGGCTGTTTTGCGTCGTCAATCTGGGCGGTCAATAATGCCTTCCTTCGCTTCGGCGGAACGGCGCTTTGCACCAGCCGCACAGTGTCCGCATCGACCGTAGCGGGGCCGCCAAGGTTCACAGTCACTTGTCCTCGTCTATCCTGGTGACGTCGCCGATCAACTCGATCGGCTGGCCTTTCTTCGCCTTGGTGATCGAATGCCGGAAATTGTAGGCGTTCGGTTGGGATCGAGACGCTGACCCGATCCTCCGTGACCCGCCACCGCACGGTCGCCATGATCGCCACTCCGTCCTTGATCCCGCGAGCCATAGAACCGATTCTGGGGCGGCCGATGGCCTAGTCAAAAAGACTGCTAATATTCAGTCGCCTCTTGCCACCTAGGTTACATCAAGGAATATAATCCTTCCGTTGCGGCGACCCTTCAACGGAGATCGCCATGTTCCAGAAGACCCTCGCCGACACCTTGGCCGCCCGCGAAACGGTCCGCATCACTTGCGGCCATCCCGCGTGTTGCAAATCGACTCAGCTCGACATCCAGGCGCTGATCGATCGGTTCGGCCCAGATCATGGCTCAATGCACTGGGATCTGGTCGGGTTCTTTGTCTGTTCGGATTGCAAGGCAGATGGTCGCGATCGCCGGCCGGTGTTCTTCACCTTCGTGCCCGACTATCGAGGCCAAGACGAAGCACGCACCAGGCGTGTTTCGAAGCCGACTTTCGGCCGCAGGTGAAGGCGCTGGCGAAGGTCGGCACCTGTCAGGGGCAGCGCTGCCAATAGGTGGGGCGCCAGGCGCGCGGGACGCTTCGGCGAATTTCGATCGAACCCCGAATATGAATCTATATTCATCTATGCTAATTTAGTTAATTGGAAAGTAAAAGGGAGGTTTCGACAATGTCTACATCACGTCGTGCACTGCTTTCCCTGATGGGCGCAACTGTCGCATGCGCCGCCATTTCTGGCATTGCCTCTGCGAGAGGGGGCGGCAAGGCTGGCAAGGATGGCGCGATGGACACTGGTTCCGGCCTGGTTCCAGCGAGCGGAACCAGCCCAAAGCAAGTAAAAACTTTCAAATCTTTCCAAGGCAAGGCATGCAACCGCGATTACAAATCGGTTTGCCCAACGACGCCGATTGGCAAATGTGATCTTCAAAGCAAGATGGGGCACTTGTCACCCGCCTGTAGAACTTTCGTTGAACAGCATCGCTGAAAGCAGCAGGACCGCGTCGTCAGCGTGTTCGAGGAAATCACGCCGGAGCCAACCTTTATTGCGCTGGCCGGATGCCCTTCCCATCTCAATCCATCCGGCCGTATTCTGTGTCAAAGGCCCGCTGCTCTCCCCCGGGGCATTTTCGGCCATGTGTGCCGCTAGGCCTCGCCGGCAGCACCAGCACCACAACCGCGAATGCTGCCATCAAGAGGCCAGCCGCACATGGTGACGATGCGGCGCTACCTGACGGCGCCAGCGAACCTCGAGGCGGCGAGAGCGCTGGACAGGCTCAACAAACGAGCAAGCCCTTGAAGAGCGTCCAGCGTGCAAGCCGCTTGTTGGTCGTGTTGGATACGATGACAGCCTCGCCGAGCTTACTGCCGTCATCGAATAGCGCGCAGTTGAGCGGTGTCGATTAGGTTCTGCTTGGCGTCGAAAGCAGTTGGCGAAAGACTTGCTCGTGGATGACGATGGTAGGCGTGCTGCGGAGCAGCGCGATCTTGATCGCCTCACGGCAATGGCCCCGCAGAGCCGGAGCGACGTTTCGCGGATGACTGCGGGAGCGTGACCGCCAGTGGGAGTATCAACGCGCGGAACGATATAAACTCCCATGCATTTAGCTAGGTCGTTCAAACACTCTTTCGTCTGGGAGCTGGATCGTTGTAATCGGGAGGCTGCGATTTGGCCGACCAGAAAACCAGTGAAGTTTGCATCGTTGACCTGATACCTGCCCTGCGAGCTTTCGCGCGGACCTTCTGCCGCATTCCCGACGATGCCGACGACCTGGTGCAGGAGACGCTGACGAAGGGTCTCGCGAACATGGACAAGTTCGAGCCCGGCACGCGCATGAGTCCTGGCTCTTCACGATCATGCGCAACACCTACTACACCCACGTCAAGTTTGCTGCGAGGGAAGCGCCTGGCCTGCTTGACTGCGCTTCCTCGAGGCCGGTTTCGGAAGCGACGCAGGAATGGACTGTACAAAGCAAGGAGGTTCATGGCGCCATCCAGAGGCTGCCTGAACACCAACGCGAAGTCTTGATGCTGATAGGCGTTCTGGGCGTCAGTTATGAGGAGACAGCCGAGATATGCGGCTGCGCGGTGGGCACGGTGAAAAGCCGGCTTAACCGCGCTCGCGCGAACGCTCTCGAATTTCTTGGAGAGAGTTCGCTGCAGACATTGATGGAAAGGCGAAATCAGCTATCGGACGGTCAACGCCACTTCGAAGCGGATAGACGCTTCTAGTTGAAACTTTGCGCCAGCCTTTCCACGAGCGCACTGCATTTGACCTGCGTGCAGGGCGAGGCATACCCGCGTCTCGATATTGAGGGCGGGGGAAAGTTCAAAAAAAGAACAACTCGGCTGTCCTCTCCGACCAGGGCACGTGTCGATCACGCTCACCGAGACGGTGCTCGGATACGTCATTGGTACCGCCCTCGGCGTGGCAGCCGTCGTCTGGCTAGGGCTTAGCCGTGCATCCTCGATCCGTTCATAAAGGCGCTGAACCCCGCTTGGTGCTCGCTCCTATCTTCGTGCTCTGGCTCGGCCTCGGGCTGTGGTCGAAGGTGGCGCTATCGGTGACGCTGTGTTCTTCATCACCTTCTTCAACGCCATGCAGGGCGTGCGGGAAGTCAACCCGGTGGTGCTGGCGAACGCGCGGCCCTCGGCGCCAAGCGCTCAAGCCTGCTGACGCACGTCTACTTCCCGGCCACGGCCAGCTGGATCCTATCGTTGCTGCGCACCTCGGTCGATTTCGCGGTGGTCGGCGTGATCATCGGCGAATACCTTGGCGCCTCCGCCGGCCTTGGCTGTCTGATTGCCCAGGCGGAAGGCAATTTCGATGCGGTCGGTGTCTTCGCCGGCATTATAATCCTCGCGATTTTTGTGCTGATCATCAACCGCACCCGCGACATCGCCGAGGCCCGTCTGATCCAGTGGAGCCCGCATTCGACCGAGAGCCGGGCCACCTGACGGCGGTCGGCAATGATGCCGGCCGGCGACCAAGGTGACGACTGTACTGAGGCTAGCCGGCCGCTTGTTGCCGCGAGCGTCTGAGCCTGACCTGATCGCTCCAAGGACCCGGCAAATTAGTAACTTGAGTGACCGTCAGGTCAAACGACCGAACCACGCCGCGGTCATTTGCGGAGAATGGCAATGCCGGCATGCTTTACGGGTCGAGCTTGCTCGGCCACGTCGACTTCCCCGCGTCCAAGGTGCTTCGGCCGAGCGACGGGCCCACTCAGCCGCCGCAGCTTCGTTGCCTACCATTTTAGCAGGTGCTAAGCTTTGCTACGGCTTCTTGCATCCTCAACAAGAATGCCGTAGCGGCTGACGCGGCAATGCTCACCGGCACCTGCGTCGGCCGTTCACCTTGCGGCTGAATGCCACCCGGCGGCCTAAACGGCCTGTCCTGTAATCTGGCCGGAGCCCAAAGGCGGCGGACTCCCTTCTCTGTTACCAACTGCGTGCTCGGTGACGGGGTTTCATTTTCGGTCAAGCCATTCCACGGTTTCGACGATCGGTTTTGCCACGGCCTCGCCTCTGCGAACCTGGTTCCGGTTTACAGCGCAGTGTCAGGCACAAACTGGCAATCCCGATTATCCGTCGAGAAACCGCCTGCCGGGCTTGTCAGCGAGTCGGGGCGCGATAATTTTTGTTGGGAGGGGATCTTCAATCCACAGGAGACGACCATGAAACATCAAACCTTAAATCAACTGCAGACAATCGCAGAGGTGGAACCCTTGTCGACCTACCCGATCATGACCCGGCAACAGCGCATCGAGCGCTGGGCAGAGCTGCTTGCAGAACATCCGGAGCGACGCCTGAGAGCCCTGATCGGCACCGAACGTCTGAAGCGGAAAGACCGCGACGCAGTACGGTGTGAGGGCTCGCCAATCACAGTGGCTTTCGAGGATTCAGTGCTGCGTGCGTTGGGCCTGAAAGATGACACCTATGGGGAAGCAAAGCGCTTCTTCGAACTGACCGACTGGCAATTGCACGACGTGGTCTGTAGTTGTCATGTCGGGAGTATGATGACAGGGCAATGGGCTGCTGCAAGAGTCCGCCGGACAATCGGTGGCAACAGATTTCTGAATTGGCTCAGACAGAGAATGCGGCACTGAGGTCGGTAAGACTGCGACACTTATTTCGGAGAGCGGCATTCCTTCGTCCTGCGTGCTTTGCGAAAACTTTCAGCAGCCTCGTTATCTCGTCGCGGGAACCCGCCCACCCTAAGTCGCCCGGCTCCGCATCGGCCCGCCGCTCTCCCTCGATGCAGCGGGCCTTGGTGTTAGGCGCCAGTTCGGCTCGCCGCTCAGTTGACTTCACATCAAAAACGACGATGCGATCGTTGACCTTTGACCCGTCGAAATGGGCAGTCAATGCGCGGTACGCAACAGCGGTCGCCGAAGCCAGGAAGACGTTGGCATGGCCGCAACCTGTTCGACCGGCCGCGGGTCGTAGTCCAATTAAAGGCCGCAAGGATCAACTTGTGCGGATTGTGTTTGCCTTGCCGTGATCAATCTTCGTCAACCGCGATCTGGCCTCTACCACGCGCCGTTGCGCCGCCCGTATCCTGTTGCAGAGCGCGATATTGATGCCGACGCCGCAGTTTTCATCCAGCATCTCGTTGGCATTTTCGAGGGCAAGCTCCTCTCGGTTAAGTCGCTGTCGGGCTCGCGCCAGTTCCATATCCAAAAATTTCATTATTCCGCGTCCATTACGGTCCCTTCGATTGGTAAACCACTTGCGATTGCCTTTGGTTCCCTGCTGTTCGTGAGAAGCCCTGACGGCCCTGGGCCTCACTGTCCAATCGTCGGCCCTGTCGTGCCGACAAGATCTCGACGATCCCCGCCGGTCGAGCAGGAGGTCATTATCTGTAGCGAGCCCTTGGCGTCCCTACTCGTGCGCGCCCGATATCGGCCGAAGCGCGGCTGCGTGTTTAGCGCCGCAGTCAGTAAACGCTCGGCGACGCCAGTAATGCAGCAATGACAAAACGAATGCGGGCGGGGTATCTAACGCGCGTGACTTCGCCTCCTACGCTCACTACTGCGTGCATTTCGACGAGCAAGTCTAAGTTCAGCAAGGGTTGGTCTCCACCAGCCTCTGAAGCGTTCGCTCGGCCCGGCGGCTGACCGAGCAGGCCAAGTGCTCACAAGTTCGGCCAGGGTTGCCGAACGCCACTTGCCCCAAACGAAATCACCTGTCGCAGGCATCGCATGGGGATAGAAGGTGGCTGCGTCAGACAGCTCAACGAGTTCACCGGAAATTTCAGTGAATACGACTATCCCGTACTGCATGGTTGCGACGGCGCGGCCCAAAGTAGGCAGATCCTGAAGTGGCAAAGGGTAGCGATGGCGCTTACGTTCACTAGCCCGCTGTTGTGCGGCCTTATAGGCTGCCGTGTTTCTGGTTGCCGCAAGTCGCCGTTTCCTTTCCTCCGGTTCGGCGTGCTGCGCAGCCTGTTCGATGTGTGGCCATCGACGCCGGAGCGTCTCATATGAGCGGAATGGAACTCTCCAGGCCCGCAACTCATCGTCCCAACTCGCCCACGGGACAGCATGCAGTTCTTTAACTACCGTCTTGGAATAGGGCGTGCGAATGCGCAGGTCATCCGCGATTTCCAGATACCGGCTCGATATCGGGTCGAAGGCGAAGGCATCTCGTCCCTTGCTCTCGTCATGGGGCGCCCGCAATGCCGCCTCTTGCTCCAGCCAGCGGTCGATCCGCCGGGCCGCTGTCTTACCGGGCACGAACCAGCTCTTGCGCTCGTCGCTCCACCTGGCACGCGGAAAAGCTTGCTGAAACCGCTCGACCGCCATTCGATCGTACGCAAAGCCGACTTCGGCACCAATTGCATCCTGTTTGTGCGGCGCAGGACGAGCGTTGGGGTCCGTCATCGTAAAATCAACCGAGTTCGCTGCATGCGAACGCGGCGCAGGGCCAAAGGTTCATCAGCCGGGCAAGTCCGCAGGAATATGGCGCTATGATGCCAACGCCCAAGACGTGGGTGAAACTTTCCCCACGCTTGGCAGTTTAAGCAGGGTCCGGAGGATCCACGATGTCATGCGGCTAGAGCCGAGCGGTCGCAAAGGCTAGTTCGCGTCCCACAAAGGGGACGCAGAGGCGAGACATGTTATCGAGACACATGATCTGTCACCAGCGCAGGCGCGGGAGTCGGTACGTCGCTACGGAATGACTGGCGAAAGATTGACGAGGCCGCCAAGCCCTACAAAGACCACTGAGGATCAACAACCAAGTCTTTCTTGCTCTCCAAGAGTTTGTCGAGAACTCGGATGATTCGCATCGCAACCTTCAACCTGAACGGCGTGAACGGTCGCCTGCCCGTGCTCATCAAGTGGCTGGGTCAGAACGACCACGACATCGTGTGTCTTCAGGAATTGAAGACCTCGGACGAGAAATTTCCCGCCGAAGCCATCAGGAACGCCGGTTACGGCGCGATCTGGCACGGGCAAAAGTCCTACAATGGTGTGGCCATACTCGCCCGGGGGAGGGAGCCGGTGGAACGTCGACGCGGCCTGCCAGGCGATCCCGACGATACCCACAGTCGGTATATCGAGGCCGAGGTGGATGGAATTGTGGTCGGCTGCCTCTATCTGCCCAACGGCAATCCAGCGCCCGGCCCGAAATTCGACTATAAGCTCCGCTGGTTCGACCGTCTGATCAGCTACGGTAAGCTACTGCTCAGGGAAGGTGTCGCGAGCGTTCTCTGCGGCGACTACAACGTCGTGCCAACGCCGATCGATGCCGTGGTACCAAAGCGTTGGCTAGGCGATGCAGTCTACTTTCCGGAGAGCCGGCAAGCCTACGCTGAAATGCTTGGTAACGGCTGGATCGATGCCGTTCGTCGCATCCATCCGGAAAAAGGCATCTACACCTATTGGAACTTCTCCTACCGGGGCGGTTATGATCGGAGTTCCGGCCTCCGGATGGACCATCTCCTCGTCAGCCCATCACTTTCGAACAGGCTACGTGATGCCGGCGTGGAAGCTGACGTGCGAGGTTGGGAAAAGCCGAGTGATCATGCGCCAGCCTGGATAGAACTCGACCTCTCCGCCCAGGTTGCGGGTCATGTCAATAGTGAGGCTGGATGATCGTCGCTCCCGGAAGCGAAGGGTTTCTTTGACATCGCGGCGCGGACCACGGCCATCCGGCAAAAGGAACAAAATGCGGGGCCGCTAGTTGAGATTTGTTGAGACCAGAGCGGCGGCGTCCTTACTGCTCTATCTGGCCCTTACAACGAGGATAGCAGTGGGTATTCTTGAAAGCGTGAAGAAGGCGGCCGAGCTAGCGACGGGTATTGGGCGACCGAGAACGCAAGAACTCGCCGAACTGGTGAGGTTGAAGAAACCACTCGAATTTCGGTTCAAGGACGATGGCCTCGTGCCGAACCATCCGTTCTGGCCATTTGTCATCTATCGTGGCGCCGTGAAGCCGATGGAGCAATTCGACTTCGCGGCCGTGCTGGAAGAGCTTTTCGAGGCGAATGGCTGGCGTGACAGCTGGCGTGACGGCATCTATCACCACGTTCATTACCATTCCCGCATACACGAGGTGCTTGGGGTTGCGCGCGGAACCGGCAGGGTTCGGTTCGGCGGCAAAAGGGGCCGGATATTATCCTTGAAGGCTGGCGACGTGGCCGTTCTACCGGCCGGCACCGGACACCAATGCCTCGGCGAGAGTGATGACTTTCTGGTGGTCGGTGCTTATCCGGCATCGGGGACTTATGACGAATGCACGACAGCCCAGGAACATGAGCGGGCATTGCAAACGATTCCCAAGGTTGGCCGTCCCCGGAAGGATCCAGTCTATGGGAGCAAAGGCCCGCTGCTGTCAGTATGGCCGAAATGACGACGACATGGCCCCGGCGGTCGCGCCGGGACCATTGAAACCCGTCTCAATTCAAGCCGCTTTCAGCTCGGCCGCCCGGTCGTTCACGCCGGCTTCGCCCAGAGACGTCAGGGCCTTATCTGTAGCTTTCTCTTCCTCGAGGGTCGCGCTCAGAAGTTCAACGATATCGTCCTTGCCAAGCGAGGTAGCCCACGCAATTAAAGTGCCGTAGCGCGCGATCTCGTAGTGCTCGACAGCCTGCGCGGCGCCGACGAGCCCGGCGTCAAGCGACTTCGAACCCTCATACTCCTCGAGAATTTCGGATCCCTCCTCGAGAATGCCGTCGATGGCCGGGCAGGTTTTCCCGCGCGCAGCCGCGCCGAGGATTTCGAAAACCTCCTCAAGCCGTTCCACCTGGGCTTCGGTTTCGGAACGATGCTTTTCGAAGGCTGCGGTGACCTGCCCGTCGTCCGCGCCCTTGGCCATCTTCGGCAAGGCCTTCAGAATTTTTTTCTCGGCGTAGTAGAGATCTTTGAGACCGTCGAGGAACAGATCCTCAAGGCTCTTGGTCTTCGCACTTGCCTTCTTAGTGGTTGCCATCGCTGTGTGCTCCTTGTTGGCTTGTTTCGCGTCGTGGGCATTTTCTAACTCGGAGAGAAGCTGGCAGTTCCCTTGCTGTCCAATTAAATGAGTCGTCCATGACACTTCGGCGCCAGTTCGGCTTTTGGCCGTATCCGTCGTTTTCCACGCCGTTGTCAGCGCGAGGAGGGCGATGCCGATGTCTTCGATTTCCGCGCCCAACTCGGCCTATGCGCTGGCGGCGAGGCCGGTGAATGGCGGCAACCCTTCGCATCGCATTCGAAGTCTCCTGCGCGAACAAGATTTGGCCAGTCCAGAGCATGTAACGTTGGGCCTGAGGTGGCGATGAGGCCCTTCCGTCGCACTTCCTGAAGCATTCTGTTCACGTGGACCGTGGATAAACCCAGCGCATCTCCAAGCGCCGCCTGCGTAATCGGAATGTCGGCTATGTGGTCCTTGATGCGTCCTACCGAACGCAAGCGGTAGATCAGTTCACAAAGGATGTGAGCCATACGCGTGAAAGCCTCGCGCCTTCCGACATTGGTGACCCATTCCCTGTATATGGCCGCGTCGATCAGCGTCGAGCGCCAGAACGCGGTCGCGATGCGGGGGTGCTGTTCGCAAATGGCGCGCAGAGCATCGTGGCGCATGAAGCCTAACCGGGTCGGTATGAGCGTCGAAAAAGTGCAATCTATCACCGAGAGGTGCAAACTGTGCAGATCCGGGAGGTCGCCAGCCACGAGGGCAAGAAGCGCCGTAAAGGGGCCTATGCCATCGGCGACTTGGTCCAAGACGTCAGATGATGGCCTGGCGCCTGCATTACTGGTCGTTGCAATAGGCTTGGGTCTTCGGACTGGCAGCCGCCGGCCTAGGTTAGACGGTCGCGACAGATGGTCCACAGAAGGGGAGGCACGGTCTGGACCAAAAGACCCCATCGGGAACAAAGGCGCGGCTAGGAGCTTATGGGATTGGCCGCTCCATTCGCGGCAGCAAGATCGGAGAAGATCATGAAGAGGACTTGGAAGAAGCCCGTCATATGCGAAGTCGCGGCGGGCATGGAAATATCCCGCTATCTGCCTGCCGAAATCAAGAAGAAATGACGCACCGGCGGGTTCGGCATCGGCTGTGCTCGCTTGGTTGCCTGACACTGGTGCAATAGCAACTGGAGTTCGTCACGGCGTGTGGATTAGGATAATTGGATCCGCAGCGGGTGGCGGTTTTCCCCAGTGGAACGCCAACGACCGGCTCAACAGGGCGGCGCGAGCGGGCGCTACCGGCGTCCGCGCGCGCCGTCAGACCAGTGTCGCGGCATCCTCAGACGGGCGACGGTGGATTCTTTTCAACGCGTCTCCAGACATCCGCCAGCAGATCGCGGATAATACGGAACTCCAGCCGCATTCGAATATGTCGGCCCGTGCCACGCCGATGGCCGCCGTGGTCGTGACCGGCGCCGAGGTCGACCAGATTGCGGGGCTCCTCAGCTTGCGCGAGCGACAATCCTTTGCCCTCTATGCAACCGAGCAGGTCCTTGCGGTCATCGCCTCCAATTCGATTTTCGATGTCCTCGATGCTCGGATTGTTTCGCGCCGCCGCCTTCCCGCTGAAGGCGTCGTCGATCTTCGCGATGCTGGGGGGGCGGAAATCGGCGTCCGCATCGAGGTCTTTCCCGTTCCCGGCAAGGTGGCGCTCTTTCTTGAAGATAACGGCCGACACGAGCTCCGTCACGCCGATGGCGGAACCATAGGGGTTCGCCTGATGGAAGGAAGCCGTTCGTTGCTCTTCGTCCCCGGCTGTACAGCCGTCGATGAAACATTGCAGCAACGGATTGCCGGCGCCGACATGCTTCTCCTCGACGGTACGGTATTCACGAACGACGAGCTCATTACGGGCGGTGTTGGCGTGAAGACCGGAGCGCGCATGGGGCACATCGCGATGTCCGGGCCTGACGGTGCGATCGCACGTCTGAAGGATATACCGGTCGGTCGCCGCATCTTCATTCATATCAACAACACAAATCCAGTTTTGGACGAGACATCTCCTGAGCACTTGGCCGTGCGCGCGGCCGGATGGGAAATTGCGCAAGACCGGATGGAGCTCGTGCTGTGACCGATTTTTCCGATGTGGTCGGCAGCGGTCTTGACGCGCAAAATCTGCGCGCCGTACTTCTGCAAGTCGGTCACGAGCGCTATCACAACCGACACCCCTACCATCGCAGAATGGTGGAGGGAGCGATGTCAAAGGCCGAACTGCAAGCGTGGGCGCTCAACCGCTATTGCTATCAGGAGGCAATCCCGCGCAAGGATGCCATCATCCTCTCCCATGCCGAGGATCCGGCATTCAGGGCCGTATGGCGTCAGCGCATCGAGGACCATGACGGCAAGGACGGCCGGAGCGGCGGCATTGCGCGCTGGCTGCATCTCGCGACCTCGCTCGGTCTTTTGCCGGAAGAGGTGAAAAGCCAACGGCTTGCGCTGCCTGCAACGCGCTTCGCGGTGGAAGCGTATGTCAATTTCTGCGCCTCCCATACCCTGCTCGAGGCAGTGGGGTCTTCCCTCACGGAACTTTTCTCGCCCGATATTATCGCCGAACGCGTGCCAGCCTTGCTGGCTCGGTACGACTTCGTCACCACCGACGCGCTCGCCTATTTCGACCGACGGCCAGACCAGGCCGCGCGCGATTCCGAATTCGCGCTGGACTACGTGCTTCGCCACGCCGACACGGCAGAACGCCAGCAGAAAGTTGTCAATTCCCTGGTTTTCAAATGCGATGTGCTTTGGGCGATGCTCGATGCACTCGACTACGCCTACGGGCGCGAGGGGATTGTGCCCCCTGGCTGCTTTCGTCCGGAGGCGATAAGATGACGGTGGACCGCCCAAGAGCGTTTGTATCGCGGCAATCTCTCCCGCGACTCGCGCCCTATGTACGCCTGCGCTTTGATCCGGTCCGGCATGCTTGGGCGGTGCTGTCTCCCGAGCGCGTTTTCTGGCCGGACGCAATCGGGCTGGACATCTTGCAGCGCTGTGACGGCAAGACGCCGTTCAGTGTTATGGTGATGTCTCTTGCTTTGGAATACGACGCCGACGGCGGGGAGATCGACCGTGACGTCGGCGCGTTTCTGCAACAATGGGCCGACCGGCTTTTGGTGCGGCTGTGACGGAGGTGCCGCTCCCACCCATCGCCATGCTGGCGGAGTTGACGCATCGCTGTCCTCTGCAGTGCCCCTACTGTTCCAATCCCCTCGATTTGCTAAAAGCCGACCGCGAAATGGCGACGGAATGCTGGCTCGACCTCTTCCAGCAAGCAGCGGATATGGGTGTTCTCCAGGTGCATCTTTCGGGTGGCGAGCCGATGCTGCGCCGGGATCTCGAACAATTTGTTTCGGCACTTGCGCATGCCGGTGTTTACACCAACCTCATCACCTCTGGTGTTGGCCTTGCCGGGGCCCGGCTGGAAGCACTTGCAGGTGCTGGACTGGACCATGTCCAGGTGAGTTTTCAGGGAGCCAACGCCGAAACGACCGCGCGCATCGGACGCCATTCCGGGGCTCACGCGAACAAGCTTGCTGCCGCCCGGCAGGCGCGGGAACTCGGGTTGGCGCTTACGATCAATGCGCCGATCCATCGGCACAACATCGCGCAAGTTCCGGACTACATCGAGCTGGCGCTCTCGCTTGGCGCCCAGCGGTTGGAGATCGCCAATATACAATATGCCGGTTGGGCGCTGCTCAATCGTCGTCATCTGCTGCCCGATCGCGCCTCGATAGAGCATCAGGCCGCGACTGTGGAGGAGGCACGGGCACGACTTGTCGGCGTGTTGGAGATCGATTTTGTCCTGGCCGACCATTTTGCCACATATCCCAAGCCCTGCATGGGTGGTTGGGGACGCGATGCTTTCGTCATCGCACCGGACGGCGCCGTGCTGCCATGTCATGCGGCAGCGACCATTCCATCACTGCGCTTCGAGCGCTTCGGCTCGCGGCCGCTGGCCGATATCTGGCGGGACTCACCGGCATTCGAGGCCTTCCGCGGAACGAACTGGATGCTTGAGCCTTGCCGCAGCTGCGAGCGGCGTGAATTTGATTGGGGTGGCTGCCGTTGCCAGGCGCTGGCGCTGGCGGGCGATGCGGCTGCGACTGATCCCGCATGTGTCAGGTCGCCCCTCCATGCCGCGATTGCTACGCTGGTTGAGGAGGCCCTTTCGACATCCGAAGGCACCGGAGGAGACCTCATCGCGCCCTACGCCTTTCGCCGCATCGCCAGCGCTTAAGCTCTTATCGTACGTTCACAGCTGTGTCTGATCAGCCAGTTGCCACGAGGCATGACGATCCAGTGGAACCTTTTCGTTGGCCGGGAATTAATCCAACTCCCCGAATGTTCAGGGCCCGCCGTGCAGTTCCCTCGGTACAAGGATTGCTGGATGCACGACGACGGAGTCTCGGGGGGGGGGGGGGGGGGGGGGGGGGGGGGGGGGGGGGGGGGGGGGGGGGGGGGTGTGTTTGTGGGTTTGGTGTGGGGGCGCGGCCGCCCCCCCCGCCGCGGGGGGGGGGGGGGCGCCGCCCGACCGCCC
>NZ_JAMYUT010000045.1:0-39304 GCF_040323235.1 Mesorhizobium sp. M0051
CGACGCACACCATCGACGGCAAACAGGTGGCGGCAACCGTCATTGAAGCGGTGATGCAAGCGGCTTCTGATCTCGAGCGAACAAAAATCCGGCCAGCCACGCCTATGTCAACGCCAAAGGCAGCATGGCCAAGGAATGCGGCTTCAACTCCATTCAGCACACGCCGCCAGCGCAAACAACGCAGGGCGAACTCGCAGGCCTCGTGGCCTCTCTAAACCATCCACGGCATCCTCGTGCAGCTGCCGCTGCCGAAGCATCTTGATGCGGATGCAATCATCCAGTCGATCCGCCGGAGAAGGATGTCGATGACCTGCATGTGGTCAATGCCGGCAAACTTGCAATCGGTGACTTGGCGACCGGCTTGATCTCGTGCACGCCGGCCGGCGCCATGCTGCTGGCGCGCTCCATCCATGGCGAGGACCTGTCGGGCCTGATGGTGGTCGTTGTCGGCCGCTCCAATTTGTTTGGCAAGCCCATGGCGCACTTGCTGCTTAATGCCAATGCCACGGTGATGACGGCGCATTCGCGCACGAAGGATCTGGCGTCCGTGGCGCGTGGCGCCGATATTTGGTGGCTGCGGTGGGCCGGCCGGAGATGGTGAAGGCGGACTGGGTCAAGCCGGGTGCGACGGTGATCCATGTCGGCATCAACCGGATCGATGCGCCGGAGCGGGGCGAGGGTAAGATGTAATCCGCGTGCAAAATTGGGTCAGACTCAATCTCGCTGCATGTGAAGGCTGAAGTCGCGATTTTTCCGAGGGGGATCAGCGCGGTGGAACGGAGATCTGGGTCGACGAAACTGGCGCCGGCGGGCTTCGTCTCCGAGCATGCGGAGATCGACACGGATTGCGTATATCTTGACGTGCGCGCTACGGCGCTTTCGGCAACGTGCCCGTGCTGCGGGACCAGTTCACTCCGGACCCAGAGCCGATATCTGCGGCAAGCCGCCGATTTGCCGATCGCCGGTCGGCGGGTTTTCCTGCGGATGACGGTTCGCCGTTTCTGGTGCGACGCCGTTCTTTGCCGCCGCCGCATTTTTGCCGAGCGGTTTGGCGCCGATATTCTCGCTCCGCTATCGCGAAGGACCGGACGTCTTGAGACGATCGTTCATCACTTGGGGCTCGCGCTTGGCGGCAGGCCGGCTGCGGCCTTTGCCGATCGCCTCATGTGATGCCGGTGAGCAACGATACCCTGTTGCGTGTCGTGCGCCGCAGGACTGAACAGCCGCGTGATGAGCTCGCCATCATCGGCATTGACCACTTTGCATTCCGGCGCGGCCAGCGATACGGGACGATTGGCTGCGATCTCGACGCCGCAGGCCGGTGACTTTGCTGCCCGATCGCGAGCAGGCGACATCGCAGGCACGGCTCATGGGCCATCCGTCCATCACGAGCGTCGCGCGTGGCCGAGGTGGTGGATATGGCGAGGCCATCACCAAGGCGTTGCCACATGCCGATCGGGTGGCCGATCACTGGCACCTGATGGAAAACGCCAGCCGAGCCTTTCTCGACGCGGTTAGCAAATCCATGCGCAGATCCAAAAGGCCGTCGGCAGCACCATCATAGATCCGAGGCTTCTCAACCCACCGGCACCGATAGTACCAGCCGAGCAGACGGGCTGTTGCCACTGGTGAGTGCGATCGCCTCGGAATCGCAGCACGCGGCGCAGCCGCAGCGACGGAGGCCGGCGCGTTGATGTTGGGGAATTCCTTCAATCGGCGGCAAACGATCGGCCACACCATGCGGAGCGCCTGGACGCGGGCTTGGCCAGGCTCGGCGTAGTCCCGCTTCGGCTTCTCCTGCATTTTCGCGGCTGTCGCGGCAGGAGTGGGTGGGATTACTGGCTTGAGCGCGGCGGTGGGAGCCGCAATAAGGGTTTGTCTCGAGACCTTTTGTAGACTTCGCGGGAACGCGGTTTGGCTTCGATGGAGAAGGTCGGACGGATTTCGCCCGCGTGCCAGGCGCTCGATAGGCTTGCTACGAACGCGGCCAGGTTGGGCGGCTCGGATGTGGTCTGTGGCGGTGCTTCGCCGTCGGCCAGGGCGGCCAGGTAAGCCTGTACAACTCGGATCTCCTCCAGAAGCTTCAGCGGATCGAAGTCGGCGGCGATCTCGCGCAGCTTGCTTTTGGCGGCCATCGGGACAGCCTCCGCCTGCAGGAGACGCTCGCAGGCGTCTGCGGCGGATGATAGCGCTTAGTCACCTTCGGCAAAGGTGCGCATTTTGATGCGCCGCCGTGGCTCCGGCACAACCCTTGGCGGCTTTTTCGTTCGCATGGTGCGTCTTGGCATCTGGAGCAAGCGGTCGATCGTCGCGGCGCTCATCGACAGGATCTTGTGCGTATCTCCCCCTCGAGCTTCAAATGTCCATTGCGTTCCAACGCCGGCAATAGAATGGGCAGCAGTGCCTTGAGGCGCTTGCCGCAAACTCAATCAGAAGCTTCCCACAGCAAAATGAAGGCGCCCCGAGCAGCCTCATCATAGAGCGAGGGGCGTTGACGGGTCGGGACACGGATCGCGGACTTCTCGTGATACCTCGTCGCGGCGATGAGCTCCTCCAAGATCCTGCGTTTGGTCTTATTCGCTGCGGCCGCATAGCGACCCTGGATCGCATTGGCGAGTTCTATGCGCATGGCATGCGTCAACTTCGTCTTCATGATGCCTCCCTGGCGGTGAAGGCATCATGGCGGCGGCATCTTCACGGGTAACATTTTAGGTGAGGCAACGAACCCCATAGCAAGATTTTCCTTGAGGCAATGCGACAGCTGCTTGGCAGCGCGTGGTGGGCACGGGGCGTGCAGATCGCGAGCGAGAGCATTCGCAGCGGCCATGCCAGCATAGAGTATCGGCTGCCGCCGGCCGGCGTGGCACTGAGCGCGACCCGATGAGTGGCGTCAGGCCGGTTGAGGCGAGTGAAGAGGACGAGATTGTAGACCACGGCAGAGGACCAGACGCAGGCCCTGAAGTGATCGAGGCCGCGCCAGGTGCAGCGCGCCAGGCCGTAAGCGCGTTTGAGGCAAGAGAGGTCGGCCTAGATGTCGGCGCGGTCTTCGACCTTGAGGCCGGCCTTTTTGCGGACGGCCATGTCGGACACGCCCCAGGCCTTGGCCCAGCGCAAATTTTCGCGGCTGGCATAGCCGCCGTCCGCAGCCGCTTGCCGCGACGCCTGGTCCCAGATGCCGATGTGGCGCTCCAGTATCGGCAAGAACCGCTCGCTGTCGGCCGGATTGCCCGTCGAAATACTGAAAATAGCCAAATAATATCGACAATTTTCCTTTATGGACGGGCACTAGCCTGACCTAGAGCACGGCCGCGCAAGAGATCTTGTCAGAACGTTGGATCCGAAGCCAAGCCAGCGAACACGATTCCTGTGAGGTGTGCATTGCACGGCTTTAACAGATTGCACCTCTTCAAGGTTTAAGCGTTGCATGCACTGACGCAGCCAGAATGTTCAGACCGCGTTCAAGCAGCTGCGTGTCAATGGTTAACGGAGGGAGAAGCTTGATGACCTCGTCCTCTGCGCCGCATCGCTCTACCACAAGCCCATCTTGAAAGGCCTTGCCGACGATTTTTTCGGCAAGTTTGCCCGTGTTGCAATCAAGCCCTAACATCATGCCCCTTCCTCGGACGGAAAGGCTATGATTTCGGCTATGTTGAGTGATCTGTCGAAGGCGCTCACTCATAATCCGTCCTACTTCTGCAACGTGCTTTGACAAATTTTCGTTGGTCCAATATTTCTGCAATGTGGCAGTCGCCGTCACGAGCGCAAGGTTGTTGCCTCTGAATGTACCGTTGTGTTCGCCCGGCCGCCAAACGTCTAGTTCAGGTTTCAGCAGCAAAAGAGATAGCGGCAGCCCACAGCCACTAAGAGACTTGGACAACAGAACCATGTCGGGCGCCAAGTCAGCGAACTCGAAACTGAAAAAACTGCCGGTTCGTCCGCAGCCTGCCTGGATATCATCCACAATCAGAAGTATGCCGTACTTTTTGCAAAGCCGTTCGATCGATCTTAGCCAATCTTTGGTACAAGGGCGTATGCCGCCTTCGCCCTGGATGGTTTCTGCAATGATGGCAGCGGGCAAATCGACACCACTGCTTGCATCAGCAAGCATCTTGTCCAGGTATTCGGAAGTGTCATTATCGGATCCCCAATACCCATCATAGGGCATGAACATTACGCCGCCCAAAGGAAGTCCTGCCGCTTCTCGGTAATATCGGTTACCCGTTACCGCCAGGGCGCCCACAGTCACTCCATGAAAGCCGTTGGTGAACGAAATGATGCTGCGCCGTCCAGTGACCTTTCGGGCGAGTTTCAAAGCGGCTTCCACGGCGTTGGCCCCAGTCGGACCAGGAAATTGGAATTTATAAGTCAGACCACGTGGCTGCAGTATTATGGCGTCAACACACTCCATAAACTCTCTTTTAGCTGAGGTAGCCATATCCAAACCGTGAACGATCCCTCGCGATTCCATGTATTTAATCGCGCCATTTAGTAAATCGGGATCGTTGTGACCATAGTTAAGGGCGCCTGCGCCGGAGAGGAAGTCGATAAACTCTCGTCCGTCCTCGTCCTCGAGAATGGCTCCTGCAGCTGTTCTGAACACTACTGGAAAGGACCGCGAATATGACCGCACGTTCGACTCTAGGTTGCGAAAGGCAAGTAGCGAGTTGGCGTTATCCAGTTTCACGATTGTCTTCCTCCGGCGTGTCGTTACGCAAATCTTTATCACGTCACCGCGGCATTATAAGGTGATATTATGTTAAGTTTGGTTTGCGTGACTTTTTTTAACTTAAGTATTTTAGTCATATATTTAACGTTTCGTCTCAAAACCAGAAATAATATGCCATCAAGTCTTATTTTCATCGTTCGCGACTTTGAAGTTACCAAGGAGAGGGCAGAGATGATTGACCCGTGAGCGCTGTTAGAATCTTTTGTGGTTGCCGCCCGTGATGCAAGAAGTGCCGGATCCAAAGCTCGTGTGATCGTGTGCGGTCTCCTGGGAGGCGTTTGAAGGTGGCGTTTCCAGAAGCCGCTTGCCGGTATGGTGATTAGCGGATCCGGTTCAAGTCTGACTCTCGGGCTTGAATGCTCACGACCCTAAAACTGGACACCTCGAACTATCGTCATTTCGTAGGGTTTTAGGTCCGCGATGAGGTCGGGCACAACCTGATACCGCCCGAACGCTTGGTCTGTTGGTCGATGATTTTGATGCTCGGGGCCGATCGTGGCGCCGCTGCGGCGGCATTGACCGCCGTTGGCATCATGCGGGCGCAGTGCGCCCCTGGTACCAGACGAAGCGGGTGAGATTGTAGGCGAGGTTGGCCATGCCGATCTTGGTCTTGGCCCGCGCCATGCCGATCCTTCGCACGAACAGGCCCATGCGGGATTTCTGCTGCGCGAAGACGTGCTCGACGAAGGCGCGGATCCTGGAGCGCCGGCCGTTGGCCCGCGACGTCGCCTCGCTCATCGGTCGGCCTTTCGGCTTCTTGTGATGAATGTCGCACACGTAGCCGTTGTTCTCCAGCCATGCCTCGTTCTTTTTGGAGCGATAGGCCGTGTCGGCCCACACTTTCGAGCCGGTGTTGTTCTTGTCCAGCACGTTGGAAAGCTGCGCCCCGTCCCAGGCCGAGGCACTGGTGACGTTCCAGCCGCGGATGAAGCCGTGCCGGCGATCGATCGAGGCATGGTTCTTGTAGCCGAAGGCGGGAATGGCAATGTCGCGCTGCTGCGTCTTTCCATCTTCGGCCACCATGGCCTTCGAGAACTTCACCGTCCAGCCTGCGTCCCGGTCCTTCTGGCGCAGCTTGGCTGGTTTCTTCTGCCACTCGTCCGGCACCTTTCCTGCCTTTGATGTCGGCCTTTTCAGCATCGGAATTGCGTTGCTTCGGCGCCGCCACGATCGTCGCATCCACGATCTGCCCGCCCATCGCCAGATAACCGGCCTTGGTGAGGTGCTTGTCAAAACAGGCGAACAGGTTCTCCACCGCCTGGGCCTGCGTGAGGTGCTCCCTAAACAACCAGATCGTTTTTGCGTCGGGAACCTTGTCGCCGAGCCCCAACCCGAGGAAGCGCATGAAGGGAAGCCGGTCCTGGACCTGGAACTCGGCCTGATCGTCCGAGAGACTGTAGAGCGCCTGCAGAACCAGGACCTTGAACATCATCACCGCGTCAAAGGGCGGCCGGCCGCCTTTGGCGCCATCGGAGCGCTTCAGCGCCTTGGCCAGCGGCTTGCGAAACACTTCCCAAGGCACCACCGCGTTCAGCTTCTCCAGGGGATCGCCGGCCTCGCTCAGCCGGCATAGCGCTCGTCATAATCCCAGAACCCTGCCTGTCCTCGCATCCAACGCCTCCGTGCAAATCACCAGGCGAAGTGAATCAAAATGCGCCGAAATGGGGAGGTTCTTCGAGGTGTCCAGCTGGGTGTTGGTCGATCTCTGGCTGTCGAGCTATGCCGCGCCGCCCGCTAGCATCACGCTCGACATCGACGACACGGTGGATGTCGTTCACGGCCGTCAGCAGCTCTCGCTCTTCAACGCCCATTGCCACGAGCGTTGCTTCCTGCCGATCCACATCTACGACACCGCGACAGGACGCCCGGTCGCCATGATCCTGCGACCTGCCAAGACCCCAGCGGGCAAGGAGATCCGCGGCCATCTGCATCGCCTTGTCCGGCGCATCGGCGCCCGCTGACCTGCCACGCGCATTCTGATCCGCGGCGATGGCCACTATGGCCGGGCGCAAGTCACGGCCTGGTGCGAGAACATGCGATCGACTACCTCTTCGGCTTGCCCGGCAACAAGGTACCCCACCATCTCGTCGATGAAGCCGCCGACGATATTCCGTACCCGCCGCGCGCTCGAGCACAAGCCGGTGCTGCGCGACTATGCCGAGGCCCTACAAGACGGAACGCCGCGCCTGCGCCCGGATCGAGGCAACCACCCTCGGCCTCGACATCCGCTTCGTCGTCACCAATCTCGACAAAGGCTCCGCCGAGCATGTCTACGACGTGATCTACTGCGCCCGCGGCCAGGCCGAAAACCTGATCAAGATGCACAAGAGCCAGCTCGCATCCGACCGCACCAGCTGCCGCTCACCGATTGCCAAGCAGGTCCGTCTCGTCCTGCACACCACCGCATACCGGTTGATGCTCACCATGCGCGAGGCACCCACGACCCATCATCTGCGCAACGCCGAGTTCGCTACGCTGCGGCTCCGGCTTCTCAAGCTCGGCGCCCGCGTTTCCGAAACATCCGGCTGGCCTTCCGCCGCCTGTCCCGAGGAAAACCTGTTCCGAGCGATCGCCATCACGCTGCAGCCCGCAGCACCATGTTCGCCGGGGCATCAAAGCCCCAATGAACCCGCATCAGCCGACCTCCAGCGCGTTCCAGCCAGTCTCAGCTGCGGTGAAAAAGACGCCTAACACCTTCATGACTGAACGCCCAGCGACAAGGGAACCAAGCTGCTCGTGAATAGGACGGGTTAGCGGGGTGCACCGGGAAGCGTCGCCGAGGGCGGTACCCCAATGCTAGCGCAACAACAGCAGCAAGCAACTCTACGCCTAATACTACTGTGTCATAAAACCGTTTTGACAGCATGCACATCGTGGCAGCCGTCGCGCCAACGCGTGGGCAAGTCTAATCCGAATGGTGGCGATGGAATTGCTGACGTGGCGTTCGGGACGGAGCGGCGGCGCCGCGGGGTCGGTAACCTTCGGATAGCGCAGGTGCCTTGAGGAGCGGCGCTGAGTGTGGGGCTGAGATGCTATGGGGCGAGCGGCGAGGGTGCGGCATTCTTCGGCGCTGTAAAAACCACCATCAGAAGGAGGCCTCCCATGTCGCATTTGTTTGACGCAAGCCGGTCCTTTACCGCTCTCGAACAAGATAACACGATTGTCGCCGTCATCGAGATGAGCCAGGCGAAATGGCTGATTGCAGCGCTTGTTCCGGGTTTCAAGCGTCAGCCCCTCAAGACGCTCGATGCCGACGCGCCAGCACTCTTGAAGCTTTTGCAGCGCTGGCGCGCGTGAGACAGGCTTCCTGCTGGCACGTCCAGCTGCCTGCGACACAGTCACTTCTCCACACCGCCAGATGCCGAGCGTGATCATCTGACCGCCGCAACAGGGGCATCGCCGTGCTTCCGAGATGGCGGCATCACCATCGCGCGCGTGACGGCCGGTGCTGAACTTCCGTGTTCCTGACGCGTTCGGCGCGATCATGACGTATCGTTCCAGAATCGGCGAGGAGGCACGCCGGCAACCCCCTGTCGACCGACGGGAGAAGCGTAGCATGAAACATTGTGCAGGATTGGACGTCTCGGTGAAAGAGACCGCTATTTGCATTGTCGACGAAACGGGCACGGTGTGCCGCGAGGTGAAGGTGCCGACCCATCCCGAGGATATTGCGCGGGTGCTCAAGGATCCCGCCTGGCGGTTGGAACGCGTCGGGCTTGAAGCCGGACCTTTATCGCAATGGCTGTTCGAAGGCCTTGCCAAAGCCGGCCTGCCGATGATCTGCATTGAGACACGTCACACCAAGGCATTCTTGAAGGCGCAGGTGAACAAGACCGACCGCAATGATGCGCGCGGGATCGCGCAGATGATGCGGGTCAATCTGTTCCGCCCGGTTTGTCAAGACCCTGACGAGCCAGAAGCGCCGGGCGCTGCTGACGGCGCGCAAGCTCTTAAAGGACAAGGCGATTGCCATCGAGAACGACATCCGCGGGCTGTTGCGCAACTTCGGTCTCAAGATTGGCAAGGTCGGTGCGGTCAAGTTTGAGGAGCGGATCCGCGAGCTCACCGAAGGCATGCCCGATCTGGCCGAGATCGTCGAACCGTTGCTCGACGCGCGCCGCAAGCTGCGCCAGAATTATGCCGCCCTGCACCGCAAGCTTCTGGCGATCGTCCGGGATGATGAGGTTTGCCGCCGGCTGATGTCGATCCCCGGTGTGGGCCCCGTCGTGTCGCTGGCCTTACACCGCGACGATCGATATCCCCGCCCGCTTCCGCAACTCCAAGGCGGTCGGTCCGATTTTGGGCCTGACGCCGGCGCTCCATGAATCGGGCGAAAGCCGCCGGGTGGGCGGGATCTCGTTATGCGGCGACGGTATGATGCGAACGTTGCTCTATGAGGCCGCGCAGACCCTACTGACGCGGGTGACGAAATGGTCCTGGCTGAAGGCCTGGGCGATGGACGTCGCCAAGCGGCGCGGCCAGCAGAAAGCCATAGTTGCGCTCGCCCGCCGGCTGGCGGTGATCATGCATCGCATCTGGAGCGACGGCACACAGTGCCGCTGGACCAGGACGGAAATCATGCCGGTCGCCGGCTGAAGAATTGATAAACATCGCCCCCCGATAGACGGCCGATAGACGGGGACGACACGAGTTCCACCCACCGGTGGAAAGCTGTCCTTCGCGGGACGAGGATGAGGTGAGTTCGTCGACTGGCTTGGGTCGATTGCCCATCATCGGCAATCAAGGCGCTCGACAGATTGTTCCACCCATTCTTCTGAATCCCCATAGAGGGCAGGGCCAGAGCGCCGATCCCGGAGAGAAGCAAGGCCCCGCGAAAGACGTCCAATGCCGGCAAAGCGAAAAAGAACTAGGAGGCGCTTGACTTCAAACCGCCGAGTCGGTCAAGGCTTCGCAACCGGAAACAAGAGGGTACGACGCCGGCAAGAAGATTGTCGGCCGCAAGCGCCACATCGCCGTCGGGGCGGCTGTTGATGATCAACCTGACGCCGGCCGACATCTCCGACAGCGCCGGCGCTCAGGCGATCCTGGATGGTATCCGCAAGCGCTGGCCCTGGGTGAAGCATCTGTTCGCCGACGGCGCCTACGACCGGCTGAAGCTCATGGATAAGGCCGCCTATCTGGACTTCGTGGTAGAGATCATCCGCCGATCCGACGACTAGAAGGGCTTCGAAGTCTTGCCCCGCCGCTGGGTTGTCGAGCGCACCTTCGGCTGGATGACAAGATGGCGCCGCCTCGTGCGCGACTACGAGAAGCGCATCGACGTCTCTCACGCCATGATCCTTGTCACTATGGGCGCCAATCTCATCCGCAGAAACGACCATCCCTGATTTTCAAAACGGACTCTAACTAGTGTCCGTCCATAAACGGCAAACTGTTGAAATTACTTGAGGAATCGGAGTTTTCCGCAGGAAAGCTCCGGCGGTTTCAGATACACTTTGGCATCATACCACTGATTCCAAAGCGTTTTCTGCCACCCCCGGAGCCGACAATGCGCCAAGAACGCACCGTCCAAGCCAGTGTATTCGATCTTTTCGCCGGACACGAGATCGGCCGTGAGCTGAAGGGCATGTCCGATTGGCTGGACGAGCAGCGTCACCTGACCGGGCTGGTGGCCGCCGACCTGCGCCGGCACGGGGTCAAGCAGACCGGCCGCGAGGGCCTGCCGGCGGAGGCGGTGCTGCGCTGCGCGCTGCTCAAGCAGCATCGCCAGCTCAGCTACCAGGAACTGGCTTTCCACCTGGAGGACTCCGCCTCGTTCCGGGCGTTTGCCCGGCTGCCATGGGGATGGAGCCCGAAGAAGTCGGTCCTGCACAAGACGATCAGCGCGATCCGGCCCTCGACCTGGGAAGACATCAACGAGGTGCTGCTTTCGAGCGCCCACCACGAGAAGCTGGAAAGCGGCAGGGTGATACGTGTGGACAGCACCGTCACCGCAGCCCTCATCCACGAGCCGAGCGACAGCAGCCTGTTGTGGGACGCCGTACGGGTGATGGTTCGCCTGCTGCGGCAGGCGGATAAATTGGGCAGCGGCGCGCTTTCCTGGCACGATCACTGCCGCGCGGCCAAGAAGCGGGTGCGGGCGATCCAATACACCTGCGGCCGCCCGAAACGGGTTCAACTCTATCGCGAATTGCTCGGGATCACCCGCACGACGCTGGGCTATCTCCGACAGGCGGCGGAGCGGCTGACCCCGGCGGCTGATCTGGACACTATCGTCTGGCAGGAGCAACTGCGCCACTATCGACCGCTGATCGAGCAGATCATCGCCCAGACCGAGCGGCGGGTGCTGGCCGGCGAGGCGGTGCCGGCCGCCGAGAAGCTGGTCAGCCTGTTCGAACCGCATGCCGACATCATCGTCAAGGGCGGCCGCGATGTCCATTATGGCCACGCTCAACCTGACGACGGGCAGGAGCGGCATGGTTCTCGACCTCATCGTCGAAGCCGGCAATCCGGCCGACAGCGAGCGGTTGCTGCCGATGCTTCAGCGCCACATCGACCGATATGGCGAGCCGCCACGTCAGGCGGCCGCCGATGGCGGCTATGCCAGCCGCGCCAATCTGATCCAGGCCAAGGCTTGGGGCGTGAAGGACATGGCCTTCCACAAAAAGTGCGGCATCAAGATCGAGGACATGGTCAAGAGCCGCTGGGTGTATCGCAAGCTGCGCAACTTCCGTGCCGGCATCGAGGCCGGCGTCTCATGTTTGAAGCGCGCTTTTGGCCTGGACCGCTGCACCTGGCGCGGGCTCGACCACTTCAAGACCTATGTCTGGTCCTCGGTGGTGGCCTACAATCTCGCCCTCTTCGCCCGCCTCAAGTCGAACTGACCCGCCGCCGACTTCGCAAAAGCCTACCCGGCGCCCGCCGGGCGGTTCACGATGGGCCAACTAGCGGACCGCGAGAGAGCTCTACTTCTCCTCTAACGCCTCGTGTAGATAGAACCACCAAAGCAGTCAGAAATACCTCGAATCTACATGGGATGTACAATGAATACTTCGAAAAGTTACTGTTTATGGACGGACACTAACTAATGTCGAGTTTGTCGAATTCCCGACACCGGAGTGGTATCGCCCCATCCTCATACGCTGCGTTCACCGGGCATAACTAACTGATCTAAATGAACGAACTGCCTGCGAGCAGCGCGGTGCCCGCCATTGGCATAAATCTTGGTGCTCTCCGGTCGCAGACTGACGAAAATTTCGGTCCTGCTTTCTTGATGCAGTGTTTCATATAGGAACGTATCGACATGCTCCGGCCAATCCCAACCAAGCGCAAACTAGACGATCTCCGAAATTATACCATCGTCGGCGCAGATATTCCTGAAACGGAAATTTTCCGTAGCGACGCGTTGATACAGTCTTTATCGGAATCTCCGCGCTCTATAGGCTGCATATACTACTATGATGACACGGGTTCGGCGCTGTTTGAGCGGCTCTGCAATGAGCCGTCCTACTACTTGTTTAGGGCCGAGCAAGAGATATTGACGCATCACGCAAAATCGGTCGCCGACATGACGGGCCCTGCCTCTCTCGTTGAGTTGGGGGCTGGCAACGCACAAAAAACGACGCTGTTGATTAATGCCTTCATGGAGAACCACGGCCCGACTTCTTATGCCGCTATCGACGTCAACCGTTCAATTCTACAGAAAGCCGCCGAAAACCTCCTTTCGATGAGACCAGATTTGAACTTCACGGGCATCGTCGGGGTCTACCAAACCGGATTGCAACAGGCTGCCACCGTCACAGGTCCGAAGCTTCTAGTTTGTCTCGGCAGCTCAGTGGGAAACATGTACGATGACGAGTTGCGCGATCTGCTTCACCAGGTGCGCTCGTTGTTCGCTCCCGGTGACTATTTTCTGGTCGGTATCGACTTGGATAAGAGTTCGGACATTTTGGAGGCTGCCTATAATAACCAAAGCGCTATTCTGACCAACCTATGCGTTCTTCAGCATTTGAATTGGAGATTTGATGGAAATTTTAACGTGTTTCAGTTTCGACACGTGGCATTCCACAATAAACCTCTTCGTCGAATGGAGTCTCACTTAGAGGCGGTGCAGACTCAGTTTGTGAGACTTGACAAACTAGGCTTTTCATTTTTCCTAGAAAAAGGAGAGAGGATTAGAACGGAGATAATGCGAAAGGTAGTTATTTGTGACTTCAGCAAGATATTCATGAATCATGGTTTAAGTTTGGTGCATCATTGGACTGATCACGCGAAGCGATGCGCCATATGCTTGTTCGAGGTTGTTAATATGTAGGTGGTTATAGTACCGTGCCGAAACGCATCATCGACCCACCGATTACGCAGCCGCGGAGTAACCAGGCGTAGCGCCAGCGACCGCCGCTGGCTTGCGAGGGTAGGCGAACTTGATGGCGAACCGATCGGAGTTCGGCAAAGATCTCTTCAACGGCGCTAGCCACGAAGCTCGTTCATTTGACTGGCTGGCAATCCGCGAACACCATCAGGGCCAGTAGCCGTGCGGCTGCAACTCAAGGCCGGACGGCCTGGATGGGGTTGTAAACAGAACGTGTCGAGTTGCCTTGCACATAGGCTTCTGGCTGTCTGGCTGACGCAGGTCAGCGCCTTCTCGGCCATGCGGCGCGGTACGAGCCACCCGGGAAGTGGCTTTCCCTTCCAAAATGATTGGGGATGCGCAACTCGACCGTTCCGGCTCGCGTCTCCCAGTCGCGCTCGCGGTAGCCGTTGCGCTGGGCGAGCCGTAGAGGGTTCTTCTCGCCATAGGCGGCGCCGGTGGCGGCCCCAACCTCCAACTCCAGCCGCTCGGCGGCAAAGCCGATCATCTCGCGCAAGAGATCGGAATCCGGAGTCTTCTCCACGAGCGCGCGCAGGTTCATCATGTCGTCGGTCATCGATGGTTCCTTCGAATCAGGTTCAGCAACCCGAAGGCGAACTGTCGATGCCCGCCGCAAAGCCGCTCGCTCGCTACAGCGCTATTGAGGGCGCGCTCGCGAGCGGCTTTGCTTCCGCCGAACTACACCACCTGTGGGGAGTACGTCATGCCAAGCTGATGATTGCTTGTGGGTGCAAGTCCCATCCGGCCAAAGCCGTAGCGGGCAAGCCGGGACCGAGTCTTGCGGGCGTCGCGGCAACGCGGGGTCTGAAGCGTAGACAGGAGCCATGCGGGGTGCGGGAATGAGCCTCGAAAGGTGGATGTTTGCGGAGGCCGAGTGTGTTCCCTATTCACGAAGGCAATATGAGCATCGTCGCTACGCGAGACGATGCCGCTCCGCCGGGGTCGATGGCCGGATCACGCATGGAGGTAATCATCGGAACATGAGAGACCCGACCGGGTCCGCTGGATTGGTCTCCATCGGGAGACAGCAGCAAGGTACTGCCAGAGCTGTCGTCCGAGCTGAGGTCGGGAGTCGGACTGGTTCATAGTACCCGTGAAGTCGTCGAAGGAAAAGAGGCGAGTGGAGGGAAGGGACCAGCCTGAGGGGAGCCTGCGCGAGGAGGCCAAGGTCCGGACACAGAGCCGGGTTGCCTTGCCGCTGAACCTCGAGCGGGTGAACGCGGCGGCCAAGCAGGCTGCCCAAACCCGGTTCACGGCCCTGCGGCATCACGTCGACGAAGAGCCCTTTACCGGGCGTTTCGGCGACAGAAGCGACAGGTGAGTGCTGGGGTCGATGGGATGACCGTGGCGAAATACGAAGAGGGTCTGACGGATAACATCCGTGATCTCTGCGAACGGGTCCACACCGATCGCTACCGGCCACAGCCGGTGCGGCGGGTTACATTCCCAAAGCCGATGGCGGTAAACGGCCTCTCGGGGTGCCGGCGCTGGAAGACAAGATCGTCCAAAGCGCGGTGGCCGAGGTGCTGAGTGCTGTCTACGAGGTCCACTTCCTGGGATTCTCCTAGGGCTTCCGGCCGGGGCGGAGCCCCCACATGGCGCTTGATGCCCTGCATACAGCGATCATGAGCCAGCGTGTGAACTGGGTGCTCGATGCCGACATTCGCAGCTTCTTCGACTCGGTCGACCACGAGTGGCTGCTGCGGATGGTGGCGCACAGGATCGCTGATCCTCGTATCCTACGGCTCATTGGGCTGTGGTTGCGGGCTGGCGTCCTTGAGAGCGGCGAGAAGCAAGAGACGGACAGGGGTACCCCGCAAGGGGCGGGCATCAGTCCGCTCCTCGCCAATATCTTCCTGCACTACATCCTCGATCTCTAGGCCCACCAATGGCGTCGCCGCCATGCACACGGTCGCGTTGTGATCGTGCGTTACGCTGACGACTTCGTCATGGGCTTTGAGAAGAAGGCCGATGCAGAGGAGATGCTGTTGGCCCTCAAGGCGCGGCTGGCCGGCTTTGGCCTGACACTCCACGAGGACAAGACGCGGTTGATGAGTTTGGGCGGTTCGCGGCCCTCTCACGACAGCGGCGTGGCGAGCGGCGACCGGAGACCTTCGCCTTTCTGGGCTTCACCCACTACTGCGGGCGGACCCGGGATGGCCGGTTCATCGTGAAGCACAAGACGGAAGGGAAACGCCTGACGCGCAAGCTGAAGGCGCTGCGCCAGGATGCCTGGCGGCTCATGCACGCGCCAATGGCTGCGCAGCACAGGTGGTTCGCCGCCGTTCTGCGTGGACCCTACGGCTACTACGGCAGGCCGCACAACTATCCAGCGCTCGACGGATTCCATCGGCAAATGCGCCGGATATGGCTACGGTGTCTGAGACGGCGCAGCCAGAAAAGCCGGCGCATGGGCTGGTCGGAGTTCGAGACCCTGACGGCGCGCTTCCCCCTGCCAACTCCGCGCATCACTCGAACTTGGGCGCAAGCACGGATATGACGCGGGTTACCCTCGGGAAGAGCCGGGTGCGGGAAATCCGCCCGCCCGGATCTGTGAGGGCGAAAGCCGAATGGCTGAGCTACTCGACCGCGACCCTCGGCAACGTACAAAGATTGTTCGGTTTGTCGCGTCTGCGACGCATTCGTGGTTCAGAAGAGCTTCATTTAATCCAACGGCGCCACTCCTTAAGCCGTTAAACAACGTTCAACGCGTTGCTGAGAGGCTGGCATGGTTTTTGAGACTGCCTCGTCGCAGACCCAAGGAAATGCCGGGCCGTCCATGTCTTGGCGAGCGCGGGCCTTCGCGGCCCCACCAGTCGCAGCTAATTAACATTCGGACTAGGCATATGAGTCATGGAGTTGATAAATCCGGTCGCCGGTGCTCCCCGGCAAGGCCCGGATCAAGTGGCGAAAAGGTGACTACCTGTGTCGCCATTTGATTTCGCCATTGGAGCGAACTCCGGCATCGCCCGGAAAAGGTGCGCAGAAACAAATAGCTAAAGATCAAATGACCGGAGCGAGGATCGAACCCTCAGGGACAGGGATTGCGTGGTGTCCCACCTAGAGGTCCCGAACGCTCGGTATCCCGTGCTCTAAGCATCTAGCAAATGCGCAAGGTCGGGAGAAGACGATAGGTTCAGCCTGGAGGGTGTGGATGGCCGATGATAGACAGAGCGGATCCTACGGTCAGTCGGAGCGGGTGACATTCCGAGAACCGGCATGCAGTCATGCAGCTGATGTATGGGCTCTCATCGCGCTGTGCCCGCAACTAGACCGCAACTCGCTTTACTGCGAACTCCTACATTGCACTCATTTCGCAGACACTTGCACAGTCGCGGAGCGTGTGGGCGAGGTGGTTGGCTGGCTATCGGCATATCGACCGCCCAGCGAGCCCTCCACGCTCTTTGTCTGGCAGATTGCAGTGCATCCTGCGGTGCGCAACACAGGGGTGGGCAAGGGACTAATCGTCTCAGCCTTGAACAGGCCATGTAACAAGAGCGTGACGCACATCAAAGCCACTGTCGCGCTCACCAACAAGGCTTCCAATTTCCTCTTTGCCACTCTGGCTCAGGAACTGGACGTGCCAATTCGGCAGGCCCCTTGGTTCGACCGTGACGCCCATTTTAAGGGAAGGTACGAGAGCGAGCACATGATAGCGATCGGCCCCATCAAACTACGCGCCATTTAGCTCCCCGCGAGCATACCAAGGTCTTGCCAAGGCAATAGGAAATCAGGAAGCAGGACTGGCAAAATTGAACTCGATTACAGGTAGAAATATGCGGTCCTACAGAGGCTTCGCCGTTGCGGCCGTAGCATTCCCGCAGTGGTGGAGGGGCCTCCACTCAGTTTTCGGCGACGAGAAGAAGCTCTCCATCGCAGCATTGTCCCAGAGGTTGCCCGACCGGGTCATTGTGGATCGCCGATGCCGTTCTCGACCGCCTTTGTTCATCACGCCAATCGCATCGAACTTTCCGGCGAAAGCATGCGCAACAGGGGGCGGCCTGCCAGTAGGCCTAACTCCCGCTTGACCGAAAACGGCTTCGTCGACAAATGCCGCAAAAAACCCAGAGGCGCTCCAGACCGCCCGATTTCGCCCCGGAATCGCGTGCCGTGTTCTATCTATCGGAATAGGCGTCCGGTTTCGTCTCGGAATCACCGTCGGAATCATTGGAATGACATTTCACCGAAAAGATTCAGGGCTCGCGTCTCCCGCCTTGCTCCAAAGCTTGGAACCAATGGTCTCAATGTACGCGACGATGTGTCTTCGCCCAGAGCTAATTTGGAACGATGAATAAACCTAGTAAACTAAGTGCCGATCAACGCCAGCGATATATGTATGAACGCATTCGGCAGCGGATCAGTACATTACACTATCCGCCGGGTATGATGATCAATGAGCTGCAGCTCGCGACTGAGTTCGGTGTCAGTCGGACTCCACTGCGGCGAGTTCTCCAGCAGCTCAGTTATGAACGACTGGTTGAGATCCGAAACGGCGTCGGTACGCGCGTCACCGACATCGACATGAAGACGTTCAAAGACATATATGATTTGCGAATCCTCCTTGCAGAGGTGATGGGATCATTGTCCCCGAACTGGGTCACGGACTTGCACCGGGAGACGCTCGATGGACTGATCGCGCTAGCCGTGGACCTTCGCGGCCAGCGGGGTATCGAAGGCTATGCGGATCTCTCAAACGATCTCGAGGCTCTAATCTGCGATCTCATTGGCAGCAAGCCCATGCGTGAAATGACGGACCTGCTTTACTACCGCGTCGCCCGTATCTGGTACACCTTCTTGCCGAATCTTGACTGGCATGACGTTGTGGGCGAACTGTTGGATGAACTAAAGGGGCTTTCGGACGCCTTGGTCTCCAACGACCTCGGAACGTTCGGCAAAGTGAGGGCGACATATCTTCGAAGGATGCTGAGAAAAGTCAGCCGCTATATTTCGAGCGACTGACCTGCGCGAGCATATTGGAGGTCGTCAAAATGCGACAACATCTCGGAGTGCAGTGGTTACGCGCTCGCCTCCGCCTTCACCCCCAGCACTGTGTCCGAGACGAAATAGTTCGCCCTGAAAAACTCCTGGACCCTTGCGTTGCAGGGATTCCCATCGGGTTTGAAGTATTGCAGAATGCCGGAAACCACCTTTGATCCCGTCGCTTTCCGGTGTTTTTGCAATGCTGCCACCCCGTCCGTCGTCCGGTAAGAATGATTTGTTCAGCGAGCGCCTCGATGCCACCATCAATCCGCGCCATCCGCTGGTCCGGTTGTCGGCATTGATGCCGTGGTCGCGCTTTGACAAGGCGTTTGGCGGGTTTTATCGCCCGGTCGGCAGGCCGGCCAAGCCGACGCGGCTGATGGTCGGTCTGCATTACCTC
This sequence comes from Mesorhizobium sp. M0051, assembly GCF_040323235.1. Taxonomy (NCBI): domain Bacteria; kingdom Pseudomonadati; phylum Pseudomonadota; class Alphaproteobacteria; order Hyphomicrobiales; family Phyllobacteriaceae; genus Mesorhizobium; species Mesorhizobium sp. M0051. Next base: position 18,439 of record NZ_JAMYUT010000045.1, read on the forward strand.
AAGCACGTCCACGACCTGTCCGACGAAGCAGTGGTGGAGCGTTGGGTGGAAAATCCTTATTGGCGCGCGCCTCGGGCGCATGTGACTGGAGTGCTCAAGAGAAAGGAGGAAATGAACGAAAGCCTTGCCTTCTGCTGTGAGGAGGCATGAGCCCAAGCGGCGGTGACCTGCCGTCAACTGGCAGGGTGACGTAGCCCGCAGGTAAAGGGGATTGAGGCGAAGCCGTTACGCCAAGAATATCTCCAAGGCTGTAGCATTGGAAGGTTGAGGAACACGAACCGGTTAATCCGCATCCGAGGGCTGAAGGGTTGCCTCCGCCTACACGGCTCAACAGGCGGAATGCTGATGGTGAATGTGATTGCTAGTGGCATGTACCGGGACCATGGTGAGATCACAGCCAGACCATGGGTCGGCATCGACTTGCAGGACGCAAGGACAAGGACTGCGACCGGCAACCTCACCAATGCGCAAGACGTCCCGGGGTTTCGCAGCGTCGGGCCTCCTTGGCGAGCGCCACGAAGCCTCAGTGTGGCCTTGCGATCTCCGGGATCGGTTGCTCGTTGTTTAAGGGGCCAAACCGCAGCGCGTCCCCGTGTTCGCTGCGCCAGACCTTCAGCCGACGCTGAAGTGTTCGAAGCAGTTTGTCCGGGGCGACTGATGAAGAATGGCAGCCGCGCGCCAACACGGCGCCGACGGCGGCTGAAATCGCCCCGCTGCAATTGGACGGAGATACAATTGGGATGCGTAGCCACATCCCACATGTCAAAGGTTGCCTTCAACCAACGGCGGGCACACTGCCTATTTCACTGGGATTTGAGGCCGCTCCGTGGAAATCGGCCAGTCACGTGCGACGAAGGCCCAGTCTCTGTCGATAACGAGACGAATGAGGTCGCAGGCCTTCGCTTCAGCACGACCGAGCCAGATCACGTAAGCAGATTCGCCATGTGAACTGCCCCCGTTTCGACCCGACACTCAGCATAAGCGGGAAGGCTCAAGCACATGCTTGAGGATTGGCTCAGGTTTCCATGCTGCAACCGATCAGCCATTGTCCGGATTTGGACAGCGTTGTCAGAGATCGCACCAAAGTTGTTTGCTTTAAGTTTCATCAAAGGCGAGATATAAGAGTTTTTCGGGTGGCACGATACTTGCGTAGCACTCGGGTGGGGGACGTCCGCAGTGCTGCGCAGGCGGATGCAGCGGGCTCCGTTTGATTTTTGATGCGTTCTGGTCTGCGGCGGCGGGCTACGGCGAACCATTAGGTGAGCTACGGGCCTTCGGCGCGCTATTGATTTGATGAGTGTTCAATGGATCAACCTTATTACGGTCTGCCGTGCCTGACGGAGCTTGAGACGTTTGAGGTATTGGGGCGACGTCGGTCGTTCGAGCTTACTGCTTCCGAAGTCAACATCGCTCCTGAGGTCGTCAGCCGACGCGTCAACGCCGTTGAGGAGCAACTCGGCGTTGCCTTGATCGCAAGCTCTGGGTCTGGCGTCAGGCTCACTGAGCCTGGAGAAGACCTTCATCGAGCACTCGCAGAAACCTTCACGCGAGCATCAGATGTGTTCAGAAGGCTCAAGCGAAAACAGTCACTCTTACATTTGCCTCACAAGTGATGCTGATTTTGCGGTGCCACAGTTGAGATCCGCCGGCTCACTTCGATTTTTTTGGGAATTAAGCGCGGTTAAAACTGAGTTTGCAGGTCGCGCGCCGCGCGTTTATCTGGAATCGGACGGCGATAGAGCTCTTGCGCTGGCACGCCACATTCACGACCGATTCTTACCTGAACGCGCGCATGACGACTTCTCTTGGAGCGGAGACAAAGACGCATTCGGCATACAGTTCGCCACTCGTCAAACGCCCTCCATAACTTTCCCGGCCTTAGGATCCTTTTCGTACGCTGAAGCGACGCTTTTACGGCGGAAAGATCATCGGGATGAGCACCATCCGCTGTCGCGATACTCCTGCCACAACAGCGTCAACGTCACCCCCTTGCGCTTCAAGTCCCGGGCGATCAGCGCAAAGTCCGGTTCGCTCAGGTCTTGCGGCGGACGACCGGCACGGCCGAACAGTAGCCGCTCAAGCGTCGCGTCCTCATGGCCCGGCGGCAGCGGCCAGCATGACAGCCCGGCCTCCCGCGCCCGCAGCAAATAGGTCGATACTGTCGTCTTAGCGAAAAGGGTGTCCAGGAATTGCCGAAACGCGCAATCTGCCCGTGCTGCCAAGCCAGCTGCATGTTATGGGCGAGGACGTCTCCGAGCGTCTCGACATCGTGCCCGCCCAGTTCCGGGTGATTGTCACCCGTCGACCGAAGTATGCTTGTCGGGCCTGCGAAGAGGTGGTCGTGCAGGCGCCAGCGCCGGCACGTCTCGTCGAAGGCGGCATTCCTACAGAGGCCACGGTGGCTCATGTTCTGGTGTCGAAGTATGCCGACCACCTTCCCCTATATCGTCAGGCCCAGATCTACGCCCGCCAGGGCGTCAATCTCGACCGTTCGACACTCGCCGACTGTGGCCAAGGCAGCTTTCCTGCTTCGCCCTGTGCATGAGCGGCTGTTCGAGCGGCTGAAGGCTTCAGACAAGCTCTTCGCGGACGAGACCACTGCGCCTGTGCTTGATCCAGGCCGGGGGCGGACCAGCCGTTCATCTCGCGCAGGATATCGGCATGGGGGTCTTCCACGAGCGCGCGCAAGTTCATCATGTCGTCAGTCACAGGTGGTTCCTTCGAATCAGGTTGGTGTCAGCAACCCGACCCTAACGATGACCACCGCTGCGCCGCTCGCTCGCTACCGCGCTGTGCTGTCGAGGGCGCGCTCGCGAGCGGCTTCTCCCACCGTCAAGCTACACCACTCAGCGGGGGCACGACCCTGCCAAGGGGCTATGGCCGACGCTAACGGCCTTTCCAGACAGGCTTGCGTTTCTCGGCAAAGGCGGTAAGGCCCTCGCGTTCATCCTCCGACCCAAACAGTTTCTTGACGACCGGAAGCTCCTTTAGACGATCTTCGGTGGCCTGTCCGTCGAACGCCTGGAACATAATTTCCTTGCTTGCCACCAAAGCGAGGGGCCCGTTGTCGAGCAGCGACTCCGCTAGCTTTAATGCCTCATCGAGCGCCCGGCCGGGCTCGGCAAGGTGGTTCACAACACCAAAACGCTCAAAGTATGGCGCTTCTTTGAACCCACCCGTCAGCGCGAGTTCCATTGCCAGATGATAAGGCATACGGGTGGGGAGCCGGACCAAGCCATACGTGGCCAGCAGGTTGTGCCGAACCTCGGGCAGGCCAAACTTGGCGTCGCGGGCCGCCACGATCATGTCGCAGGCAAGACACGTCTCGAAGCCTCCAGCTACCGCGTAGCCCTCGACCGCAGCGATCAATGGCTTACGCGGCGGCCGGCCCAAGATTCCGAAATCACCCCGAGAGTGCTGAAGCTGAAACGGCATTCCTTCAGTGACCGCTGCTTTCAGGTCCATGCCCGAGCAGAAATTTCCGCCGGCACCTGTCAGTACTCCAACGATCAACTCGTCTTCGTCGTCGAGCAAATCCATCGCTGCTTGCAAGGCCTCAGCAGTCTTGGTATCAATCGCGTTCCTTACCTCGGGGCGGTTGATGGTAATGGTAAGAATATTTTCTCTTCTCTCTGAAATAACTAGTTCACATGACTCACTCATTCACCTCTCCTTTCATTCGTTAAGAGCAAGTTTACCAGAATTATAGCGCCACTTGTATCCCGACATGCCGGTACGTCGGGCGTTTGCTCCCAACATACCGGCTGTTTCCAAATCTTTCAGTCGAGCCACGCCAAACCCAGCTTGCCAAATATGTCCTCCATATGGGCGCCGCCGGGCGGCACCAACCTTATTCGGCCGACCGCGTCCGGGAAAAACCCGGGGCGGGGCGGGGGTAGCCTGCAAAACACGGTCAACGGTCGCGATAACATGCGGATGCGTAACCGCCTCTTCGGATGATAGGAACGGGGGTGAAGCAGCGTCGCTGCCCTCGAGCAGATCGGTCGACTCGGCACGAGTCTTCGTCCTAAAGCAATCCGCAAGTTCGTTGCCAAGCATCGCCCAAAGTTCGGGGCCTGTTGGCTGTCCACGAAGCGTTCATCGTTATGTAAGTTCGGCGTAGAATTTCGGCTCGATTGGTTTGACGACGATCCATTCGCCGTCCGCGCACTGGTAAGCTCGATCCCAGTACTTCCCGTGCGCGGCTGGCTTGCCGGCCGCGAATGCCGCGTCGACCACCTGGGCCGAACCCGTCCTGTCCGCGAGAAAGCCAATGGTCTTATACAGCGTCGCTTCTGCGACGTCACCGGGCAAGGTCGGCGGCGCCTCGGGAGCCTGGCCTGGCTGCGTCGCCAGCCATAGTGCCGCAGCCGCAGAGATAGATACATAGTTTCCATTGTGCCCTGCGGCTTGTACCAAGGGGCCGTCCTGCCCCCAACAGTCATGCGTCCATAGGCCAGTGAAGGACGGCGGGGGAGGCAAACCTCTGGCCCCAAACCGAGCTGCTCCATCACAGTCGAGCGCATGCCCTCGATTATCGCATCCGCTCCCTCGACCAAATGCAAGAGCGTTTCGACAGCGCCCGGTTGCTTGAGATCAAGGATGAGAGAGCGCTTGCCCCGGTTGCACAGCGCCCATTGCCTCGGAGCGCCTATGTCCAAAGCCTGCCGTTCGATGCAGAACAGGTCGGCGCCAAGCTCGGCGAGCAGCATTCCGCAGAACGGTCCCGGCGCGAGGCCTGCATCTGTGGATGGCTCCCGCGGTGCAAGGATTTTGTTGAGCAATGCGCGAAAAGTTGGCGGCTTGCATGTGTCCGGCCTACGTAAGAGGCGGCACGTTTGGCCGCCTGCCCAAATGAGATCCGGGGAGCGGCTCCATAACGAACTGACGCGCTTAGGGCGCCCCCCAGGTCTACTGGGTGTCCCGATCTCGTCTATCACTGTCGCGTCATCTTCCCATTCAGCGCCGATGCACCACGACCGCCAGGACCCGGCTGGTCCTGGCGGCCGATACAGATCAACGACGCAGAGATCGAAGCGCTCCGCGCCAGCCGGCAGACCGGCAAGTTCAAGAAAGTGTGCGTAACCGACCCCGACGCCACGATGGTGACCACGCGCGCAACCGCCGACTGGAGCCGGCCTACAAGCAACATACGGCGGTCGACGATCGGCCACCGTCTCGACATGCCGAACCGCCAAGCTGTCCCACCTGACGTCCGCGCGGATCAGTGAAGCGTTGATATGAACGATTTCGCCTTTGGCGATCTTCGCCGTAATGCAGGCATGAACTGTGCGCTGGAAAATGCGCCGGAAGCGTTCCGCGCCCCAGCGCTGCCGTATCCGGGTCAGGCTCGAATGATCGGGCAGCGTCTGGTGCAGGCCGTAGCCGATGAACCAGCGGATCGCGACATTCACCTGCGCCTCCCCAGCCTCCGCCGAAATCCCAATTTTCCGATTTTCAAAACGGCCTCTAAGATCACGCACGGTGGACCTGATTACCTTGAAAGGAAAAGGGCAGACCGCTATATTTTAAATGCTTCTCGGCTAATGACACTTGCTTCGCACCGACGCACGGCTAGCCAAGTCAATACCCAGTCGGCGGTGGTATTAAAGCGGATTTCATAGGATTCGCCCGCAGGTAATTCCTTGCAAAGGGTTTGTGTTAGGTGCAGCCGCAAGCATCCGTTCGCAGGGGGCGTCTGTAGTTCAGCACAGTCGAACCCAAAAAAGCGCCGCACCACCGGGTAGAGTACTTTGAAAAGTGTTTCCTTTGCCGAAAAGAGCAGCGTTGCCAGCCGATCTGGAGGGAGTGCCGTCTGTCGTGCAATCAAGGCACGTTCACGCTGGTTTGCCGTCATGCTCAGGATCGATTCCAGCGCGTGGCCGCTGGCTATTGCCTCGATGTCGACACCGGCTTGCCAACCTGGATCGCCTGTGGCGAAACAGGCGCAATGCCCCCGCGCATGGGTGATTGAACCAACTGAGCCTTTTGGCCAGACTGGGGCGCGGTCGGGACCGATTGGAATCTCAGTAGTATGTTGGCCCAGCGCCTGCAACGCCGCGTCCGCCATCGCGCGACCGGCCAGAAATTCGGCACGACGTAACGGTAGTGCCGTGCACAAGCTGGGAGGGAAGGCCAAGGCGAGCTTATGAAACAAATCTTCCCTGTAGCACTCGAAATCGAACCGGCCATGCACAAGCACCGCATCGACGTATCCCGTGTCGTGCAAGGTCACGTCTTTAAGAAATCCAAGCGAACGGGCAGAAAGAGCAATGAGGTGCCTGACGGCCGAGGCGCGCATGCTGGAGGCCACGCTCACCGCCACAGGGCCGAGCCGAGACCCCATCGCCGTAGACAAACGCAAGGTTTCTCCTTCGGCTCGGGAAAGCTCAGTTTTCGCGGTGGGGACCGCATGTTCGGCGAGCGTGATCATGGATGATTTCTCCTCAGTCCGTGCCGCAGCGCGTTTGGGATAGCCCGAGCATGCGTCGTGCCAACTAGGAAAATCGTTTCAGAACGGTGCGATATTCTGATAGCACTGTCTCATGTCCTGCATAGTCGAAGATCCGACAACGAGTCTAACCGTGACCGCCTGTCGGTCCCCTGCGCGAGCTCGGTGTGCGCCGCGGAAAACTCAACTCACCGCGAACTGGTCGAGTTGCATCCGAGGAATGACTCGATTTCAAGGTGTGGGCCGACCGTTGATGTGCGACGAGGACTTTGAACCGAAGCCCCTGAAACATGCGCGCCACCCGCAGCCGCAGATACTTGGATCGGGTGCTGCCGTCAGTCAATCTTGCTCGTAAGAGGGGCGGTGAGAAAGTCGCGGCACAAGCAACCTTCCATGCACCTGGATTTGGCCCGGCGCCGGCGTGTCCGAGTGCGTGCGACCGCCGTTGCCGTCGTGTCGTTCTCATTGATAATGGGTACGGCGCCAACTTTGAGAAGTTGTTGAAGGGTTGAAACCGCATTGAGGCGGCGATGGGTCGTGTCCCATAAGGTGGTGTAGCTCGGCGGTAGCGAAGCCGCTCGCGAACGCGCCCTCGATAGCGCTGTAGCGAGCGAGCGGCTTTGCGGTGGTCATCGACAGTTCGCCGGTAAGGTCGGGTTGCTGACACCAACCTGATTCGAAGGAACCATCGATGACCGACGACATGATGAACCTGCGTGCGCTCGTGGAGAAGACTCCGGATTCCGATCTCTTGCGCGAGATGATTGGCTTTGCCGCCGAGCGGCTGATGGAGCTGGAGGTTGGCGCCGCCACCGGCGCCGCCTATGGCGAGAAGAACCCGTTGCGCACGGCCCAGCGCAACGGCTATCGCGAGCGCGACTGGGAGACGCGCGCCGGCACCGTCGAGCTGCGCATTCCCAAGCTCAGGAAGGGCTCCTACTTCCCGGGCTTCCTCGAACCGCGCCGCATGGCCGAGAAGGCGCTCACCGCCGTCATCCAGGAAGCCTATGTGCAGGGCATCTCGACGCGCTCGGTCGACGACCTGGTCAAGGCGATGGGCATGAGCGGCATCTCCAAAAGCCAGGTCAGCCGGCTGTGCGAAGAGATCGACGGCAAGGTGAAGGCCTTCCTCGAGCGGCCGATCGAGGGTGACTGGCCGTATATCTGGATTGACGCCACTTATCTGAAGGTGCGCCGCGGTGGCCGCATCGTCTCGGTCGCTGTCATCATCGCCGTCGGCGTCGATGCGGACGGTCGACGCGAGGTGCTGGGCATGGAGGTCGGCACGTCTGAGGCCGAGCCGATCTGGACGGAGTTCCTGCGCACGCTGACCCGCCGCGGCCTGCGCGGCGTCAAGCTCGTCGTCTCCGATGCCCATGAAAGCATCAAGGCGGCCGTCACCAAGGTGCTGTGCGCGACATGGCAGAGGTGCCGCGTCCACTTCATGAGGAACGTGCTGGCCCATGCCGGCAAGAGCGGGCGCCTAGTCGTCTCCGCTTTCATCGCCACCGCCTTCGCCCAGGAAACGTCCGGGGCTGCAAGCAGGCAATGGCGCGCCGTCGCCGACCAGATCCGGCCGAAGGTGCCGAAGCTGGCGACAATCATGGACGACGCCGAGCCCGACGTGCTTGCCTACATGACTTTCCCCAAGGAGCACCGCGCCAAGCTGCACTCGACGAATCCGATCGAGCGCCTCAACGGCCGAGATCAAGCGGCGCACCGACGTCGTCGGCATCTTCCCAAATGATGACGCCATCGTCCGCCTGGTTGGCGCGATCCTGCTCGAACAGAACGACGAATGGGCCGTGCAGCGCGCCAGATACATGACGCTGGAAACCATCAGCCAATGAGCGATGATCCTCTGATCAGCCTGCCAGCCGTGGCACGCTGATCAGCCCGGCCCCGTGCCGGAGAGCGCGGCGACCAATGCCGCCAGCTACACCACGCAGCGGACACGATCCGGCGATGCTGATCGTCTATATCTTCGCGGGTCGAACGCCAAAACCAAGGCGTTTAAAACTCTGTTCATAGGCACGCATTAGTTGAACCTGACCGATAGCGGCGGCCGTTTGTTCCTCCTCAACTCGCAGAGATCTGTCCAGATGGTTGAAGTGACTTGAGCCGACCGCGACAGCATCAGACGTGACGATGATCACCTGCTGCCCGCGTGCGAAAAATCGGACGACATCCATTATAAGCCAAGAACCGCGTATTTCTCCGGTTTCTGGATCGCCGATCAGTGCTGAGCCAATCTTCACTATCAGCCGGCGAGCCGAAACCAATCGGGTCGAGCTTGTTGGTGCTGCCGCTGAGTGTTGCTGCACTGGAATTGAAGACACGTCTCTCCAATGTCACCTGTCCTGAGCGTCGCGGCCTTGGAGGGTATAAGGGCGCACGAGGTGCGCCCTTCATTTCAGACCGGCTGTCAGCAGCCGCCTTCACCTGTCGTTAGAAGCGGTAGGTGACACCTGCGCCTATCAACCAGGGATCGAGAGCGGCCTTGCCCGTCAGCTTCGCGCCGTCCACCGTGACGTCGAAGTCTGGCTTCAGGAAAAGCTTCTTCACGTCGAAGTTGACGCCCCAGTGTTGATCCACCATGTAGTCGAACCCGACCTGCAGCGCGGTGCCGAACGTGTTCTTGACCTTGAGAGCATCGGCGCTGCCGACATCCTGGTTATAGAATATCGTGTAGTTCACGCCGGCGCCGACATAGGGCTTGAAAGCGCCGAAATTGGTAAAATGATACTGCAATGTGAGCGTAGGCGGCAGGAGCCAAACCTTGCCGACATTGCCTAGACCGCCGATCGTTCCTTGGCCCTCGATGTTTGCATAGGTGGTGCCGAGTATGAGCTCGGCGGCGATGTTATCCGTAAAGAAATAGGAGATATCGAGTTCCGGCGTCACGGTGTCCGAATAGGAAAGACCGGAGCCGGGCACTGCATTGACGTAGCCCGAATCCTCAGTGACGACCCCCAACGCACGCAGGCGGATCTGCCAAGGGCTTGGCCGTTCCGGGACCGAGGCTCCTGCCTGCGGGATGCTCGCGGCTTGCACGAGGTCGGCCGCGACGGCCTGCTGTCCCACCACCATGAGGACGGCCGCTGCTGCTACTTCCCGCGTCACGCCCATTTGATTTCTCGCCATGATATTCTCTCCTTGCTCTTCAGAAATAATGCACTGCACTACGAGAAATCCTGCTTGAGATTGACCGAGCGCTCATGATCATGTTGGGTGAGAATGAGCACCCCTCGTTTGCGCCCTGCTCGCAATCATCGAGCTGTGCTCAATTTGAAACCTGGCTCTTGCGAGTCCCCGCCGCCTGTCGTATGCGATCCGCCTGCCAACCGATCGCACTGCGAAGGAAATCCTTGCCCAGGGCAATGAATGCAGCCCGCTCCCGATTGTCCCTGCCGTAGCCGTGACCGCCCGCGCGGGCCTCGTAGAAGTAAGCGGCATAGCCAAGAGCCTGCAGCTTTGCGGCCATCTTGCGCGCATGGCCTGGGTGGACGCGGTCGTCCCGCTTTGTGGTGGCGATCAGGATCGGCGGGTAGGGCTCTCCCGGGATCGCTGCGTGGTAGGCGGAGATTTCCTTTAGGAAAATCCATTCCTCCGGCTTGTCGGGATCGCCATATTCGTCAATCCAGCTCGCGCCCGCCAAAAGCTTGGTGTAGCGGCGCATGTCGACAAGCGGCACTTTGCAGAACAGCGCGCCGAAACTCTCAGGATAGCGGGTAAGCATATTGGCGATCAGAAGGCCGCCATTTGAGCCGCCCTCGGCGGCAATCCGCCTCGGCTGTGTAATGCCCCTTCGCACGAGGTCGGCGGCAACTGCGGCGAAATCGTCATGGGCGAGACGCTTGCCCGCCCTGCGCCCCGCCTCGTGCCAACGGGTGCCGAACTCGCCGCCGCCCCGGATGTTCGCCACCACGCACGTGCCGCCGCGTTCGAGCCACAGCTTGCCGAGGGAGAAGTAGTAGTGGGGCAGGACCGATTTGCCGTACCCGCCGTAGGCGGTGAGGTGAACCGGGGCATCCCCGTTCCCGTTCGCCGGACCGACCTGCGTATAGGGGATCATCTCACCATCGGTCGAGACTGCCTCGTGGCGCGTCACCACCAGCCCGGATGCGTCGAAATTCTCCGGGTTGCGCTTCAGGATTACTGGAGCGCCGAGAGGCGCCGCGGCATTAAGGTCGAATAGGAGAAGCTTCCGCGGCGTGATCGGGTCCTGAGCCGAAATGAGGACCTCTCCATTGGTCTCGTGACGTTCCGCATCGAGCGACACGAGGTGAACAGTCCCTTCGGCGGGCACGGTGTCCAGCGCTCGGCGCGTCCATTCCTGGCGGTCGGGGGTGAACATCTCGAAACGCGGATCGAGGTTGACGAGGTAGGAGATAATGAGCTTCCCGTTATTCCAGAAGAATGACTGCAGGGAGCGCCTGTCGCCTGGTTCGAAGAGGATGGCAAAACTGCGCTCGCCGGCGATGAAGGAGGAAAGCGAGATGCCGATCAGCGCGTCCGCGGCATGGGTCATCCCTCCCACTGTCCACGGCTTGCGCGGCTTTACCGCCAGCCAGTCGCCGAAGCCGCTCCACGAGGCGTCCCGAGGAAGGTCAATCCGCATCTTCGGCCCGCTCCTGTCGCCGATTCGGCCGATCTTCTCGAAGGAGGCCGGCCGCTCGATGAACAAAAGGCGCTCGCTCTCGGCGGTGCGGTCCAGACGGCCGGACACGCCGAGGGATTCGGAACCGGTCTCGAAGATTATCGGCGCGGTGAGCGGATCCGCGCCACGCTTCCACAGCCGCACGGTGCGCGCGTAGCCGGAGCGGGTGGCCATGCCATCACCAAGCGCACTGGAAAGCAGAAGCGTGTCAGGATCGAGCCAATTGACCCCGCCCTTGGCCTCCGCGAGGTTGAAACCGTCGGCGACGAAGTTCAGAGACTCCAGATCGAATTCGCGATGCACGACCGCCTCTCTGCCGCCGCGCGACAGGCCCAGAACGGCTCTTTCCCGTCTCTCCGGCTCAAGGGACGCGCCGCGCCAGATCCAGTCCTCTCCGTCGCTAGCGGCGAGGGCGTCCAGATCGAGCAGTAGCTCCCAGTGGGGATCCACTTTCATGTAGGCGGCAAGGGAGGTCCGGCGCCACAGTCCGCGCGGATTTCCGGCATCTTGCCAGAAATTGTAGAGGTACTGGCCGCGGCGGGTGATCAAGGGAATCTTGTCAGGACGGTCGAAGATCGCTGTCAGGGCGTCGCGGTCGCGATCGAACTGCGTTACACCGAAGTGCCCCAGGGTTCTGGCCGACTGGCTGGCGGCCCAGGCAAGTGCCCGTTCGCCTTCAACATCTTCGAGCCAAAGATAGGGATCATCGTCGGGAGCATCCAGCGTTGGACGGAAATCGAATGCGGTCATCTCAGGATAACGTGAAGAATCATGTCGACTGGAAACAATTTCAAGGTTCTCCTTAGGCTCGGAGAGCTTTTCGTGGCTGCGACCGCATGTTCGGCGCGCATGATCATGGGATGATTTCTCCTCTTTCCGCGCCGCAGCGCGTTTTGCGGACTGCGCTGCAGGTGTCGTGCCAAATGAGAAAATCATTTCATAACAATGCGATCACCCTGATGGCGGTGTGTCTCATGTCCGACATCGTCGAAGATCCGACAACGAACGCAGCCGTGACCGCCTGATAGAACCTCCTGTGCCACTCGGTGGGCACTGCGGAATAAGCAGTGAAGCTCACCGCGAAACTGGCCGAGCTTCGGATCGCATCGGCGACGGGGCGATCGACGATCACTACGTCGCCGGTGTCGGGCGCGGCACAGCCTGACGAGCTCCGCGGCGGCGATCATCGAATAACTGCGTTTACGATGGCTCCATCCTGGCCCACCGGTGGGCGCGCAAAAGACCGCTTTGCGGCCTCATCCCTCCGCCTGGATTGAGTCGCAGCGACCGAATGGCGCACGTGCTTTTGGAACCGGCAGAGTGGTCATAACGCAATTGTCTTCCGGCTATCTTTCCAGAGATTCGACAATCCAGTTGGTGAAGGCCCATATCGCGCAATCATTGATGCGCTTAGGTCTGGGCATGCGCCCATCCGCAACCATCTCATCAAGAGCATCCAACACCAACACAGAGAATTGCTTCCCCATGAGAGAGGCCTCGCGGCGGACATAAGATTGCGTCACTCTTCATGATCACGGCCTCCGAGGATGTCGGGATCGAGCCAGTGCAACGGCACGATAGGGCGAAGGATTTGGCAGCTCTTGCAACTGCCGACCTCGATGGGAGACGGCATATCGCGATCTGTCCGGCAGAGACACCAGGTTATGCACTGTCCGTTCATGAAGCCTTCGTGCTGGTCTCCATGAGAAGTATTCTGGTGCAGAAGGTGCCCGATTAGCTAATCGGAAAAGGCGACATCGACGTGCAAATCGGGCGCCGCCGGTAGGCGTCCCCCCTCAATGTCGGATTTCCGACAGGATCGCAAATCCGCCAAGCCATTGCTTAATAAGGTTTTCCTTCTCTGGCACGGCCCATGCACGGGATTCTGCGAACGCATCAGCGAGACGTCGTCCATGATCATGCGCACCGAAAATGCCCTCGCCGCAGTGAAAACCGCGCTCTCGCCTGCCATCAAGCCGCCGAAAGGCCGGCCAGTCATGGTTGAGGCGGACGATTGCGCCGGCTTCAAACACCTCGATGGGTTGCGTCTCGCGTGACGGCGACGCGGGCATCCAGACGGGCGGATAGGACACACGTCGTTGCCCCACGTCGCCGGCCTGACCCCTCGATTGTCACCGCGCTGGAATGCTCGGGTCTACATTCGACAACCCGAACGCGCAGGACAATTCTCGCAAATCCGGTCGGCACCGGGGCTCGGAACGTCCGCGAGGGGGCCCAATGGCTATGGCCGATATTCGCCGCGAACAAGCCGGCTGTGGGAAGACTCTATAGGAGGAAGCAGTGGAGTTATCTTGCGTTGGGGTCGGTGCCGGGCCGTCTAATTTGAGCCTTGCGTGTCAGATACACGAGCAAGTTGGGCAAGGGACACTGTTCCTGGATCGGCAGGTCGACTTCCGCTGGCATCCCGGCATCGCGTTCGATTCCTCGGAGCTCCAGGTCAGCCACTTCAAGGACCTGGTCACTCTAGTGAATCCGCGATCAGCCTACACTTTCGTAAACTTCCTGCACGAGAACGGGCGTCTGTATCACTTCCTGAACGCACAGTTCGAAGCCGTGCTCAGAGTGGAGTTCGAACAATACCTGAACTGGGTCTTCCACAGGAACCCACTTGTGCGTGGCGGCGAGACAGTGCGCGAAATCCGCTTTGACGGCGAGTTTCGGGTGCGGACGGATAAGGCGGTTCTCGGCGCCAGAAACGTTGTGGTCGGCATTGGCAAGCAGGCGCAAATTCCGCCTCAATTTCAGGGCTGGATTGGACGCAACCTGTTCCACTCATCGGTTTTACTGCACATCCACCCTGAGGTGCGGAGAAAGCATGTCTGCGTGGTCGGCGGAGGCCAGTCGGGAGCCGAGGTGATGTTGCACCTTGTCGGCCTGCCGAACGAACGGCGGCCTGCCTCGATCACTTGGGTCTCGCAGCGCGAAAACTATCTGCCTCTGGACAACAGCCCGTTCACAAACGAGTTGTTCATGCCCTGCTTTTCGGATCGCTTCGCGGCGATGAGCGAGTCGCAGCGTAAGCTGCTCCTGCGGCGTTTCGTGCTTGCTTCGGACGGCATTTCGGAAAGCACGTTGCGCGCGATCTATCAGGCGCTGTACCGCCATGCATTTTTCGAGCCATACCGATGCGACATCACACTGCGGCCGGGCTGCACCGTCTCGCACTGCATCAACGCCGGACCGGGTCACAGGCTGACCCTGCAGCATGGCATGGACGAGGTCGAAGAAGTCACGGCTGACATCGTCATCCTGGCCACCGGTTACGAGAACGCGGTCCCAAGCTTGTTGGAACCGATCATGGGCCGCTTGGAGCAGATCGACAATGAATTAGCTATTCGCGAGGATTTTTCGGTGAGCTGGGACGGACCGTGTGACAGACGCATCTTCGTACAAAATGCGAGCCTCGGGCAGCGCGGCCTGGCCGATCCGAACCTAAGCTTGCTGGCCTGGCGCGCGCGCCGCATCCTCGATAGCCTACTTGGGCGCGCGCCATGCGCGAACCCCGAGCATCCTGGCTTCATCACTCATACCTCGATCGAGAGCTGGCCCGACCACGCAGCCGAAGAAATGGGCAGTGGAATATGACTCGTATGCTTTTGATCATCGGCGGTGGCATCCTAGGAATGATGTCCGCCTGCGCTGCGGTGAACCCCGGAGGCTTCTCCGATATCATCGTGACCGACCAAGCCCTTGGACCAAGCGGCGCATCGCGTCACTCTGGGGGCGTGCATTTCCCCTACGGTTGCCAAGGCCGTACCAAGTCGCTCACTCGAAAGACCGCCGTGGTCTTGGCGGCCATGGCTGGGTCGGCAGGTAGCGGATGGTGCCGGCCTTTGGCGATGCGTGTCGTGGTTGAACCGGGTGAAGCGATTGATCCGGCCCAGTTTGCGGAACCCCTAGACCCGGCTGAGCCTGACATAGGCAGTCTCGCGCCGAGCTTCTGCGGACAATATCCGCCGGAGCGGAACGCACTTAGCATCGCCTCCCTCATCACGTGAGTCCGTCTCTGTGGACCCGCAACTTGATCAGCGCCCGACCGCCCTAATTGGCATGTCCAACCAAACCAGTGTTTCCAACAGGAGGCTTTTCGCATGTTGACTGATGCACAAAGAGAAAAGTGGCAGAAGGACGGATACGTCAGGCTCGAAAGGTTCTTCGATCCAGCGGCTCAGGAAGATATCTCTACCTTTGTCGAAGATATGTCACGCTGGGCCGTCAGCGATGATAAATGGCTCATGTGGTTCGAGAAGACGACGGACAATCGAAAGATCACCTCCAAGATGGAGAATTTTCTCGACTTCCATGGTCCATTGCGTCGTTTGCTCTTAGAAGATCAGCGCATAAAGTCAGCGGTCGAGGAGTTGCTTGGCGAAGATTCGCGCAGGCTCAAGGAGTTGCTGATTTTCCACTACCCCGACAGCGGCGGCTATCTCCCGCATCAGGACATTTATCACATTCCACACAAACTCCCGGATCGGATGGTCCATGCGGTGGTTGCCATAGGCATCGACGACTCCGACGAGGAAAACGGCGGGCTTTTCTTCAGCCCCGGCAACCACAAGAAGGGGGTGTTTCCCATGGATGCCGGTGGGGTGATCGACCCTCAAGTTGCCGAAAAGTTCTCCTGGGAACCCGTAGTATGGAAGTCTGGCGACATCTTCATCTTCGACGATTACGCACCGCACTACTCACGACCGAACAAAAGCAATCGTTCTCGGCGGACACTCTACTTGGTGTTCCAGCGTGCTTCAACCGGCGGGCCGACCCGCGCTGAATATAACGTGCTTAAGCGCGCCCTTAACCCGCCCGAGGGCAAAGTGGCCGATCTCGACAATCTCAAGCCCCCAAATGGCATCTTCTATCGCGATTGAGCTCACGCAGCCAGGCGGAGGCATGCACACGAAACTGATCGACCGCTCAAAATGCGCGGACGGTATGGACGTCTGATTTGCGGGCTCGCGGAGCATCGACCGCAGCCCGTTACGACGCTTTGGCACGTGGATTGCGGAGGTGGTCGCAGGCGGTCTTCTGTGCGCCTACAGCCCGACTAGTGCCCCCCCTTGGTTGCCCGCTTGCCGGTCCAGAGCTGCACTATCCTGGTCGCGCCGCCAACGGGTCGGGCTGCCGTTTCTCTCCACGAATTGCAAGGGAGGCTGTTGCGTTGGCAGCCGAAGGTCCCACTGCTTCAACAGCTTAGGTTGGTTGTCATGCGCAAATACACGTTTTCTCGAACGGAACTGTCGCGGGCGTTTGGTATCGACACGGCCACGCTTGGAACAGGCAGCGCTCGCACGGGGTTTTCATTCGGAAAGGTTGGACCGGGCGTCACATCCGAGCCCCATCGGCACGACGAAATCGAGGCTTTCGTGGTCCTGTCTGGCGCGGGCAAGGTCACGACCGACCGTGGGGAAATCTCGGTCGAGGCCGGCGATGTCGTTCTGTTCCACCCTTTTGAAGCGCATGTGCTGCGCAATGACGGAAACAAAGACCTAGATTTCGTCGCTGTCTACTGGCGAGACGGCGAGGCCGCCCTTGATGCCGCTGCAAAGACCACGACTCCACGCGGCCCAATCTTCGTCTTCTCCACGCCGCCAACGCCAAATGGCGATCTGCATCTGGGGCATCTTTCTGGCCCTTATTTCGGCGCTGACGTCTATACTCGTTTCCTGCGCATGAAAGGAGTGGAGGCCTATCACCTGACCGGAAGCGACGATTACCAGAGCTACGTCGCGACACGCGCCGATGCCGATCAATCGACGCCTGCAAATGTGGCGCGCTACTACGCCGACGAGATTCGCGCCACGCTTGCACATCTCGATTGTGAGATCCACAGCTTCCAAGCCACAATGGGCGATGACGGTTACGGCGAGTTCCAAACCGCGTGTTTCCGGAGTCTTCTGAGCAGCGCGGCGGTAGATTTGCGCCAGAGCCCTGCGCTTTTTGATGCTGTGACAGGCCACTATCTTTACGAGCCGGATGTTGGCGGCCTCTGCCCCGATTGCGGCGGCTCCGCCGCTGGCAACATCTGCGAGGAATGCGGTGCCCCAAACCTTTGCCACGATTTAGGTGCAGCGCGGTCACGGCAGTCTGCCGAGGCGCCGGTGGTCGGCTCCCTCCGCCGTCCAGAACTTGCCATGGACCAATGCTACGACAATATCGACCGGCATCTAAGGGCGTCGGGCGTCCCGCTACGGATCTTGGATCTCTTCGCGCGCCTACGCCAACGCCGCGACTTTTCAGTGCCCATTACCCACCCCTCGGACTGGGGCCTGCCGGCCGAGGGGTTCCCGGGGCAAGTGATCTGGGTGTGGCCGGAGATGGCATTCGGTTTTCTGTACAACATCCAAGCGCTCGGCCGCTCGATGGGTCGCGACTGGAAGGCGGAGATGCCCGGCAACGACTGGCAGATTGTCCATTTCTTCGGCTTCGACAATTCGTTCTACCACGCGCTACTCTACCCCGCTCTTTACGCCGAGGTCTTCTCCCACTGGAAGCCACGCATCCGCTATCACGTCAACGAGTTCTACCTGCTCGACGGCAAGAAGTTCTCAACCAGCTGCCGCCATGCGGTCTGGGGCAAGGAGGTTCTGAGCCCAAACACAGTCGATGTCGTACGCCTTCATTTGGGCCTGACACGCCCGGAAGATGAGCGGACGGATTTCACGCTGGACGCGCTGCGCCGCACCGAGAACGAGGTGTTCCAAGGGATTTGGCTGAACTGGCTTGAGGCGTTGAACCAGGAGATCAAGCAGGATTTTGCCGGCCGTGTACCCGATGCTGGCGACTGGAGCCCGGTCGACCGCGCCTTCTTTGCTCGCATAGAGATCTATCGCGCGGCGATGGAGCGCGCCTATTCGGACGAAGGCTTCTCGGTTCGGCGCGCGGCCACTCAGGTCTGCGAATTCGTGCGCGATTGCGTGATCTACCGCGGGGCGCGAGACTTTGCGGCGGCGCGACGTTTCTATCCCGCCCGCAATCGGACTTCGCTAGCCCTTCAGACGACGGCCGCTGCGATCCTGGCACCGACACTCGCTCCGCTGATGCCCCGCTTCGCCAGAACGCTGGCGCGAGGCATCGATGGCGCCTCAACCGAAACATGGCCCCGGTCCGTCCAGCGCCTTGCGCCCGGGACGCGCTTTGATCTCGGACCCGTGTTGGTGTTCTACGCCAAATCCGGCAATCCTCATCTCGATGACGAGGAAACACTATGAGCCCAAAGGTGCACCAGTGAGCTGTCCCCATCTCGACCAGATCTGCGCGGCAATCAAAGCCGACGATGCCAAATATCTTGACTCGGTGTCACTGGCGAGGGAAGCCGCTCTGAACGGTAGAGACTAGATTAGCTGACCTGAACCAACGCGTCGTCAAACAACCCTGGCCCGCCCCTTCAAGGACCGCTCGGCCGATCGCTTCCCAGCCCTTGCTGTTCGTGCCGAAAATGCGTGTGGGCTCGACTGGGCTGACCAACCTCTTCGGCATCGGGATTTCCGTCCTCCAGCCGGTCAAGGCTGTCATTCGGTTCGACCCGCTCGGTCAACCTGGCGCGCCCTGGACCGTGCGCCGATCACCAATGTGGATGCGAATTCCGCGTGATGGTACCTTCGATTCTGTCCGAGCATGTACCGGCGCGGCAGTCAGCCGAAGAACAGCTGAGCTACTGATTACGATGGCTTGGTGCACAAGCTCCAACCAGACCCGCGCAACGACAGCCCGTCGCCTGAGGATAGTCGGCGAGGGCCGCCAAATCGCAAGCGTATCCTCCGTCGCATGCGCGCCGTCTTCGCCGAAAATGCAGACGCTTGTCCTCGTCGAGAGATACATCCTTTTAGGGGCCTCCTCAGGATTGCGTGTTTGCTCGGGTGCGGACCGCCCCTCAGTTCCCAATCGAGGAGCGATTCTACAATTCACAAGTTTGGAGGTCGCTCGCTAGGTAACCCGTCTGTGAACCCTGCAAGCCGATGCTTCAGATGCCGCCCATGCAGAGGTATTTCATTTCGAGGTAGTCCTCGAGGCCATGGCGGGATCCCTCCCGCCCGATGCCGGACTGTTTTATCCCACCGAACGGCGCCGCTTCCGAAGACATCCGGCCGGTATTTACCCCGACCATTCCATATTCCAAGGCCTCGGCGACACGCCAGACACGCTTCAGGTTAGAGGCATAAAAATACGCCGCGAGGCCGTAGATCGTCTCATTGGCATCACGCACGACCTGATCCGCATCGTTGAAGCGAATAATCGGTGCGAGCGGCCCGAATGTCTCTTCTTGCGCCACGGTCATCTCGCTGGTGACACCGGTCAGGACCGTTGGTTGGAATAACGTGCCATTCGTGCCGACGCGTTTGCCCCCGCATCGAATTGCGCCGCCTTTAGCTACGGCATCGGCAATATGGGATTCAATCTTGGCCAAAGCCTGCTTGTCGATGAGAGGCCCGATGTCCACTCCGGGAGCGAAACCGTCACCAACTTGAAGTTGGCGAGCCCGTTCCACGAATTTCTCGACGAACTCGCCGTGAACGCGCGACTGGACGTAAAGGCGGTTCGCTGAAACGCAGGTCTGGCCGGCATTGCGGTATTTCGCCTGGATCGCACCGTCAACCGCGGCATCGATATCGGCATCATCGAAGACGATGAAGGGTGCATTGCCGCCGAGCTCTAGGCTGACTTTTTTGATCTGGTCCGAGCACTGGCGCATAAGTAAGCGCCCGATTTCAGTAGAGCCGGTGAAGCTGATCTTGCGGACCTTGGGATTTGTGCAAAGTTCGCGGCCGACCGCGTGACCTTCGGACGCATAGATCAGGTTGACGACGCCTTCGGGGAAGCCTGCCTGATGGGCGAGGGCGAACATTGCTCCAGCCACGAGCGGCGTCTGTTCAGCGGGCTTGAGGACAATCGTGCAGCCCGCCGCCAAGGCTGGCGAGATTTTGCGCGCCACCATCGAGGCCGGGAAATTCCATGGGGTTATCGTGCCGACCACCCCGATGGGCTGCTTGATCACCAGCATTCGGCGGTCCGTCGATGGTGCGGAGATCGTCTCGCCATAGACGCGATTTGCCTCCTCGGCGTACCATTGCAGATACGCCGCAGCATGCGATATCTCCGATTTGGCCTCGGCAAGCGGCTTGCCCATCTCCGCGGTGAGAATTGCAGCGAGATCGTCGGTGTGGTCGATGATCAACTCATGCCATCGCCATAGAACATCGCTGCGCTCACGTGCGGTAAACCCTGCCCATCCAGGCTGCGCGACATAGGCCTTCTCGATTCCAGCGCATGTCTCTTCGACTCCCATGTCAGGTAGTTCTGCCAGCACTTCGCCGGTCGACGGGTTGAGGACCTCGAATGTCCGCTCTCTAATCCGCGTGCCAAGTGCCGGCAGGCGATCGATGGGTCCAAACAGGTCAGGGGATCTCAGGTGACGGATCATCGGCGGGCACAGGGGCAATCGGTTTCCTCCTCAACGCCAGGCGTATATAGCAGGTTCGGTGTGTAGTCCGGACGTCCAAGCTCCTCATAGGACCTCGGCCAGACAGCTAGCAGACCACGGTTGCCAACTGGAAAGGGAGAATACCTGAATTCGCTAGAAGATGAGTCGCGGCTAGCCGGGCTCGACCGGCGGTTTTTGGGGGGGGGGGGGCGGGGCCCCCCCCCCCCCCCCAAAAGAAGATAGGCGCCCCGCGGGGTGGTGTATGGCGGCCCCCCCCGCGGGGGGGGGGGGGATATTTTTTTTTTTTTTGATT
>NZ_JAMYUT010000046.1:0-38199 GCF_040323235.1 Mesorhizobium sp. M0051
GCCTTGGGATTGCGCCACGCGGCTCCCATGCAGTAGCGGGTGGCGCCGGCGTCACGCGCCTTGGTCGCTTCGGCGATGACGCGCCTGACTTCCATCAGCTTCGATGCCTTCAGGCCGGTTTCGTGATGGGCCGACTGGCTGCAATAGCCGCAATCCTCCGGACAGCCGCCTGTCTTGATGCTGAGAAGCCGGCTGAGCTGGACCTTGTTGGGATCGAAATTCTGGCGGTGGACGGTTTGAGCGCGGAAGAGAAGGTCGTTAAAGGGGAGTTCATAGAGAGCGCGGACTGCGGTTTGCGTCCACAAGGGCCGGGCATTCTCGGAGCTTATTTGCGGTGCACTCACTGCCATCTTCTTCTCCCTCATGCCGAAGCCGCCCGTCTTTACGGCATTCTGGTCGGTTTTCCAGTGCTCAACGCGACGTCACCGGCCAACTACGGAATTTCGTTGTGCTCTGCGTCGCTCAGAGATCGCATCGACTTCGATGGCCCTCTTGTGCTCGTCGGCCATTCGCAGGGCTGCTGCAACCGAAGCTGCCCGCTCGTGCCATTCGAGAGCCGTGGCGGACCATTACAGCGTTGCTGTCCGAGCATGGGCATGTCGCCGGATTACCGAAGACTCGAAGACGAGCGTCTTCATTGATTGCGGCGCCTTCCTTCAAGCAGATCGACGACCGCACATGCTGCATCCAGGACGTGCGTTCCAGGGCCGAACACAGCGGCCACCCCGTGGTCCATCAGGAACTGATAATCCTGGCGCGGCACCACGCCACCGCACACAACGATGATGTTTTCGGCACCCTTTGCTTTCAACGCCGCGACGAGCTGCGGCAGTAATGTCTTGTGTCCGGCCGCCAGCGACGACGCGCCGACGACATGAACATGAGAAGCCACCGCCATGCTTGCTGCCTCCTCCGGCGTTTGGAAGAGCGGGCCGGCGACCACATCGAAGCCGAGATCGCCAAACGCCGATGCGATCACTTTGGCGCCACGGTCATGGCCATCCTGGCCGAGCTTGGCCACCATCAACTTCGGCCGGCCGCCAAGCGAGACAGAAACGTCTCGGATGCGGGAACTTAGGGTTTGGTATTCCGGCTCATTCTGGAAGGCGGCGCCGTAAACCTCCGAGGTCACCTCAGGAACGGCCACGTGATCGCCGAAGGCGCTACGCAGAGTGTCGGAAATCTCCCCTACCGTCGCGCGAGCGCGCACCGCTTCGACGGCTGCTTGGAGTATATTGCCCTTGCTGCTGGCCGCGGTCTGACCAAGCGCGGCAAGGGCTGCGTCGACGCGCTTGGGGTCGCGCTGACGCTTTGTTTGTTCGAGACGACGGATCTGTGCCTCGCGCACCGCCGCATCTATTTCCAGAACGTCGATTGCGGCCTCACTTTCCAGCCGATACTTGTTGACGCCGACGATCACCTCTTCGCCGAGGTCAATCGCCGCCTGGCGGCGGGCCGCCGCCGTCTCGATCAGGCGTTTTGGCAGGCCCTCAATGACGGCCTTGGTCATGCCGCCGATTGCCTCGATTTCCTCGATGAGCGACAACGCCTTGTCAGCAAGTTCGGCGGTCAGGCTTTCGACGTAATAGGAGCCAGCCAGCGGGTCGACGACCTTGGTCACGCCGGTCTCGTGCTGGAGGATAAGCTGGGTGTTTCGCGCAATGCGCGCCGAAAACTCCGTCGGCAGTGCGATCGCCTCATCGAAGGAGTTGGTGTGGAGTGACTGCGTGCCACCGAGCACCGCGGCGAGCGCCTCATAGGCGGTGCGCACGATGTTGTTGTAGGGGTCCTGCTCCTGCAGCGACACGCCCGATGTCTGGCAGTGCGTGCGCAGCATCAGCGATGAAGGCTTCTTCGGTTCGAACTCTTCCATGATACGCGACCACAGAAGTCGCGCTGCCCGCAGCTTGGCGGCCTCCATGAAGAAATTCATGCCAATCGCAAAGAAGAACGAGAGCCGTCCGGCAAAATCGTCGACGTCGAGGCCCTTCTTCAACGCCGCGCGGACATATTCGCGCCCATCGGCCAGCGTGAAGGCGAGTTCCTGCACCAGCGTCGCGCCGGCCTCCTGCATGTGATAGCCGGAGATGGAGATCGAGTTGAACTTAGGCATCTCCTTTGCGGTGTACTCGATGATGTCGGCGACGATTCGCATCGAGGGTTCGGGCGGATAGATGTAGGTGTTGCGGACCATGAACTCCTTCAGGATGTCATTCTGGATGGTCCCGGAGAGCTGGGCCGTCGGGCAGCCTTGTTCCTCGCCGGCGACGATGAAGCAGGCAAGGATCGGAATGACCGCACCGTTCATGGTCATGGAGACGGAAATGTCCTTGAGCGGTATGCCCTCGAACAGGATCTTCATGTCCTCGACGGTATCGATCGCTACACCGGCCTTGCCGACATCGCCGACGACACGCGGATGGTCGCTGTCATAGCCGCGATGCGTGGCGAGATCGAAGGCGACCGACACGCCCTGCTGGCCGGCGGCGAGCGCCTTGCGGTAGAAGGCGTTCGATTCCTCCGCGGTCGAGAAGCCGGCGTATTGCCGGATCGTCCACGGCCTGCCGGCATACATCGTCGCGCGCGGTCCGCGGACGAATGGCTTCAGGCCGGGCAGGGTGGCGAGGTGGTTAATCCCATCCAGGTCGTCTGCTGCGTAGAGCGGCTTGACGTCTATGCCCTCGGGCGTGCGCCAGACGAGGGCATCTGGTGACGCCTTCAGCTCCCGTTCGGCAAGAGTACGCCAGTCGGCGAGTTTGGCGTCGGCCATCATTCGAACTCCAGAATGGGTTCGTCGACGGCGAGGCTTGCTCCCGCCTTGGCGGCGATCCGTTTGACGACGGCCCGCCGTTCGGCGCGAAGCACGTTCTCCATCTTCATGGCCTCGACGGTGGCGAGCACCTGTCCAGCCTCGACCGACTCTCCCTCGGACACGGCAATCGCGGTGACCACGCCGGGCATCGGGCAAAGCAGCAGCCTGGAGGTGTCCGGCGGCTGCTTCTTCGGCATCAATCGCGCGAGCTCGGCGATAGGTGGGCTGCGTACATGGGCGACAACATCCATGCCGCGCCAGCGCAGTCGGTAGCCGGTTCCCGATCGTGACGTTTTGATCGACATGCTCTCGGCGCCAATTTGAAAGTGCGCGAGGTGCCGTCCCGGGAGCCAGTCGCTGACCACGCTCAGGACCGAGCCGTCATCGAATGAAACCGCGGTTGCGTCTTCCTGATCGCGCACCGCGATTGCGAAGGCATGGCTGCCAAGCGTCACGACCCAATCAGTGGAGACCTTGCGACGATGATTGTCCATCGCCCCGGAGATCTGGACATTGCGGTGCTGGAGTTTCCAGTTGATGTGTGCCGCGACAGCGGCGAGCTTGCGCTCATCCGCATCGGTCGGAGGTACACCTGCGAAGCCGTCTGGAAACTCCTCGGCGATAAAGGCAGTGCTCAGCCGCCCCTCGCGAAACCGGGGATGGTTCATGACGGCGGAGAGAAACGGCAAGTTATGGCCGATGCCTTCCACTTCGAAATCATCCAGCGCAGCAGCCATTGCGTCGATTGCGCCCAGCCGATCGGGCGCCCAGGTGCAGAGCTTGGCGATCATGGGATCATAGTGCATCGAGATTTCCGAGCCCTCCACCACACCGGTATCGTTGCGGATGAGTGAGCCGTTCGCACGCGCACCTTCGGCGGGCGGCCGGTAGCGTGTCAGACGACCGATCGAGGGCAGGAAATTGCGATACGGGTCTTCGGCGTAGAGCCGGCTTTCGACCGCCCAGCCGTTCAGCCTGACATTTTCTTGGCCAAAGCGCAGCTTTTGGCCGGCGGCGATGCTGATCATTTCCTCGACCAGATCGATGCCGGTTACCAGTTCGGTGACCGGATGCTCGACCTGAAGCCGCGTGTTCATCTCGAGGAAGTAAAAGTTGCGGTCGCGGTCGACGATGAACTCAACCGTGCCTGCGGAGTGGTAGCCGACCGCCCTGGCAAGAGCGATGGCCTGCTTACCCATCGCCTGCCGGGTTGCTTCGTCGAGGAACGGTGATGGCGCCTCCTCGATGATCTTCTGGTTGCGGCGCTGGATCGAGCATTCCCGCTCGCCGAGGTAGACGATATTGCCGTACTGATCGCCGAGCACCTGGATTTCGATGTGACGTGGCTCGGTGATGAATTTCTCGATGAAGATGCGGTCGTCGCCAAAGGCGTTCTTCGCCTCGTTTCGCGAGGACTGAAATCCTTCGCGCGCCTCGACGTCGTTCCAGGCAATGCGCATGCCCTTGCCGCCGCCGCCGGCGGATGCCTTGATCATGACAGGAAAGCCAATCTCGCTGGCGATACGCACCGCTTCCTCTGCGTCCTCGATCAGGCCCATATGGCCGGGCACGGTGGAGACACCGGCGGATGCCGCGATCTTCTTCGAGGTGATCTTGTCGCCCATCGCTTCGATGGCGACCGGCGAGGGGCCGATGAAGGCGATGCCCTTGGCTTTCAGCGCTTCGGCAAAATTCGAATTCTCGGACAGGAAACCGTAGCCCGGATGAACCGCATCAGCGCCTGTGGCGGCAACGGCATCGAGGATGTTGGCAATGCGAAGATAGGACTGGCCCGAGGCGGCGGGCCCGATATGGACCGCTTCATCCGCCTGCCGGACGTGCAGGGCGTCGCGGTCAGCGTTGGAGTACACGGCAACGGTGGCAATGCCGAGCCTCTGCGCCGTCTTGATCACCCGGCACGCGATCTCGCCACGATTGGCAATCAGGATCTTCTTGAACATTTTTGCATACTCAAAGCGGGATGGTGTCGTGCTTCTTCCAGCGCGTCTCGACGCTTTTTCCGCGCAGAGCGGCAAAGGCACGCGCGATCCGCTTGCGTGAGGAATGTGGCATGATCACTTCGTCGATGAAGCCGCGCTCGGCGGCAATGAAGGGGTTGGCGAAACACTGCTCGTATTCCCTGGTGCGAGCAGCAAGCCTCTCTGGATCGCCGAGTTCGGACCGGTAGAGGATCTCGGCCGCGCCTTTTGCGCCCATCACCGCGATTTCGGCGGTCGGCCAGGCGTAATTGATGTCCGCGCCAATATGTTTCGACGCCATCACGTCGTAGGCCCCGCCATAGGCCTTGCGTGTGATCAATGTGACCATCGGAACGGTCGCCTGGGAATAGGCAAACAGCAGCTTGGCGCCGTGCTTGATGACGCCGCCATATTCCTGGGCGGTGCCCGGCAGGAAACCTGGCACGTCGACAAGCGTCAGGATCGGGATGTCGAAGCCGTTGCAGAAGCGAACGAAACGCGCCGCCTTGCGGGAGGAATCGATGTCGAGGCATCCGGCCAGCACCATCGGCTGGTTGGCAACCACCCCTACCGTCCTGCCCTCGATGCGAACAAACCCAATGATGATGTTGCGGGCGAATGCGGCCTGAAGCTCGAAGAAGTCGCCTTCATCGGCGATGGCGAGGATTAGTTCCTTCATGTCGTAGGGTTTGTTGGCGGTCTCCGGCGCCAGCGTGTCGAGACGTAACTCGATCCGTTCCGGATCGTCATAGAATGGCCGCACGGGCGGCTTTTCCCGATTGTGCAATGGCAGAAAATCAAACAGGCGCCGAACCTCTTCCAAAGCCTCGATGTCGTTTTCGAAAGCGCCGTCCGCAACAGAGGACTTTTGTGTGTGCGTTGCAGCGCCGCCTAGTTCCTCCGCGGTCACGATCTCGTTTGTGACCGTCTTGACCACATCGGGGCCGGTCACAAACATGTAGGAGGAATCTCGAACCATGAAGATGAAGTCGGTCATGGCCGGGGAGTAGACCGCCCCGCCGGCGCACGGGCCCATGATCACCGAAATCTGCGGAATGACGCCGGAAGCATCTACATTGCGCTTGAAGACATCGGCGTAGCCGGCAAGCGAGGCGACACCCTCCTGGATGCGCGCGCCGCCGGAATCGTTGAGGCCAATGACCGGCGCGCCATTGCGCACCGCCATGTCCATGATCTTGCAGATCTTCTGGGCGTGTGTCTCGGAGAGGGATCCGCCAAGCACGGTGAAGTCCTGTGAGAAGACGTAGACCAGCCTGCCGTTGATCGTACCCCAGCCTGTGACCACTCCGTCCCCAGCGACCTTCTGTTCAGCCATGCCGAAGTCCGTCGCACGATGCGTGACATACATGTCGTATTCTTCGAAGGAGCCTTCATCGAGAAGCACCACGAGGCGCTCTCGGGCCGTCAGCTTGCCTTTTGCGTGTTGAGCATCGACGCGCTTCTGCCCTCCGCCCATGCGAGCCTGCGCACGACGGATTTCGAGTTGTTCGAGAACGGCTAGCATCAGCGCCCAGCCGTTTGCTCGAGGATCTTCCAGGTCGTCTGGAATCGCAATGCGGTGATCTGGCTTTGCCTCGAACTCGGCTTTGCTTTGCTGCACAATGGCATGAGCGCCTCCACTGGAATTACGCTCCGCATTAGGTCGCCGGCAATGAACGGGAAAGGCTTGACCGTGTGCGATTGCGAAATGTATGAATTTGCAAACAGCAACATGCGAATTTGCAAATGGCAAACGGTAAGCTCTTCATTGGACGCCGCGTCCGCGAACTGCGGGAGGCCAACAACGCTACCCAGGCGGCATTCGCTGAGCGTCTGGGGATTTCGACCAGCTATCTCAACCAGATAGAAAACAACCAACGGCCCGTGTCAGCCGCGGTGCTTCTTGCGCTCGCCGAAAAATTCCACGTGGATATCGCTTCGATCGGCGGCAGCGAGGCCGACCGGCTGCTCTCGGCACTGAGCGAGGCACTTTCTGACCCCGTATTCGGCGGTGTTTCGGCCGGATTTCAGGAACTCAAGCTCGTTGCCCAAAACGCACCGTCTCTCGCTCATGCGCTGATTACCTGCCATCAGGCATATCGCAGAAATAGCGAGCAGCTTGCCAGCTTCGACGACCAGCTGATCCGAACCAATGCTTTTGCCGAACCGACATCCTACGAGGAAGTGCGGGACTTCTTTCATTTTGTTGACAACTACATCGATGAGCTCGACCGGGCGGCCGAGCATCTGGCGAAAGCGCTGGGCGTGCCGGATCGAGATGTCGGTACTGCCTTCGCAGACCACTTGGAACAGCACCATCATGTTCGTCTAGCGCGTGCTAGCAACGGCGAGCGGGCAATCAGGCGCTTCGATGCTTCCGCGCGCGTGTTGTACCTGAACTCATACTCACCTGCGTCAACGCGCAGTTTCCAGCTGGCATTCCAGATCGGCGCCCTGGAGTTCCGTGCGGAGATCGACGCCATCATCGAGCGAGCGCGCTTCCGTACCTCCGAAGCGGCAGAGATATGCAGAATCGGCCTCCAGAATTATTTTGCCGGAGCGCTTATGTTGCCGTACCGTCCGTTCCTGGCCGCGGCAAAAGGACTTCGGCACGACCTCCACCTGCTCGCAATACGCTTCGCCGCCAGCTTCGAGCAGGTCGCGCATCGCCTTTCGACGTTGCAAAGACCTCGGATAAAGGGCGTTCCGGTGTTCTTCGCGCGCATCGACCGGGCTGGCAACATCACAAAACGCCACAGCGCCGCTAAGTTGCAGTTCGCCCGCTACGGCGCAGCTTGCCCGTTGTGGAACGCTCATCAGGCGTTTGAAACTCCCGGCCGCATGATTTGCCAGCTAGCCGAGACGCCGGACGGCGTGCGTTATCTCAGTATTGCCACAGAAATCACCAAGACGGACGGTGGATTTGGTTCTCCTCATCGACGCTACGCGATCGCGCTCGGATGCGAGATCTCTGATGCGGGCGATTTCGTCTATGCGGACCGGCTGGATTTTGCCAACAGCGCAGCCTTCGAGCCCATCGGCGTTTCATGCCGTATTTGCGAGCGCAGGGATTGCATTCAACGTGCCATCCCGCCGCTCAAGAGCACGATTACGATCGACCACGACCGACGAACAGAACTGCCATACACGATCTGCTGATCCGAGTGGGTTCACCGAAAGGTGCCTCACCCCTTTAAACTGCCTTCCCAGAAGCGCGTCGCGGATTTTGCAGCGCGTGACCTCGGTTCAAACGGCATCATTCGTTCGATAGCTCCATCGAAGCCATGATGTGGGAATTTGCAGGCTCGTCGAGTTGGCCATGCTGACCGGCCGCGATGGTCGGGTGACGCTGGCTCATAGGAAAGACGGCGCGCGTTCGCCGGGATATCGTAATTGTCGGGATCGGGATTCAGCCAAATGTCGAAACATCAGAGGCGGGCCGGACTGAGGTCCTTCAGATCTCCAAGCCGGAGCTGCAGTGCACTGGCTGAGTTCAGATAGGTGCACTTTCGAGCTTTTTGGAGATTGCAATGGTGGGTACTATCGTCTTGCAAAATCCGGAGCTGAGAGGTCGTCAACACGTTGGTGTCGACCAGCTACAAACTCGATGAATTGATATAGAATGGCCGCTGTTGGTGCGTGTATGTAATGGTCAAATATTGGAAAGCGTAAAAGACATGGACCGCCTTCATTCTCACTGAAAAACTGTGCTGACCGCTCGCCAGATAGGTCGGAGAGCTTGATCCGAAAAACTTGATCTACTTCGTTTGGATTGGGACAGAGATCCTGGTCTTTTGTGATTGCAAAAACGACGGGTGTAATCGCATAGCCAGATTGGGTTGGATATATGTCCAAAGTACCCAAAGCATGATCAGGCGAAAGCTCTATGGCGATTTCTTCTGAACATTCCCGAATAACTGTGTCGAGTGCGTCTTCCCCCAGATCGCTCCGTCCTCCCGGTAAAGCGTATTGGCCTGCGTGTGCACGCAGCTTAGCGCTACGCACCGTAAGCAAAAAGGCAGTCTCGCCCGAGCCATCGTCTGCTGCAACCAGAATGATCCCAACCGCTGCTCGCTTCAAGTTCTCTGCGTTGGTGGTTCTCAGAGGCGCAAACTGCGAGATCATGGACCTGATATGTTCAATGATAGACGGCGAGAATGGATATGTCGGCATAGTCTCCAAGCCTCACTAATCTGACTCTGTTTTGAATTGAGTTGCACCTGCCGCTGAGCTCTCGTCCAATGATTAGTGCTTCGGCCGTTTTCGTTGCGCCAGTCTTTTTTCAAAGCGACTACGATCGTTTCCGGGCCATCCGTACCGAAGTTCCTCAACGCGACGATACCCCTGAGCCCGACAGAGCCAGTTGGCAAACGCAACGCAAACCTCATAACATAGCGCTCCTTAACCCAAGAAGCGCCCTCATGCTGCCCGTTCAGAATTGACGGTATCATGAGCCCTCCGGCGAGAGCCGCGAAAAAAAATCATGTGTCGCATGACTTCAATTCGGCTTTTCGGCTGGAGCGGCTTGCCCGCATTTAATAGGTGGGATAGCAGCAAGCGCGGCGGCCCTGCCGGTGGCCCCCTCACAGATTTCTTGACCCCACCTTTCGCGATCTGAGCCTAGCCGACTCCGCCGCGATGCCACGCTTGGCACGGCGATGTAAGCGCTGCGCAACCAAAGCGAGTTGCGCCAACTCCAATTGACAGACCCAGCAAAGACGGCGTCATTGCAACCGTTGTCGCCGACGAGATCTATACGCCTTAGCCATGCCGCATCGGCGTCCTTGAGACATTTGTCAATCTTTCACCTGGGGCTGCTCCTTGGAAGGCTCGAACACTCGCTTGCGCGCAGCCCTAACAGATCGCAAGCCCATGGCAGGTACGCAGCCGGCACCTGCATCCTGGCTCCAGTTAGAGCTGCACAAACCGCGTCCGCCAGCGCAGCGCGGCCGAGATGCTTTTCAATCTCCGGATGATTCAGAAGATCGGCCGTGACGAGGATGGGCAGGGAAGCAAGCCGTTCAGTCGCGATTCCTTTTTGCCTTCCTCTCATCGATAACGGCCGTCGCGCCAAAATCGAAAGCGCAAGCTTCGCAAGCTTCTGCAACTCTTTTAGCTTAATGCCGCGCTGACCCTGTTCGATGGCATGAGCGTCGTCCGGGCCACACCTATGTTGCTTGCCGCAGCCGCCTGTGTAAGTTTGACAGCCTCCCGGGCAAGTCGGAGGCGCTCCCCCAAGTCTTCGTCAGAAATTTTGGAGTTAGCCGAGTTCAACGAACGAGCCCAGTCCCAAGGAGTTCACAAAGGGCCGCGTGCGCCGATACCAGATTCGCAAGCGCGTGTCGGACACCGTCGAGTGGTTCGCCTTGCGCCTCGTTCAACTCTGCAGCTAGACGTTCCTTAGCGGGTTTCTCGGCCTTGATGTCTGCCATTGCAGCGAGATGGTCGAGATGGAGCGTTCCGGCGACTGCATATTCACGTAGCGCCGACGTCTTCTTTGTCAAGCTGCCGTTGGCTCCGTGCTCGAAATCATGCACCGAAATGTCTTTCCAGACATAAGTATTTGCCGCCTCGGTGAAACCCGCGGCGTGAACACTTTGCCGGCGAAGCATGCACGCTGCGCAGATTCCAAATTGGCAAAGCAGCCAGCGTAGCGCCCTTAGTAGACCACAAACGGGGAAAACGAAAAAATCAAAGAGGAACCGAGCAACGCGTTGAGAGACTTCGCCATCCTCATCGTGAACAGCGGATACCCCTGACCAACCGGCAAGAGGGCTGGGCCCAGCGCGCCTTGACCACTTTCCGTCATGACGATCTCCGGTGCGCCAGTGAGATAGCCAGCAAGGCCGCTCACCGCCGTAAACTTGAACCCTCGCGACCGAAGGCATGCGAGCACTGCCCGTGCTCAACGTCGAAGATACCGAGGTCCATGGGTCACTTGCCTGCGGCAGTGCGCACTACGACGGGCTTAGACCTCACCGCGGCGGGAGCACGATCGTTATGCCCGGGAGGGGACTTGTTTCCGAGTTCCTCGGATCGGATTGGCCAGTTCCATGTGCGGAGAGGGCTAAGAGCAGCGCAAACAGCGGAGTCGTAAGTAGCAGCTGCGTCACCGTTTCGCCGCGCCTCTCCAAAAAGAGCTCAGCATCGTCACCGATATGCCGACGACCCATAGTATACCCCTCAAATAGCGTTTGCGATGATAAGAAGATACTGTCGGCCAATAGGTGAACGCGCTAACTCGCGGTGCGGCTCTCGATTTTAGTCACTCGGCGATTCATTGCACGGAAATGACTTTGTAAATGCGATCAAACGCCATCGCAGCCTGGTTTCGTCTGCGGAAGCCAAAGCCGCGAAGGTCGCCGCGTTGGAGTACGGCAATCAGTTCCCGCAGTTCGGACGAAAGAAGTTCCACTTCTTCATCCCAGTCCAATTTAGGCACGCAGCTCAGCCAAATTCTACCAATCTCGAAGTAGAGTTGCTCCGTAATCTCCCTCGCCCTAACATTTGAAATAGTACCCGCGAGAGCTTCTTCGACCTCCCGATGTATCTTACCCAGAAGATATACGTCATGAGTTGACTTAAGCTGTTCCGCCTCATCAGACAATCTTCGGAGTGTCCGAATGGTAACGCTAGGAATCGGCAATTCGACAAATCTATAAAGGTTCTCAGCCAGAACCATTCTGACCTCATATATTTGGCTGAGAGTTTTGGCATCAACGTCCGTTACAGTAGTATAGGAGCCTTGAGACCGCACAAGAAGGTGTTCGAATTCGAGGCGCTGAAGCACTTTTCGAAGGGGTGTCCTACTGATCCCAAACTCAGCAGCAAGGGTGTTCTCCGACAACTTTGTCCCCGGTGAATACTCTAGCAGAGCAATACGATTCCGTAGAATTTCATAAATCCACGCTGCCGTATTGAAGGATTGTTCAGCTTCTAAAACGTTCATTGCCTTCGCAAAACCCTCGCATATCTAAGCGGCTTCCAGAGATAACCTTGTCGAGACTACTACACCGCAGCGAGGTCTCTCGGGGAATTCGTCAAGAAAACACCGCCGGACTTCTCAACCAACACACAATCCGACAAGAAATTATCATTGCCCGCGTCATCCGTAATCCACGTGAGAAGGTGGAATACCATTCCCTCTTGTATCTGGACAGTGCTCGCCCCATGCAGGCTGTTTATACCGGGGCCGCCTGTCCAGGTCGGAGGAAATGAGATTCCGACTGTGTAACCGCAATGCTCGAGCCTTGGAAGCGCGTTGGATGCATGAAGATGGGCCCGCCATGCGGCATGTACATCCGACGCGAGTGCACTTGGCTTGAGGGCATTCAAGGCCTTGAGGTGCGCTTGGTTGCTGATTGCGGAAAGCTTGCTTGCGGATGCAGGAGCTGGGCCAATATAGCCAGTTCGGGCCACCGGAGCGTGATATCTATCAATGCAGCCCGAAAGCTCCAAAAGGAAAGAGTCGCCGGTCTTGAGCTCGCGAGAAGTCCACGTGGTGTGCGGTTCGCATATCCTGTCCACCGACCTGATGAACGGGGGAAAGCCAGGGGTCTGTCCGCCGGCGGAAATCATGGCTCTATAAACTTCGGCCGCGACAGAATTTTCAGTTACACCGTTGCCAGCTGCGCCAATTCCCGCGGCGATCATGATGTCTGAGATTCGTGCCGCGCGTTTGATCTGCTCGATCTCAACGGGGGACTTGACCATACGCATCTCTTCGACAATTCCCGATGAGTCCAGGAACTCAGCGTTAGGGAGGGCGACCCGAAGAGGGGCGTCGATTGCGACGTTGAAGGCGCTGTTCCTTTGCAATGCCACACGCGGGCTCTTGCCAGCAATCGCAACCAGTTGCGACGCGATTGCTGCCGGAACGTCGTCATTGTCGGCATATCCAATAAATTGGACGTCTTTTGCCTGCCTCAGGATGGTGGGTGTTTCGATGCTTCTCGCGAAGAGCACCGGCGTGCCGTTGGCTGGAACCAGGAGCGCATGCAGGCAGAAGTAGCCCTCATAGTCTAGACCGGCTAGGTAATAGATGTTCTCAGGGCTTGTAAAGATCGCTACGTCAACTCCGCGCTCGCGGCACTTTTTCTGTACTATGTTAACGCGGGATCTGCGCTCAACGCCAGATTGGTCCATAATTTTATCCATTTCCATTTCCTTTATGGTTTCGAGAGATATTGCGACTCGGCTATCTACCTTTGGTATAAGTTGGGTGCTCAATGGGTTGCTGATGAATACGAAGGCGCGCCGTAGGAATTACAGCGAAGCGTTTTTGAAGCGGAGACTACGTCGGTTCAACTGATCGACCAGAAGCATCAAGACAATCGCCATGACGATCAACAGAGTGGCCACTGCAGTTATTGTGGGGTTGAAGCTTTCCCTTACGCCGCTCCACATCCGTATCGGCACCGTATGCTGCGGAGGTGTGGCAAGAAATAGCGTGACAACGATTTCGTCCCACGACCAAACGAACGCAAAGATCGTGCCAGAAATCACCCCGGGTGATATCAATGGCAAAGTCACCTCCCAGAAGGCACGCGC
This sequence comes from Mesorhizobium sp. M0051, assembly GCF_040323235.1. NCBI lineage: Bacteria > Pseudomonadati > Pseudomonadota > Alphaproteobacteria > Hyphomicrobiales > Phyllobacteriaceae > Mesorhizobium > Mesorhizobium sp. M0051. The sequence continues at coordinate 13,342 of NZ_JAMYUT010000046.1, forward strand.
AGGCGACGCTCCGTGCACCTCTGCAGCCCGCAAAAGTGTTTGATTGAATCCTTTCAAGGTGGCGGAAACGGTTATCACGACAAACGGAGCGCCAAGGGCCGCGTGAGCCAATATTAAGCCCCAGAATGTACCAACCAGCTTCAACTTAGCGAAGACATAGAAAAACCCGAGTCCGGACACAATTGCCGGCACCACCAACGGCGATACCAGGACAGCGAACACCATGTTTTTAAGTCGCCAGTTGCTTTGGCTCAGCCCCAACGCAGCCAAAGTCCCCAGAACGGTCGCCACAACAGTCGACGAAATGCCGATAATGAAGCTATTTTGGATGCCCCTTTGCCACATAACTGATGCTGAAGACTCTCCGAAAATCTCGGCGTACCACCGCAGTGAAAGCCCCGGCATCGGATACGTAAAATAGGGTGCCGAATTGAATGACAAGGGTATGATTACAACGATCGGCATGATGAGGAAGCTCATGATCAGCGAACTGACAATCCAAAGTGCCATCGTCGAAAAAGCGGGGAACCGCTTGCCTAACACCGGGGTCATTCCTATGCCTCCTGCATGACGTTCGTGGCTCTAAGACTGCTCAGCAAGAAAATGAGAGCTCCTACGACGGCAAGCAGGAGCACGCTAAGGGTGGCTGCAAGACCCCAATTCCCGAAGTTGCTGGCGTTTTGTGCGATATAGTAGCTCAACATTTGATCAGCAGGCCCGCCTAGAAGAGCAGGCGTGATATAAAATCCGAGTGTCACAATAAACACCAACAATATTCCGGCCCCCAGACCTGGAAAGCTAAGCGGGAGGTAGACTTCCCTGAAAGCCCGAAGCGGATGAGCCCCGAGCGTAGCCGCCGCGTTCATATATGCGCCCGGAATTTTCAACATGACGCTGTAGAGCGGAAGCACCATAAAGGGCAGCATCACATGAGTCATGGCAGCGTAAACGGCAAACCGATTGTAGATCAGGTCCAGAGGTTGGGACCACAGTCCCAGAAGTATTCCCATGTCGTTCACCAACCCGTGTTTTTGTAAAAGCACGAACCACGCAGTTGTTCGCACTAGCAAAGACGTCCAGAATGGAACAAGCACAAAGAGAATTAGTTTATTACGTAACGAATCTGATGCATGCGCAAGAAAGTATGCCAGCGGGTATCCAAGAATAACACACGCTGACGTAACGACGAACGTCATCCATAACGTTCTGGCGAGCACGTCGAGATAAAAGCCGCGGCCCTCGGAAGCAGATTCTGTATTGGACAATCCGAGCGCAATCCTAAAGTAGAACAGCGAATAGGCGCTCGATGCGTTGCGGAGAGCCAGCCAATATCGATTATCTGTCCAGCGTTGATCGATCTGGCTCAGCGCCCCTGCGGCATCGACCGTCGGGACACCAAACATCTTCTGGCCGGTTTTCGTCAGAAGAGATTGAAACCCGGGTATCGCATAGTTCAAGCGACTACCCGCTTGGCCCAAACTCCTATTGCTCACTGCTTGTTTGATGTCGGTAGCAAGGGCGGCGAATACCTCCTCGCTGGGCAGATCTGTCCCATCCCAGCGTTGAATTAGATCGGCGGTCTTTGGCAGCACAACAGAGACCTCAGGGTCTTCAATGCTCCTGGTCAGCATTATGGCAATTGGGATGACGAATATCAGCATGAGATACAAGAAGAGAGGCGCGACGAGCACGCTCCGGCGCGCCTCTCTCCTCCTCATTTCGCGGCGATAGCTAACGGCGGCCGATCCATTTAGATCGTTGGACATAGCTTTAGCAGTCACGGTCATCCAAATACTCCGGCAATGTCCAAAGCCGATCCTGTCTAGAGCGGGTAGGTCGCCCGCAGTTACTACTGAGCAACCCAGTTGTTGAAGCGCTGTGTCAGATCTTCCTGGTGATCGACCCAGAACTGCACGTCCATCGGAAAACCATTTTTAAGGTTTTCCGCGGTTGTCGGGAGTTCGGCATTGAGGCCCGAGGGGATGAGCTTTCCGGCGGCCACGACGGCAGGGCCATTGGCGACGCGTTTGGACACCTCAGCGATCAGTTCCGGTTTGGTAGCGTACTGAAGGAATTTGTAAGTATTATCAACGTTCGGAGCGCCCTTCGGCATGATCCACATTGACGTTTCCCAGCGAAACTGATTCCACACGGTCTTGATCTGTTTTTGATCCTCGCCGTGCGCTGCACTGTAAAGCCGGCCATTCCAGCCGACCGTCATTGCCACTTCTTTATCCGCGAGGAGCTGAACGGACTGTGCGCCGGTCTCCCACCAGACGATGTTTGGTTTCAGCTTTGACAGGCTTGCGAACGCCCGATCGACACCGTCTGGTGTGCTCAGCACCTCGTAGACATTGTCCATTGGCACGCCGTCTGCCAGCAACGCGAACTCAAGGGTTCCGTTGGGAGACTTGCGCATGGCGCGTTTGCCCGGCCATTTTTCCACATTCCAGAAGTCGGCCCAGGACTTTGGACCAGGTTCTGCCACCTGGTTTGTGTCGTAGGCAAAATTGACGGAATAGATGACATCGGGAATACCGCACTCGATCAGGCTTCCAGGAACGAAGTCATCCTTTGTCAGTTTGAGCCGGGCAAGATCAAAACGTTCAAGGAAATCCTGCTGGCAGCCGATGGCGGCGATCACAGACTCGCTCTCTGCCAGCTGCCAATTGTATGTCCCAGTGGTTGCCATGGCGCGGATTTTACCGACGTCACCGGAGAAAGCATCCGCGAGAACATTGATCCCTGTTTCCTTGGTGAAGGGCTCGTACACCTCTTTTCGCAAAGCCTCTTCAAATGTCCCGCCATACGTGGCGATGGTAAGATCATCGGCATTTGCGACCACGGTAGACCCTGCCAGTAATGCAACCAGTGAGAGAGCCGAGTACAGGTTGTTTGAGATACTGCGCATGCACTTCGCCTTTTCTTCCTTTGTGAATAGAACAATTTCCTATGCATGTTAGGCGCGCGTCGTCGGTCGAGCGTCCTTGCCAACGCTCGCCAACAATTGATGTGTGATCCTGCTTAGGCTCGAAGGACCCTGCAGTCCTGCGACCTCCATCCAACGACTAGGTCTTGCCCGACTTGGTACTCGAGCGCGCCGCTCGTTCTTGGAATTTTGACAAGAATCTCTACATTTCCTGCTACATCCAGCCTAAGTCTGGTCTGGTCACCCAGTGCGATGACTTCGTAAATGCGGGCAGGATATTTGTTGGCGAGATCCTCGGTTGGAGAGACTACGATGCACTCCGGACGGACCACCATAACGACATTCGCGTCCGGCTGAATGAGGCTCGGGCTAATTCCCTCGCCTTGGGAACCGTCATTAAGCTCTACCTGGCAGATCTCGCCTTGCGATCGGATAGCCGTGGCATTTATCTTATTATTATCGCCAACGAACGAAGCGACAAAGAGCGTCGCTGGCTCGTCATAAAGCTGCATGGGCGAGGCGATTTGCTGAATCCTGCCTTCGTTAAATACTGCGATTCGGTCAGCCATTGTGATCGCTTCACTCTGATCGTGCGTGACAAAGATCATGGTAACGCCTAGACGCTTGTGTATCTGGCGCAGCTCGAGCTGCATTTGTTCGCGAAGCCTCTTGTCCAGCGCGCCGAGCGGTTCATCGAAGAGAATGACAAGTGGCTTGAAAACAAGTGCGCGTGCAAGCGCGATGCGCTGCTGTTGACCACCTGAGAGCTGATCGGGTCTTCTCTCGCCCATCTGTGGATCGCGCAGATCGACCATCTCAAGCGCCGATTGCCCGAGCCTGTAGGCATCCTTCCTCGACATTCCCTGCATTCGAAGCGGGAAAATGATGTTCTCCATCACCGTCATGTGTGGGAAGAGCGAATAGTTTTGGAACACCATGCCAAACCTTCGCTTATGCGTTGGCGTGTCCTGCAGTGATCTCCCGGCCAAAGTAATGCTGCCACTAGATGGATGCTCGAAACCGGCGAGCATTCCGAGCGTTGTACTTTTTCCTGAACCTGAGGGTCCGAGTAAGGCAAGAAACTCGCCCTCGTAGATGTCCAGACACAGATCGCGAACGGCGAAGTTCTTTCCGTCATATGTCTTGCTAACCATATCGAACCTGATTAGCGGATCTCGATCGAGACCTTTGCTCAACTTCCGACCTCCCAGTGCAGCAGCGGGCAGTAGCCTCCTCAAGCCCCGCTCGTCATATTTACAACGCTAACATAGCAGTAGCTTGTGTACAAGATAGAGTCGGGTGCGGGGGCGAACTTTTCTTGGTCTCATGTGCGGGCGCGCAACTGATAAGGGATAGCCCTAGCCAGAATTGGCTGTTTCGGAGTAGCCGCGTCCCGATCTCGCCTAAAGGCGCGGATATTTGAGGAGTTATGTCGCCGACAAGCCCCCCTGTCCAAAGTGTTGGACCTAAGAAGGCTCGCAGATAGCGTCGCATGCCGGCAGCAAGAAGTTAATCGCGGGAGCAGCTTGTGCACAAGGAGACCGCTAATCTTTGCGAAACGAAGAGCGGCTTGAATTTAGAACCAGCTTGACTCTCAGGGCAGCCGGACCGGCACTATGATTTGGTGTTCGGATTCCGGGACAGTCAGGGTTGGGTCCTATTCCATGATGGGCCTCTTCAACGACCAACTAGCCGGATAGAGACACGCTGGAGGAGTGGGAGCAAATAATGCTGCCAAAATACGGCTGGTTTGGAACTCGAGGGCGGACAGAACAATTCGAGTTCCATGCTAGTTCGAGCTGGTTTAGGTCTAGGAGCGCGGATATCCAACGCGGCCTGAGTTTCGAACGTATTTGGGTCGCCTGTTGGCGGTTGGTTCTGTTGATCATATTTTATAGGTTGTTCTTCGCGCGGCGGTGGTGCCACGAGGCAGCGAGAAGCCAGTTGCATGAATGACAGATAGAGGACCATTGAAGCGTGACTTCCTTTCGCGATCTTACCCTTTTTCGGGCTTGGTTGCCCCCTCAGCAGTGAGATGATCAGCCAAAAAGCTGGTCAGCGACGTTGCAAACGTCGTTGGGATGAAGACTGTGAACTGGTCGGGGCCATGGCGGTCGATAAGGACGCCGACATGGTGAATGGCGGTCTGCGCGAAATGTCCAACCGGGAAGGCGGCGTCGGCAAAGTCGATAGCAGTTACACGACTGAAAAGCCCGCTGACGCCGGGTCCTTCGAGCGTCAGGCATACTCGCGCGTCCGAGAGATCGAGGACGGCCAGATCGACTACGCTTTGCAAGCCGAGAGCGGTATCCGACCGGATCAGCGCCCGGTCGGGCGCAATGCGCCAAACTATAGTCCGCCCGCGGCGGACCGATGAGCAGAAGTCACCTGGCAGCGCCAGCCCCTCTGCCCAAAGCGCATCGTTTGCCTTCCTCTCGAAATCTTCCCATCCGGCAAGTTGCATCAGATATCCCAATTCAACTTCGTTGATGGTGACAGCCAGGTGGTCGCTAGTTGTGCCGTTTACCGGGAGCGCGTATTTCTCAACCATTTTGACGATGTCCTTCGGGGTCGAAGAAATGATGGGAGACCACTTTCCCTTGTAGCGTTTGGTTGCCCACGAAATCGACCACTTGGATCGTCTCGCCAAATCGCTCTGGTCCCCGTGACAGGAGCGCGAGGGCAATGTTCATTTTCAGCGCCGGAGAGTAGGTTACCGAAGAAACCCACCCCTCCCCATGGCCCTTGGTGGGAGCATTCAGTGCGTACAAAAGGGAGCCCGCCCGCGTGCTTGAGTCTCCGACGATTTCCAGCCCCACCAACGAAGGTCGTGCTGGATCTTCGAGCACCGGACGTTTTCGCAACACGGAGCCGACGAATGGCTTCTTGCTCGAAGCAAAGCCTTCAAGACCCAGATCCTTCAGGGTTGTGCGCCCTTCGATTTCTGAGCCCGTTATGTGACCCTTCTCGATACGAAGCGCGCCCATTGCTTCGAGACCGTAGGGCTTGAGATTATATGGAGCGCCGGCCGCAATAAGAGCTTCCCAAATTTGACGGCCACGTTTGGCCGGAACGTAAAGCTCGTAGGCAAGTTCACCCGAGAAGCTCATGCGATGCAGGCGGCAAGGCACTTCAGCAATTGTGACGTCTGCAAAATGATTATTCGGGAGGGCCTCGTTGCTCAGTTCTGCACCGGTGAGGGCAGTCAGAAGAGCCCGAGATTTCGGACCGGCGATGGCGATCGTAGACCACTTATCTGTGACCGACGTGACATGCACCTTGAGATCGCGCCACGCGGTTTGAAGCAGGTATTCTGCCCTCGCAAGTACATTCGCGGCGTTCGCAGTTGTGGTCGTCATGAAATAGTCATGTTCGCCCAGGCGCGTTGTGGCCCCGTCGTCAAAGACGAAGCCGTCCTCGCGCAGCATGATGCCGTAGCGCAGTTTTCCAATCGGAAGTGTCTTGAAGCCATTCACGTATATTCGATTGAGGAACTCTGCGGCGTCGGGTCCCTGCACCGCGATTTTACCCAGCGTAGAAACGTCTACGATGCCGATATGCTCGCGCACGTGCGCGGCTTCGCGAATATAGGCGTCGTTGATGTCTTCACCTCTGGACGGGTAGTACCAGGGCCGCAGCCAGGCGCCTGTCTCGATCATGACCGCACCGTTATCTTGATGCCAGCCATGTATGGTCGTAAGCCTGGTCGGACGAAAATTGAGCCCATGGTCATGGCCGACGACGGCGCCAATCGTCACCGGAGTATAGGGCGGGCGGAAGGTCGTCGTGCCGACGGAGGGAATGGCGAGCCCGCGAAGTTCTGCCATGCGGGCGAGCGCATTGAGGTTCGAAGTCTTGCCTTGGTCGGCTGCCATGCCAGAGGTGGTATAGCGCTTGAGATGTTCGACCGAGACGTAGCCCTCGAGATGGGCCTGATCGATATCTGCAAGTTTGACATCGTGTTGGAAATCTACGAACGCCTTACCAGGGGTGCGGCCATTCGCCTTGGCAATGATTGTCATCGGCGCAAGGTTGCGGCCCCAGTGATCAGCGTGGCCAAATAGCGCGGGTTCCTTCCCGATGGCTCCGCCAGCTTTATGGCCCTGTGAGAGTGTATCCCTGAGCGACGGAGAGCCGATAAGCGATCCGACGCAGCTGAAGGTCCCTTTTTCAGCCGGCGGAAGAAACGCGTCCAGCTCCTCGTTGTATTCTGGCTTTCCAAATCGCTGGCTCCAAAGGTGCAGCGCCGGAGTCCAGCCGCCGGATACGGTGACGAGATCGCAAGCAATCCGAGTAGCGTTGCCCTTTATTTTTCCTCCCGGGCTGATGCGAACGACGTGCGCAGCCTTCACGCTTTTGCCTCCAGACACTTTGAGGACCGCATGACCGGATCGCAGATCAATTCCCGCTTTTCTTGCGCTCTCGACGAATTGCGGCGGCGCTTCCTGTCGGAGGTCGCAGATCGTTACTTTAGCTCCAGCCTTTGAAAGTTCGATGGCAGCAGTGTACGCGCTATCATTGTTCGTTGCGATGACAACGCGCTCGCCGGCAAGAACGGCATACCGGTTGAGGTAGCTGCGAACAGCTGATGTGAGCATTACCCCGGGCACGTCATTTCCGGCAAAAACCATTGGGCGTTCGATGGCTCCGGTAGCCAAAATCGCCCGTTTTGCTCGCACCACCCAATATCGCTGCCGCGGTTTTCCCTCCTCAGGTGCAAGCACGTGGTCCTGAACGCGCTCCACGAGTCCGAACACCTCGCAGTCATAAGCACCAAACGCCGTCGTTCGCGTCAGAATTCGAACCTTCGGAAGGTCGCTCAGCTCAGAACGCGCCTGAGCAAGCCATGTATCGGATGGTGCGCCGACCGGTTCGCTGAGAAGGGATCCGCCGAGCTCGCGGTCCTGCTCCACCAAAAAGACGCTATCGCCCTTGCGGCCAGCTGCAAGGGCGGCCGAAATGCCAGCGGGACCTGCACCAAGTATTAGAAGATCGCAGAAAGCATTGATCTTCTCGTAGTGGTCAGGGTCCGGAAGAGTCGGCGCCTGACCCATGCCGGCAGCCTTGCGGATGAAATGCTCGCAGAACATCCAGAACTTCGTCCCCCTAAAAGGGCCGATGAAAGTCTTGTAGTAGAAGCCCGCGCCGAAAAAGCGCGACAGCAGGCCGTTGACAGCTCCTACATCGAATTGGAGACTTGGCCAGGCGTTCTGTGGCGTCGATACGAGACCATCGAAGGCTTCCACCATCGTTGCCTGTGCATTGGGTTCGTGGCGATCACCACTGCGGAGATGCACCAGGGCGTTCGGCTCTTCAACGCCCGCTGCGACCACACCGCGCGGGCGATGGTATTTGAAGCTCCGCCCAATAATCTGCTGCCCGCCGGCTAGCAAAGCGGATGCCAGAGTGTCGCCAGGATATGCTGGCAGAGACTTGCCGTCGAATTTAACGGTAAGCTCACGGGAGCGATCGATCCGCCCCCCAGTCTTGAGGCGCCGCGCTGTCATGCTGCCACCTCACGAGCCAGAGCCGAACCAAAAATCTCATGCGTGAGCGTATCTCGATCGACGACAATCCACTGCCTGCAACCGCTCACGTGATGCCAATATTCCTTGTGCGGTCCTCGCAGATTGTCGCGGATGAACACATAGTCATGCCAGACCTTTTGATCGGTCTCGTCCATATCCGGGCGGCGAACACTTGCATCTTCGCCATAATTAAACTCGGTTTCGTCCCGCAGTCCGCAAACAGGGCAAGGGATTCTCAACATGATGAACCTCAATGAGCTTTCGGATACGGGCCAGCGCCCGCCTCGTCGATTTGGTAGCCACGCTCGAAGCGCTCTAGGGTGAATGCCGCATTGTCGGGATGCGGCTCGCCCTTCGCGATCGTCCATGCGAAACAGTAGCCGGAGGCCGGTATCGCTTTGAACCCGCCGTAGTTCCAGCCCCCGGTTAACCAGAGCCCTTCGACCGGCATCTTGCCGATGATGGGCGAACCATCCATAGTCATGTCCATCACCCCGGCCCATTGGCGCAGCAGTCGTAAGCGCGAGATCGAGGGGATGAGGGCTTTGGCGCTTTGGAGCGTGTGTTCAACTATAGGGAGCCCCCCGCGCTGGGCATACGAGTTGAATCCATCGAGATCGCCGCCCAGTACCAAGCCGCCCTTGTCGGATTGGCTGATGTAGAAATGCGCTCCACCATAGACGATGACATGGTCTACGAGCGGCTTCAGCGGTTCTGTGACGAAAGCTTGGAGAACATGCGTTTCGATAGGCAAACGAAGCCCGGCTTTTGCCGCCAAATGGCTGGTATGACCAGCCACCGCCAAGGCGACCTTTTTCGCGCGAATCGGGCCGCGTGTCGTCTCGACGCCAACGATCTTCTGGTTGTCCCAGATGTAGTTGGTTACCTCGCACTGCTGAATGATGTCGACACCCTGTTTGTCTGCTCCACGTGCGTACCCCCATGCGACCGCATCGTGACGCGCTGTACCCGCGCGAGGCTGAAGAAATGCCCCGTATATCGGGAACCGCGCCGTGGGTGAGTAGTCGAGGAAAGGCAGCCGCTTCATTATTTGCGCGCGGTCGAAAAATTCGGCCTCAATGCCGTTAGCTAGCATGACATTGGCGCGGCGCCGTAGACCTTCCGCCTGACCGGGCGAGTGGAAGACAAAATAGTAGCCGCGCCGTGAAAGCATTACATTGTAGTTCAAGTCTTGACTGAGGTTGTCCCATAGCCGCATCGACCGATCGTAGAATGCCGAGTTGCCGGGCATCATATAATTCGAGCGTACGATCGTGGTGTTTCGGCCCGTGTTGCCGCCACCTAGCCAACCTTTTTCAAGCACAGCGACGTTGCGGATGCCATGCTCCTTGGCCAGATAGTAAGCTGTTGCGAGGCCATGGCCGCCGGCGCCGACAATGACCACGTCGTAGCTTGGCTTCGGTGCCGGATCGCGCCAGGCACGGGACCAGTGCCTGTTGCCAGTCAGGCCATGACGCAATATGGCAAGGGCTGAATAATGGCTCATGCGACTCCTCGTTTATGTAATTCTCGCGGCTCTGGCGAAAGCGGGCAATATTTTAAATAAGTTTGGTCTGGTTTCAACGTGTCGATCGACAGCAACCAACCGCGATCGCAAAGCTCGGTTCCGTCCAAGATTTCCTACCTTGCGAGGCTATCTGCTTCTTTACGATCCGCTTGGGACTACGATGCAGTCCTGCGGGAGGAAAGTTATTGCAACTTCCTGGCCGGATTGCTCAAGGGCCTGCCCATAGTACTTTTCAGTCACGGTAAGCAGTTGACCGCCTGCGATTTCGACCACCAAATGAAGATCGGCCCCAAGGTGGGCGACGTCCCTTATTGTGCCGCCCATCTCGTTGACGGGCGAGTCTTCCGACGATTCAATGGCTGCACCAATTCGAATGCGTTCAGGCCTGACACAGACGTCAAACATGCCGTCATTCCGGCTGCTGTCGGGCATGTGCACGAACATCCGGGTACCGCCGTTGGCTTTGAGTTCAGCGATGCCTTTCACGCTCCTCGTGAGCTGACCGGTGAACCAGTTTGAGCGGCCAATGAACTCGGCGACAAAGCGCGTCTTTGGATTGGCATAGATGTCCGTCGGCGGCCCTTGCTGCATGATCTTTCCGGCACTCATGACAATGACGCTGTCGCCCAGGCTCATGGCTTCTTCCTGGTCATGGGTGACGACGATCGTCGTGGCGTTCACGGCAGAAAGAATTGCCTTCAGCTCGAACCGCAGTTCCTGGCGCAATTTCGCGTCAAGGGCCGATAGCGGTTCATCGAGCAAAACAACCTCGGGGTTTGTGGCCAATGCCCGGGCAAGCGCCACGCGTTGCTGCTGACCGCCGCTCAATTGGCCGGGCCGCCGATCCTCAAACCCCTTCAGTCTGACCAACGACAACATTTCGGCGACGCGATCCGGGATCTTTGCCTTTTCAAAGTTGCGATGCTTCAATCCATAGGCGACGTTCTCGGCGACCGTCATGTGCGGAAACAGTGCATAGTCCTGAAACAAAAGGCCAACGTTGCGCTCGTAGGGCCGTCGGCCCTTCATATCGACGCCGGAGAACATGACGGCGCCCTCATTGGCATTCTCAAACCCAGCGATCAGCCGCAAGGTCGTTGTCTTGCCGCATCCGCTAGGGCCGAGCAGCGAAAGAATCTGTCCCTTCTCAACGGTGAGTGAGACGTTTTCGACCGCGACGAACCCTCCATAGCGCTTGGTGACATGCGAGAGTTCAAGAACACTCATTTCAGAAACCTCCTATGCCCTGAAAACGCCCTTGCCGATCAGTCGGTCGAGGCCGATTGTTCGGTCAAGGACGAGGATCAGGGCGAAGGTGAATATCATCAACAGAACAGCAGCTGCGGCGATCGTTAGATCAAAGTTCGTTCGCATCATGCTCACCATCGCGACAGGCAGGGTGTACGTGTCTGGCGATGTGAGGAACAAACTCACCGCAACATCGTCCATGGAGAAGGCGAACGCGAAGACCGCTCCCGCGACGATGCCGGTGCGGGCGAGCGGAAAGGTGATGTCCCAGAACGCCCGACGTTCGGTGGCGCCAAGGCTCATGGCAGCTTCAGTCAAGATTTTCCGGATTCCAACCAGGCCCGCAAGCGTCGTGCGGACCGTATAGGGAAACGTGATGATGATGTGCCCGCCGAGCAACCGCGTGAACCCGTCGAATACACCGATGTTGGCGAAAAACAGCAGGAGCGCAAAACCGATCACGACGGCAGGAACGATGAGCGGCGACAGGAAAAGCGATTCCAGGACCTGCTTGCCCGGACCCGCATAGCGGTCGAGGGCAATAGCGGCGCTGACGCCTGCCGTTGTGGAGACGATGGTTGTGATGAGTGCCAACCGGAGACTGGTTGCCAATCCGGTTAGATAGTAGTCGTCAGAAAAGAAATGCTTGTACCAGCGAAGGGAGTATTCCGGCGGTGGAAACCGGCCCAGATACTCCCGGGCATCGAACGACATCGTCACGGCAACGGCGATTGGAAAAATGAGGAACACCAATACAACGACGATGTTGGCGACGCTCAGCCAGGCTGCGGCATTATCGACATAGCGTTTCATAGGACCAGCCTTACCTGAGGTTGCCGTATCGCTTCGACACAATCCACGTTATTCCATAGATTGTACTCAGCGCCACGGTAAGCATGGTGATCGCGACGGCGGATCCGCTTGGATAGTCGGCGATCTCGCTGAAGCGTGAATATATGAGGTTGGAGACAAACAGCACCTTGCCTTTCCCGAGAATCATCGGGACGACGAAAGCGCTGAGGCACAGTGTAAAGCAAATCATGAAAGCCGACAGCAGTCCGGGCATGCAGAGCGGCAGGGTTATCGAAAGGTGCGACCTTAGCCGCGACGCACCAAGTACTTGCGATGCGTCGATTAGTCTAGGGTTCAGATTTTGAATGGTTCCCAACAATGTAATAGCCGAAATCGGGATCAAATAGTGTAACAGACCGAAAATAACGACCAATTCTGTATAGAAACGACCATTCGCCGACACATTCAGGAGACCCGACAGGAGCTGACCATAGCCGGTTGGCCCGAATGTCAGTTGGAGAGCATTGACGCGCACCAACGTACTCAGGAACATCATGCCTATGAGGAAGCCAATGGCGAGCTTCCTTAGCAGGGGCGAAGGCTGCGTGGCGACAGCGTAAGCAATCGGAAACGCGACGACGAGGGCGATCAGCGATGATAGAACACCGAATTTGAACGTTTCGGCAAAATACCTCAGATAGGATGGCGTCAGGATCTCAGCGTAGTTAAACAACGTATAGGGGGCATCCTTGGCCGAGCCGATCCGGCCCGGTTCGTAAAGGCGAAAACTCTCGTCGAGAACATTCACGAGCGGGAAGAGCAGAAAGCCCAGGAATAGGGCGAATCCGGGCAGCAGTAACAGCGCGGAGCTACGTGAAGACTTCATCAGCAGGTTCCAGTCCCATTGCGATCGACAAAAAGCCGTCGGGCGCAGATTGGCGCCCGACGCCAGTGCTTCATGGGAAGATTATTAAGTTAGGAAACGACGTCACAAAAGCTGGACGATGTCCTGCTCCCAGCGCTTGTTCCAACCATCGAGTTCCTTGCCAAGGTGATCCCAATCCGGCACGACCACAAATTCTTTAATTTCCTCAGGGGAGAAGTGAAGATATTCGAGGGTTTGTTTCGCCTTTGTGTTGACGGGGACTTCGCCCACATCCTTGCCATAGCGTTCGCTGGCTTCCTTGCTGATCATGTAGTTGGCAAAGTCAAATGCAAGTTTCTTGTTTTTCGAGCTCTTCAAAATCACCCACCCCGACACGAACAGAAACGTTTTCAAATCCTTGTTCGTCTTAGTCAATGGGACGGCCTTTACGCCCTTGATCCCCGAGAACGTGCCCTGGTCGATGCAGGTCACCGAGGTTTCGCCAGTATCCAGTGATGTGATCAGGTCCGAGGTGGTCGCCGCTACGCGCCCGATGTTGCCGGACTTCGCGAGTTCCTTTAGGAATCCCCACCCTGGCTCCAAGTTGAATTGATCGCCGCCGCGGACCATCGCCAAGGCAACGACCTGCAGGTTTGTGTTCAAGGTTGGGTTTGGCCAGAGAATTTGGCCTTTCAGCTTCGGGTTCAACAGGTCTTCGATCGACTTGATCTCGATCGGGCACTTTTCGGGAACGTAGGTGAAAAAGATCCCGCTCGATCCGCGCGGAACCACCTTCCAATTGCCGTTAGCGTCTTTAGGGATAAGTCCTTCGGGGACATCCGCAAGGTTCGGGCAGTCTTGGAGGGTGACGGTTTCCGCCCAATCTTCTCGGATCATCGATTGGAAGACGGGACTCCAATTATCGACAACGTCGTAGGGTGGATTTGGCCATGCCGCCTTGATCTTTGGCAAAATCGACGCCGCTCCGCCGGCATGCAGTGTCCAGTCGATCGAAGCCTTGCCCCATTCGGCTGCGAGCGCCTTGGAGTGGTCGACAAAGGGCGGGCCCCACTCAACCACGGATAGTGACTCCGCTGCTCGAGCCTTGCCAATAAACGGTGCGGTCAATTGCGCTGCGGCTAGCGCCGCACCCCCGGCAAAGCTCGTCTTGATGAAGTTCCTTCGCGAGAATTTTGTCATTTGCTATTCCCCTGTTTGGACGCTTCTGAATTTGGTCCTTGCGATGGCTCCAGTTGCATGACTATGTTCGCATGGGCGGAGCACCACCTATATACAGCTACGATGCAGCTTTTGTCAATGAGAGATTCCGCTCTCGCGCCGCGTACAGACGGCACGTTCTAGAGGACCAGGGGATTAATCATTGTCATGTAGTCGATGACGTATTTCCGCCAAGAGACAGACGGAGCTAAATTGGAACTATGAATAGACCCGCTAAGCTAAGTGCCGATCAACGCCAGCGATCTATGTATGAGATTATTCGGCAGCGGATTAGCATATTACATTATCCACCTGGCATGATGATCAATGAGACGCAACTCGCCACGGAGTTCGGCGTCAGTCGGACGCCACTACGGCGGGTGCTCCAACAGCTCAGTTATGAAGGGCTACTTGAGATTCGCAATGGAGTAGGCACGCGCGTCACCGACATCGATATGAAGACATTCAAGGACATTTATGACCTCCGGATTCTTCTTGCGGAGACGATGGGATCATTGTCCCCGAACTGGGTCACGGATCGGCACCGGGAGGCCCTCGATGAACTCATCGCGCGAGCCGAGGATCTTCGCGGTCGGCGGGACATTGAGGGCTATGCGCATCTGGCTAACGACCTTTCAGCTCTGATTTGTGATCTCATTGGCAGCGCACCGATGCGCGAAATTACCGACCTGCTGTACTACCGGGTCGCCCGGATCTGGTATACGTTCCTGCCTAATCTTGACTGGGACGACGTTGTGGAAGAGCTGTTGGGCGAATTGAAAGGCCTTTCGGCCGCTCTGGCGTCCAGCGACCTTGGCACGTTCGGCAAGGTGAGGGCGACGTATCTACGCTGGATGCTGAAGAAAGTCAGCCGCTATATTTCGAGCGATTGACCCCCATGCGACGGCTCAAGCCCCAAGCGCAAAGAGAAGCGAGTGAACGCGGAACGGCCCGAGAGAGGTGCTGGAGAGGAGAGCGAGATACCAATGTGTTTCACGACCTGGGAGCCATGGTTCGGCAGCTTCGGGACTCTCGACGAGATCGCACGAAACGATCTTCCCCATCGCCCTTTCGGGCGAAAGCGTTGTTCGCGCTCCTTTCATCTGTCTCGGGTCGCCGGCAATGCGGCAGGCTTTTTCTAAGCGGAACTCGGTGTGCCCTTATTCGCAGAAAACCGATGCACGAAATGACGGACTACTTTACTGCCGGGTCGCGCGGATCTGGTAGACGGTCTCGCCGAATCTTGGCTCTTACGACTTCGTAGAAGAGCTTTTGGGCGAAAGGCTCGGTATTCTGATGATGCAAGCGGACGTCGACGGCGAGGTCCGGCAGCGTGACAATGCCCTGCATGATTGTTGCCGTCCTTGACAACACAACGATATGAGCGCGCTACTCAAGCGTAGGAATCTTGCCCATGGTCGTTCTATTCCATGGGCAAGCGGATTTGATTCAGACTTAAACGGTAGCTGGGTTAGATCGGCCCCGACGCCTACGGTTTGCCTGATCTTGGGTCAAGTTCTCCGAGATAGATCGCTTCGCATTATTGTCGCTTTTCGCGAGATTGTAGCGGGGTTTTCAGTGCTCGCGCAGCAGGCGTCCGTACCCGTCGAACTGATCGCTGATTCCTGCCAGGCGCAGGCAGTTCCACATCATCCCCTGGTTACTGGTAATCACAGGCTTACCGGTGTCTTGCTCTATCTGGTCAATAACATCAATGGCGCGGAAGCCACCGCAGCTCAAGAAGATCGCATCTGCGTCCGGTTGATCGATCGCCTTGGCGAACTGACGAATGTATGCCGGTGTTACCCTTGTAATATCCTTGTCGTAAACCAGATTTAGCCCCTGAACATTCAGGAGCTCGAAACCGCTCTTTTGCATGTATTGCGCAACGACCGACGTTACGTCGTCAGTGTAGGGCGTGCCCATCACGATCTTTTGGGCTGATAGGGCGCGAAGCCCCTCGACAACACCGGTCAGGAGCGTCGTCGCCTGCCTCTCAGGGTTGGCCCGCTTCAATTCACGAACGACTGCTTCTTCGCCCATTACAGCGGTCCCCGACGTGCAGGCATAGCAGATTACGGGAACCTCGAATTCCGGCATCAAGTCCGCCGCAGATGCCGCCAATCCGCTTTCCATCGCTGCTAGGTTTTCTACGGTGCAGCCTATCGGCATGTGCGAACGGGTGAAGTGGACACAGACGCCTTCCGGCGCCATGCGCATCATGTCTTCTTCAATCAGGTGGTCACTTGAAATCAGGACAAAGCCGATCCTAGTGCGCCATGCACGCCCATTGTCGAACTCTGGTACCCATTTCTCCGAGGCAACTGTCAGAGCCATGTGGTTTCTCGCCGCTTCCGCCATTTGCATCACCCTCTTATTTGTTTGATGGATGCCGTGCGTCTCGCTCACGGTCTTGTCAGCGTGGACAGTAAGCTCCCCTCGAGTAAAATACAAGCTATATACAGCTAAAAGTTAGGGTTAGGAAAGGACCGGGGGCGGCGCCTTTGTTTTCGATTCCTATCCCGGGTGTCATCCCGAAGAGACGGAGTATGCCTACGGTCGCGAAATGCGAGCGCCGTTGTCACTAGCGATTTCGAATTCCCGGACTACCTTTTGATGCCGGACGAAGATCCGGAACGCAGGCAACTCGCGTCGCAGAATTTCCGACTCCCTTTGCGGATAGGCTCGGCCCATCTTGGCTCGGGTATAGTTGATTTGAGCGTTGGCGGCATTTCTTGATTGTCGCAGGCGGCGATCCGAACATGTTAAGCCAACTGGCGCGCTGGGGATTGCCACTTTACTGGGAAATAGCTTCCTTCATCTCCACTAGTTCGAGGTAAGCGCTGTCCCGGCGGCACCTTTCGCGCGTGGATGTAAGGGACGATGTTCGAGGCCTTTGAGGGCTTCGACATATGACGATTTCAGAGTTTACGCTTAAGTCCAGGGACGAGGAGCCGGTCCGTCGGCTGGAGATCTTCACTGGTTCGGGTCGGCGGCGTGAGTGGCCGCCGGAGGAGAAGGCTCGGATGGTGGCGGAGAGCTACGAGGCGGGCGAGACGGTTTGTGCTGTGGCACGCCGGTATGGACTTTCCCCGCAGCAATTGTTCACCTGGCGTCGGGCTGCTCGCCGGCCGATAGAGGAGGCAGCGATATCGGAATCCATGTTCGTGGCGGCGGTGGTGACGGCGGCGCCTCCGGAGCCTGCGGCGAAGTATCCGCCACAGTCAAGGAAGCGGGATCCGGCTCGAGGCGCTGCTGTGATCGAGCTCGAGATCGACGGCATCGCAATGAGGATGGGTCGTAGGGCGGATTCGAAGACGGTTGCAGGGGTGATCCGTGCGCTGAGGGCAACATCGTGATCGGGCCAATGGGAGCGGTCAAGGTCATGGTGGCGACGAAGCCGGTCGACTTCCGCAATTATGTGGAGCGCCGGATTATGCGCAGTCCGCAGCGGCAATTCCTTGCCGCCTGCGGTATTTGAGCAGCGATCACTCGACATAATCTGCCGATCGGCTGACGGACTTGAGCATGGCCAGCAGCTTATCGGGAGAGCGGAAGCGACCCGACTTGAGCGACGGCGGCGCCATCGCGGCGAGCGCCTCGAGCTTCTCGGTCGGATCGGCCCGCAGGTAGATTTCCGTACTTTGGAGGCTGGCATGACCGAGCCAGAGCAAGACTTTGCGGACATCCCGGGTCGCCTGCAGCGTGTGCATGGCACAGGTGTGGCGCAAGACGTGGGGAGTGACGCGCTTGTCGGCAATGGACGGTTGCTTCCGCGCCGCGGTGGCAACGTGCTTGGCCAGGATATATTCGAATCCGGACCGGGTCATCGCGCGTCCCGTCGCATTGAGAAAGAGCTCGGCGTCGCCACTCGCCGGGCGGACCGCCAGCCAAGCCTTCAATGCCGCTGCGGTCTCCTTCCACAGGGGCAGCACGCGCTCGCGGCGTCCTTTGCCCATGACGTGGATGCTGGCGACCGTCTGGCGGTCGATCTGGTCGATGCGGAGGCTGACGAGTTCGGACACGCGCAGCCCGGCAGCGAAGGCCAGATGCAGCATCGCCCGATCGCGGATGCCGGAGACCTGACGCGGGTCCGGCGCGTCGAGCAGAGCCTGCATCTCGTCGCGGCTGAGATGACTGACGAGGGCCTCGTCGACCTTCTTCATCGGGATCGCCCGGATCCGGCGTGCCTGATCCAGACAGGACGGGAGCCTATACTCGAGGAAGCGGAAGAAGGCTTTGATGGCGGCAAGACGGACGTTGCGGGTGCGCGCCGAGTTGCCGCGTCCTTCCTCCATGTGTTCCAGGAAGGAGAGGATGAGCGACGGATCGAGCTGCTCAATCTCGATGCCGGATGGGGTGGTCCGCAGTCGGGCAGCCGCGAAGCAGAGCAGCAACTGAAAGCTGTAGGCGTAGGCCGCGCAGGTGTGCGGGCTCGCTCGCCTCTCGTGCGGCAGATGCTCGCGCAGGAAGGCGGTGAGATGCGGAGCCAGCGCGGTCATGAGACGGCTCCTTGGTGCAAGGCCTCGCCGGCCGCCGCGATCTGCCTCATCAGGATCGGTGTTGCCTGCAGGTACCAATAGGTGTCGGTGACGTGGGCATGGCCGAGGTAGGTGCTGAGGGCAACGATATGACGGCCGACGGCATCGCGATCGTGCCGGCACTGCTCCAGTGAGCGTACGGCAAAGGTGTGCCGTAGATCATGAATACAGGGGCCCCGTTGGCCGGGGCCTCCTCGCAGGCCGATCGAGCGCGCGAGCTGGAGAAAGTTGGCGATCACGGTACTGTAGGCCGGCGATGCGCCCGCGGCGGAAACGAATAGCGCATTGTTCAATGTACCGAGCCGGCGGCGTGCAGCCAAATACCGGTCCAAAGCGTCGCATGTCGTGCCGTGGAGCGGCAGCAAGCGGCTCTTGTGGAACTTGGTCTGTCGGATGATCAGGCCATCGGCGGTCAGGTCATCGAGCTGAAGCGAGAGGGCTTCGGAAATGCGCATGCCGGTGGCGGCAATCAAGCCGAACAGGGTCTCGTACATTAACGGCCGGATCGAACCTGCCGGCTTCAGGCGGGCAGCCGCCTGCATCAGCGCGGCGATCTCGTCCGCGCTGTAGATATGCGGAATCCGTCGCTCCAACGGGCTGCGGCCCAGAGCGTCAGCGGGCGGGATCTCATGACGCCGATCCTCGGCCGACAGCGCCAGCGCAAAGCGGCGGACCGTCAGGAGTCGGTTGCGGCGCTGCTGTGGCGAAGACGCAAGCCTCGCCCATTCGAGCACGCGGGCAGCTTGGAGATGTCGGTCGTCGTGTCGCTCGGCGAAGGCAACAAAGCTCTTCAACAGCGTGTTCTGCACGCGGAACCTGAAGCCCAGCCTATGCTGCAGTTCCACATAGCGTGCGAGATCCTGGCTCAGCATGACGCACTCCCCGGCCAGGGCTGGGCAACCCGAAGCAACATGTCGACGTCAACCTTTGCGTAGTGGGCGGTGGTGTCGACCGACCGATGGCGCAGCACGGTTCCAATCAGGTCCAGCGTGGCGCCGGCCCGCAGCATGCTGGTTGCTGCCGAATGCCGCAGAAGATGGGCGCCTCGGGACGGAGCGTGGTCG
This sequence comes from Mesorhizobium sp. M0051, assembly GCF_040323235.1. Classification (NCBI taxonomy): domain Bacteria; kingdom Pseudomonadati; phylum Pseudomonadota; class Alphaproteobacteria; order Hyphomicrobiales; family Phyllobacteriaceae; genus Mesorhizobium; species Mesorhizobium sp. M0051. Next base: position 33,055 of record NZ_JAMYUT010000046.1, read on the forward strand.
ATGCCGGCCCTCGCGAGCGCAAGGCTGACGATGCTCGAGACACTCGCGCTCACCAATGGCCGAAACGGTGCAACGGTCCGCAGGAAAATCTGCTCACAGGCGGCAGGCGGACGGGCGTCTCGCAGATAGCCGATAATCGCGTCGCCAGCGTCCTGGGGCAGCGGAAGCTGGACCTCGCGGCGTCCTTTGCCGCGGACACGCAAGGTTCCCTCGCGCCAGTCAATGTCGTCGAGGCGCATTCCCGAAATGTCGCCGGCGCGCAGGCCGAGACGTGCAAGTGGCAGAAGCACCGCGCGGTCGCGGATGCCCATTGGCGTCGTAACGTCGCACGACGCAATGACCCGCTCAACTTCCGCCGGGGAGATGTAGCGCGGCAAGGCCGACAACCGCCATTGCGGCACCGTCGGGATCGCATGATCAAGCCCCGGCCGGCATAGGCCTTGGGTTGCCAAATATCTGAGGTAGCCCCGCAGCGCCATCGTCATTGTCTTGAGGTAAGCTGGCGAAGTTCGCTTGCCTTCATCCAGGATCGCTTGCCGAATAAGACCGGCATCGTAGTGCCTTGGATCGGCACCCAAAGCCGGAAGCAGCCGCATGACCATTCGGCCATGGCGACCGATTGTGCGCTCAGAAATGCCCCGGTGCCGTCTCAGCCAAATCTGGAATGCAAGGACTTGGTCGTCGTGGGCACGCGGCTCATCCTGCGTCAATGGCGTAACGACCTCGCATTCCGCCAGAAAGCTCACGAACCGCCGCGTCCGGTTCACGTATTTGGCGGACAGGCGATCGGCTCGTCGAATGCCGGGACAGCGGCATCGATGTCGCGCAAAGCGGCGAACCGTATCCTCGTTGATCTCCGCGACAGCGATCTTGGCGCTTTGCAGCCAATGTCCGAAGTGACGAGCCGAGGCTTCGTAGCCTGACACCGTCAGGCGGGTGTGTCCCAGGCTCAACAATCGGCTCGTGAACGCTTCTACGAACGGTCGCAAGGCGCCCGGGTCCATCAATCGCGTGCATTCAAGCAGAACTTCCTTCGACTTTGACAATGTGGTCTCCTCTCGAGGTCAAATGACGTCGAGAGACGACAACAATTATGCCGAGCAAGAAAGCAGATAGAGCGCTCTAACACATTGGAATCAACGGACGAATTGGCCTTGGTTGCTGCGGACTCCGCATAATCCGGCGCGCCACATAACCGTTCTCGAGCGCGGTCTACGTGTTCCGGGCCAACCGGGCCGACCGCATCAAGTTCGTCTACTTCGACGGCACGGGCGTATGCTTGTTCGCCAAGCGGCTGGAGGATGGCAAGTTCTGCTGGCCGGGCATTACCGATGGTGTCGTGCGACTGACGGCGGCACAGTTGCAGGCACTCCTGGAAGGCCTTGATTGGCGGCGGGTGCACGAGACGCGTGAGATGCGTGTTCCAACGACGGCGAGCTGACCATCGGTGGCCACGGTTCTTGCGGCAATGGCGGGTCGGAGTTCACCCTGCCGCCGGCATTGCGCCAAGCTGTCGCAAATGAATCGGCTGGCGGCGGGGATCACGTCGGGAGCAATCTCCGTTTTGTAAACCGCATCGGTTCCCATTGCTGTCACGTGTTGGCCACGCCTCAGCTGCGCCCCATGGATCAATGGGATCTGAGAAGGGGTCGTGGTCACAACGATGTCAGCTGCGGCCATCACGTCGTCGATGGTCCCAGTCCGCACGTCTATACCCAGCTTTTGCTGGCAATCGTCGGCGCATTGCCGTGCATTCTTCGGATCGCGCCCCCAAATGACAGCTTCGTGGATATCGCGAACAAGGGCAAGGGCCTCCAACTGCAGGCGAGCTTGTGTGCCGGTTCCTAGTATGCCCGCGACACGCGACTCAGGTCGCGAAAGCCATTTGGCTGCGACCGCGCCAGCGGCTGCCGTGCGTATGTCGGTCAGATACCCGTTATCGAGATGGATTGCTTCGACCATTCCCGTGCGGGCGGCAAACAGTATCATCAGGCCGCTCACGCTTGGTAGTCCGAGTTTCGGATTATCGAAGTGCCGGGGCTCATTTTGATCGCGAAACTCTCAATGCCCGGCACTTACGCGGTTTTCACGTCCACTTCGCCGTTGTATTCGGCAACATGAAAGCTGAGAATCGGAGGCATCACAACGTCCCGTGTCGCGAGAAGTTTGAACGCTTTCTCGACGCATTCCACCGTGTCGAGATCAAGAGCCAGGACTCGGCGCAACTCAGCCTCCGTAAGGATCTTGATATCAGGCATTTTCCGCTCCTCCTTCTGCAGCTCCCACTCCTCCTTCTGCAGCATCCGCAATGTCGCCGACGTCGCCGTCGATGAGTCGCTTGTGCAGCGCCATGTCGAGATTGCAGCCCGTGATAAGGGAGACACAGATGCCAGGCTTACTAATTTTTCCTGCGAGGAGTGCGGCGATGCCGACGCTTCCCGATCCTTCGATAACTTGTCTATCTGACCAGTAGGAATGGCGAACCGCGTTCGCGATTTCTCTCTCCGTCACTGTGATCAATTCGTCAGCGAGACTGCGAACCATATCGAACGTGTAGCGATTGTTGAGCCCAATGCCGCCGCCGAGCGCATCGGCGAGTGTGGGCAGTTCCTCCACCACAATTGGCTTGCCCGCGCGCTGGCTCTCGATCATTGCGGCACCCCGTTCCATCGAGATGCCTACGACACGAATCGATGGGTTCGCGGATTTCAACGCAAGCGCGACACCAGCGAAGAGACCGCCACCCGACAATGGGATCAAGACCGTCTCGACTCCGGGACAATCCGCAAGAATCTCCAGACCTAAGGTTCCCCGACCAGCGATGACGTCAGGATAGTCAAAAGGAGGCAACATGATCATGCCCTCTGCCTCGACAAGGCGGTCGACCTCAATCTGGGCATCATCTTGACACCGGCCGACAATCAGAACCTCGGCACCATGCGACCGAACGCCTTCGATTTTGTTCGAAGGCACCAGTTCAGACATACAGATGATGCATTGAACGCCTGCTTCGTGGGCCGCATAGGCTAGGCCGCGTCCGTGATTGCCGGTCGAAACGCCGACCACACCGCGGGCACGCTCGGCATCCTTCAGTCTCAGAACAGCGTTTGTTGCTCCCCGCAGCTTGAAGCTTCCGGTTGTCTGAAGATGCTCCAGTTTCAAATGAACTGTTCCTCCAGTCAGGGTCCGACAACGATGGTGAAACGATCATCGGGGTCCGTCTCACTCTCCCATCAATACGTTTTCGAGTTCTGTAGATATCTCGAAGGCAGATCGTATTCGTCATGCGGCATCCTCGAAGGCATCTGACGAACGAACGCGAAATGGATGCCGCTCACGAAACGTTCGCGAGGCAATGGCCGCCATTTTTCGGGCGACTATGCACATAAAGTTGCTCCCACATGATGGTTCTGTCGCCGGCGCGAAAAGACATGGTGCGTTGCCCCGGTCCGGCAGCCCGTTCGTCGCAATGGCCACACAGAGGACAGGCAAAACAGCGGCCTCTCCTCCGGTCATGTCGCAAGTCGAATTTTAGCTGTATATAGCTTGTGTTTTCATTTGGTCAAAGTTATCATTCCCCTATTGGCGTCACTCCGGCGCGGTCAACGGAGTCGGGCAGAAACTAGAGGGAATGCAGATGGGACGCGGCGAGAACATCCTCGCCAAGGCGACCGACCACCCCGAAGCTTATGCGATCTTCGCAACTTGCGGTACCTGGGCGGCATCGGCGATCAGTTGGCGGGCTAGGCTGCCTGCTACGCGAATCCCCGAAGGAAAAACAATCATGATGCGAGCCAACCTTATACCGCGATCAGAATTCGATGCGCGGATGAACAAGGTCAAACAAGCCCTTGCTCAACGTGGAATGGATGTTGGGATTGTCACGAGCGCGGAGAATATTTTTTACCTCACTGGATTGGATCACCAAGGCTACTTCGGGCCTCACGCCCTCGCTGTACGCCCAGATGGCGAGGCGCTCCTGTTTGCCCGAGCACACGAACAAACGACCGTAAATCGCCAGGTCGAGAATTCCCGTTTCGTAGGATATCCCGATACAGCTTCACCCGGGGCCTTCATCGCAGAACATCTAAAGAGTATGGGTCTCGGAGATGCGACGATAGGGATTCAGGTTGAAAGCCTTGGATTTCCGCCGGCGTTTGACGCTGCCGTTCGCGCTGGACTGCCGGCGGTCCAGTGGTCCGACATTTCTGGGCTTGTGGAGCGGTTCCGCTTGGTGAAGTCCAAGAATGAGGTGTTTGCTATTCGAAAAGCCGCCGCCGTCTCCGACGCGTGTATGGAGACGGCGCTTTCAGTCGCAAAAGTGGGCATTAACGAGCAGGTTATCGCAGCCGAGGTCCATAAACGGATGTTCGAAATCGGCGGTGAGTACGTCGGCTTCGGTCCCTTCATTCGGTCCGGGGAGCGGCTGCCCTATGAACACGAGGTATGGACCGACCGCGTCATCGGTGAGGGGGAGCAGCTTTTCGTGGAGATGGCCGGGTGTGTCGGTCGTTACCACGCGCCTATGGGAAGGTTGGCATTCGCAGGGAAGGCGCCCGCGGGCACGCACGAACTAGCGGAAATCTGCATTGCAGCACAGGGCCGTGTTCTCGAGGCGATGCGGCCGGGCGCCACCGGCGCCGATGCCTACAATGCTTGGCAGTCCGTCATCGACGAAGCTGGATTGGCGCATTATCGCCGACATCATTGCGGCTACGCCGTAGGTATCGCGTTCCCGCCGACGTGGACTGGCGGCATCGGTGTCGTCAGCATGCATCCCGAAAGCGATCTGGTCCTGGAATGCAATATGGTATTCCACCAATTATCCTGGTTGCTCGGCTGCGGCCGAGGAGACTACTTCGTTTCGGACACGGTGTTGGTGGGTGAAAGTGGAGGCGAACGTCTAACCACGGCAGCACGCGATGTCGTGATATTGTGATCGGACCAAGTACACGCAAGAAACAGGCATTTGTATAGAAAATGTTAGCTGCTGCGCATACGGCAGCATGGGCAGGGAAGGTGTTCGCTTTGCCTACGAGGAGATGACTCAGCCAAAGGTCGTTTGCATCAACCGCGGTTAACTCCGGACCCAAAATACGACGTTGGCATAGCGGAGAAGCTCCATTTGTGACAGCAAAAGTCGAC
>NZ_JAMYUT010000047.1:0-34822 GCF_040323235.1 Mesorhizobium sp. M0051
CCTACTCGTCATTGGTTTTTTGTTGGGGGGGGTGTTCTGGTTAAACCCCCCTTTTGTCCCACTCTATCCCCCGGGGGGGGGGGAGCCGGCCCCCGCCCCGCCATCCATCCACAGAAACGGCGGCCGAAAATCAGGCCGCTTCTTCGTTGTCGTCGTCCTCTTCGGACTCTTCGTCGCCTTCGGCCTTCACGCCGTCGTCGCCTTCTTCCTCATCTTCAACGTCTTCGTCTTCGTCGTCATCCGAGAGGTCAGCGGCTTCGACCGCGGCGGCCGCGGCATGATCGAGGATGTGTTCGGAAATGGATTCGAGCGATTCGGCAGGAGCCCGGGTTTCTTCTGTCACTTCGATGTCGTGATCGGAATTCATGGAAGCCTCCGTGGGGTTGGGGAACATGTCCCTTTTGCCACGGAGAGATCATCGCCATATGACTGTAAGCCGGCTCGAACGGCCGGGGGCAAAGAATATTTCTTCCCTTAACCGGCAATCTTCGAGAAATCCGCGACCTGACCAGTGGCCGCGCGAATGCGGGCGAGCAGCGCCAGGCGGTTGGCACGCACGGCCTGGTCTTCATCATTCACGAGAACGTGCTCAAAGAATGAATCAACCGGTTCACGCAACACGCTAAGCGCCAGCAGAGCGGCGGAAAAGTCATCGTTTTGAACAGCTTCTCCGGCTTGCTTCTCGGCCTGATTCACCGCCGCAAACAGCGATTTCTCGGCAACCTCGCGCAACAATGCCGGCTCAACGGTTTCGGCAATCACCGTTTTCTTCTTCTCCTCGGCAGCCAGAATGTTGGCCGCGCGCTTGGTTCCGGCGAGCAGGTTCCTGCCGTCCTCCGAGTCGAGGAAGGAGCCCAGCGCTTCGACCCTGCGGACGATCTGCAGCAGGTCGGCATTGGACGATTGGCCGATCTCCCCCCTTGAGGGGGAGATGCCCGGCAGGGCAAAGGGGGGCGCTTGGCGCTGAGAGGACGGCGGGACAGCGCCCCTCTCTGTCGGCTTCGCCGACATCTCCCCCTCAAGGGGGGAGATCGGGCGCGAACTTGTCGCCAGCACCGCATCGATCAGGTCGTGGCGTGCACCCTGGTCGCGGAGGTGGACTTTGAGGCGGTCGTGGAAGAAGGCGAGGAGATCGGCGATGAATGGCGAAAGTGATGCTTCCAATTCCATCATTCGCTGGCCGTCGAAGAACTCTCGTTCCTGATCGGCGGCGCCGATGGTTTCCGAATTTGCTTTGGCCAATCCACCCTTCAACAAGTTGGAGATCAAGCCAGCTTCCGACAACAACTGGCTTGCTCCCTTGTAGTCGCGTATGCGGGAATCGAGCATCGCCACCAGACCACGGCACTCAACCCCCTCTCCCGATCGTTCATATGCGGTGAGGGCCGAGGCCACCGTCGCTGCGATGGCGACATCCAGCGAAATCCTGATCCTGTTTTCCAGTATGATCCTCACCACACCCAGCGCCGCTCTACGCAACGCATAGGGGTCCTTCGACCCTGTGGGCTTCTCGTCGATGGCCCAGAAGCCAGCCAGCGTGTCGAGCTTGTCGGCGAGCGCCACGGTGATCGAAACCGGATCGCTCGGTACGCGGTCGGAAGGGCCCTGCGGCTTGTAATGTTCCTCGATGGCCGCGGCCACGGATGGGTGTTCGCCCTGCAGCAAAGCGTATTTGCGACCCATGGCGCCCTGCAGTTCCGGAAACTCGCCGACGACTTCAGTGGTGAGATCGGCCTTAGCCAAGACAGCGGCGCGGGCGGCAAGCGCACTAATCTCCCCCCTCGAGGGGGAGATGTCGCCGAAGGCGACAGAGGGGGGCGGCACGACGGGGCGCGACGCCCTATCGCGGTCAGAGGATGCCGGCGCTTCACGCGAGGCGACCCCCTCTGGCCTGCCGGCCATCTCCCCCTCAAGGGGGGAGATCGACTGCGCCACGATGGGCGCCAGTTCTTCGGCCAGATGCTTGATCCGCTCCACCCGCTCGCCCTGTGTGCCGAGCTTGGCGTGGAAAGTCACCCCGAGATGGTCGAGGCGCGCCATGCGCTGGTCGAGCGGTTTTTTCAGATCGAGCTCGAACTTTTCCGCAGATGCCTCGAGCTCACCGAGATCCGGCAAATCACCCTGGTCGGTCGTCCAGAAATAGAGCGCGTCGGACAGGCGCGCGCGCACCACCTTGCCGTTGCCGTGGGCGATCTCCTTGCCGCCATCCTTGGCCTCGATGTTGGCGGTGAGGATGAAGCGATTGGAAAGCTGGCTGATCTCCCCCCTTGAGGGGGAGATGGCCGGCAGGCCAGAGGGGGTCGGTTCGACCGGGCTCGGCACAGATGGCACCAGCGCTTCACGCGAGGCGACCCCCTCTGTCGGCTTCGCCGACATCTCCCCCTCAAGGGGGGAGATCGGGCGCGATGTCACAAAGCACTTCTGGTTGGCGCGGATGGTCAGCCGGATCACCTCGGCCGGAATGGCCAGGAAAGCCTGCTCGAACTCGCCCATCAGCACGACCGGCCATTCGACCAGCCCGGACACTTCTTCCAGCAGCCCGTCGTCCTCGACCAGGTCGAGCCCGTTGGCGAAAGCGAGATTGCGGGCATCGGCAAGGATGATCTCCTTGCGCCGGTCGGCATCGAGCACGACCTTCGCCGCTTCCAGCTTGGAAACATAGTCGTCGAAGCGGCGCACCGTGATGGCATCGGGCGCATGGAAGCGGTGGCCATAGGTGATGTTGCCGGAGCGGATGCCGTCGATCTCGAAATCGACCACCACCGGCTCCTCGGTCTCCGGGCCGAAGGTGCACAGGATCGATTGCAACGGCCGCACCCAACGCAGCGAGCCGGGCTTGGCCGAGGCTGGGCCCCAACGCATCGATTTCGGCCATGGAAAACTGCGGATGATATCAGGCACCAGCTCGGCGATAATGTCTTCCGCCGCCCTGCCCGGCTTCGAAATATGGGCGATGTAGAAGTCGCCCTTCTTTGGGTCGGAATGGACATGCGCCTCGGCGACGGATGCCAGACCTGCCTTGCGCAGAAAGCCTTGCACCGCCTGTTCGGGCGCTGAAGTCGAAGGCCCCTTGATCTCCTCGCTTATATCTTTCGAGCGTGCAGTCAGCCCCCTGATATCGAGCGTAAGGCGCCGCGGCGTCCAGTACTCGCGTGCCGCCTCATAGGTCAGCCCCGCCTCGACCAGACCGTCGGTCAGCATCTTCTTGAGGTCACCCGCCGCCTTGCGCTGCATGCGGGCGGGGATTTCCTCGGAGCGAAGTTCTAGAAGCAGGTCAGGCATCAGGGTCAGCTCATGCGGGAGAGAGGTCCGGGCGGGGCATAGCAACTCGGCTGGCCGCTGTCACCCTTTCCACAAATTTTGGCGCCCCTGTCGGGACGAGACAATCCCGCTCGTCCTCGGATCAAAGATTTCCATGAACCGAACGCAGCGCTGAAGCGACACACGCTCAGGCAGGAAACCATTGGCTCAACGACCATGAAAACGGCATCCAGACTTCTGCAGATCCTCGCGCTCGGCGCCTGCTTCACCGGACAGGTCCACGGCGCCTTCTCGATGCCGGGCGTGCGGCAGGCATTGCGCACGATCGACGGTACCGGCACTCAGAACGCGATGCCGATGCACGCTTCGCTCGCGATGATGAATCTGGCCTGAAGCTCAGGCCGCCAAGCCGCCTGCCTGCGTTTTCAAAAATGCCTCCCCGCAGGCCTTCGCCAGATTGCGCACCCGCAGGATATAGCTCTGCCGTTCGGTGACGGAAATCACGCCGCGTGCATCGAGCAGATTGAAGACATGGCTGGCCTTGATGCACTGGTCGTAGGCCGGGAAAACCATGCGATGCATCAGCGCATTGTCGTTCGATGCCGGCGCACCGGAATCGAGCAGCGCCTTGCACTCGGCCTCGGCATCCTCGAAGTGGCGCAACAGCATCGCCGTGTTGGCGTATTCGAAATTGTGGCGCGAATATTCCTGCTCGGCCTGCAGGAAGACATCGCCATAGGTGACCTTGTCGGCGCCTTCGCGGCCGTTGAAGTTGAGGTCGTAGACATTGTCGACGCCCTGAACATACATGGCCAGCCGCTCCAGCCCGTAGGTGAGTTCGCCGGCCACTGGCGCGCATTCGATGCCGCAGACCTGCTGGAAGTAGGTGAACTGCGACACCTCCATGCCATCGCACCAGCATTCCCAGCCGAGGCCCCAGGCGCCCAGCGTCGGGCTTTCCCAATCGTCCTCGACAAAGCGGATGTCGTGCAGCAGCGGGTCGACGCCGATCGCCGCCAGCGAGCCGAGATAGAGCTCCTGTAGGTTGGGCGGGTTCGGCTTCAAGATCACCTGATACTGGTAATAATGCTGCAGCCGGTTTGGGTTCTCGCCGTAACGCCCGTCCTTGGGCCGGCGCGAGGGCTGGACGTAGGCGGCGTTCCAGCGCTTCGGTCCGAGCGCGCGCAGCGTCGTTGCCGGGTGAAAGGTGCCGGCGCCGACTTCCATGTCGTAAGGCTGCAAGATGACGCAGCCATAGGCCGCCCAGTAATTGTGCAAGGTCAGGATCAGCCCCTGGAACGAGCGACTGGGATGCATATGGGCAGGGATTTCAATCGTCACGGGGGCCTCGGCAGCACAGGCTAGCTTGCCGGCACGTCCTAGAGACCCGGCGGCGAAGCGTCAAGCAAGGCGCCCGCCGGTGCGAGCGTACAGTTGAAAGCTTTGCTAGCGGCTGGTCCATTGCCAGCCTTGGGCACCTGAGGTCTGTTCGATGCGTCCACCTCAATGACAACAGGTCAACCATGCCCAGCCCGATCGTCATCCGTCCCGTCACGCGTCAGGACTTCGACCAGTGGCTGCCGCTGTGGGACGGCTATAACGCATTTTATGGCCGCTCGGCTGAAACAGCCCTGCCGGGCGAGATCACGGCGATGACGTGGTCCCGTTTCTTCGATGCCTATGAGCCGGTTCATGCGCTGGTCGCCGAGAGCGAGGGACAGCTTCTCGGCCTCGTGCACTATCTCTTCCATCGCAGCACCACGGCGATCGCGCCGAATTGCTACCTGCAGGACCTCTTCACCACACAGGCCTCCCGTGGCAAAGGCATTGGCCGTGCGCTGATCGAGGGCGTCTACGAGCGAACCCAAGCCGCCGGCTCAGGCCGGGTCTACTGGTTGACGCACGAGACCAACCAGACCGCGATGAAGCTCTATGACAAGATCGGCGAACGTTCCGGCTTCGTCGTCTACCGAAAGCTATTCTGAGGCAATTCCGAACCTATCGGCGCCTATCGGGGCGTGACAGCCATCCACAAACGAAACGGGGCTCCGAAGAGCCCCGTTGCATTCAAAAAAACCGATTTCACCCCTTCGGGGCGGGCACCGGCTCTGGCTTGACCTTCGGGGTTTCCTGCGCCGTGTTGGATTCGATCGGCGGCAGGCCCTTCATCAGCTTCTGTTGCAAGTTGGCCAGCACATCGGGATCGGGCTTCAGGTCGCGGGCCTGGTTCCACTGGAAGGTGGCTTCCAGTTTGCGGCCGACGCGCCAGTAAGCATCGCCAAGGTGGTCGTTGAGAACCGGATCTTCCGGCTTCAGCGACACGGCGCGTTCCATTTCGCGCACGGCATCGTCGAATCGGCCAAGGCGGAAATAGGCCCACCCGAGCGAATCGACGATGTAACCGTCGCTTGGCCTGAGGTCGACGGCCTTCTGGATCATCGCCAGGCCTTCCTTGAGGTTCATGTTCATGTCGACCCAGGAATAGCCGAGATAGTTCAGCACCTGCGGCTGGTCGGGGACCAATTCCAACGCCTTGCGGAAGTTCGGCTCGGCCTTGGGCCATTCCTTCAGCCGCTCATAGGCGATGCCACGCTGGTAGAAGATGTTCCAGTTGGCCGCGGTCGGCGTCTTCAGCGCCTCGACAGCCTTGTCGTAGAGATTGGCGGCCGAGCGGAAATCCTCCTTCGAGGAATAGACACCCCCGAGCGCCAGATAGGCGCGCATGTCGTCGGGGTGGGCGTCGACGAAGGCCTTCAGATGGGTGATCGCCTCCTCATGACGGTCGAGATCGGCAAGGTTGAGGCCGAGCTGCAGCTCCGAAAGCTCCTTCAGCGGCGAAGTAGCGGGGATCCGCCGATAGAGCGCGATGGCGCCCTCGCCGTCCTTCAACTGCTCGGACACTGCAGCGAGTTGCACCAGTGCTGCATCGCTGTCGGGCTTCAACGCCAGAGCATACTGCAGATAGAGACGGACGAACGGCTCTCCGCCGCCACGGTTGAGCGCGGTGGCGAGATCAAGCAGAATCTCGGAGGCGCCGTCCGACGGACCGGCAGCGAAAGGCGCGATCTTGTCGCCCCTGGCGATCTTGTCGCGCATGGCGACGATTTCCAGCTTGCCGGGCGAAAACGCCTCGGCCTGATCGAGCACCGACATTGCCTTGGTCTTGTCACCCTTGCGAGCCAGAAACGAGGCATAGGCCTGCGCATTGCGCATCCAGGTTTCGGGAGCCGCACCACCGGCGGCCGTATCCTGCATGGTCGCGGCGTAGATCGCATCAGCCTTTTCGGGCATGCCGGAAGCATCGGCAATCAATGCGCGATGGAACGACTTGAACAGACCGAACCAATCCGGCCCCTGCAACTTGTCGATGGAGGCCATCGCATCGGCGGCCTCACCGGCGCCTTGCTGCGCCCAGCCGGACATGACCCCGGAGAGCAGCCGGTCGAGATCGGATTCCACCGACAGCTTGAGCCAGTATTGTACCTTGGTGAAATCCTTCTTGTGGAAGGAATCGACGGCCAGCGCCAGGCGCGAGAAGCGCTCGACATCGGGAACTTCCTTGAGCTTGTCAGCATAGACCAGGGACTCGTCGAAGCGGCCTTGCGCGATCAGCGACAGCATCAAGCTTTGCTGCAGGCCGGTGTCGCTCGGGTCGAAGGCCAATGCCTGCTTGTAATAGCCGATGGCGCTGTCGAGGTCGTTGTCGCCTTCGGCGATCCGGGCCGCCAGATAAGCGCCCGAGAACGACGTGATCTTGACCGGTTCGGTGGTTTGCTTGGCATAGGCCGGAAGAGCCGAGATCGCCATGCCGGTCACAATTGCCAGCCTTGTCAGCCAGCGCGCACGTCCTTGCCGCATCGTATTCCTTTCAGCCAGGCCCATCTCCGCATCAGCGGGATCGGCATAGACTTCATCTTCATGATAAAGCATGGCCTTTTTGGGGTCGCGCTTCAATCCGCCTCGAATTTACAATCCGGGCACCCGATTAACAAATCATGGCGACGGGCCACAGTTTTCCGATCTTGAATTTCGGCCATGGTGTCGCGCGGATCGGAGCATATCACAGATTCGACCGCGGGGCTCGACGCCAATGTCAGTGTTCGCCTGGCGAGGCAGACCGCCGCACCAGCGTGTCACCATATCCGCCAGCCGCAATCGTGCTGCACAGCCCGCTCCATTCGCAGCCGCCGCAGGCCTTGCGCACGCGGCCAGCGGAAAACGCCTGCCGCATCCGGGCCAGCATCGACGGATCGAGATCGAGGCTGGCGCCGACGCGGATTGGGCGCGCCAGCAATTCCTCCAAATCCTGTGCCGCTAGCCGATCGCGCTCGAAGACGCTCTCGTTGAGACAATGCGGCTCCGGCTCGTCGAGCAACGGGCCGCAGACATCGTCCGCGCCGGAAACGAGGAGGATGTCCTCGCCCCGGCTCAGGCGCTCCGCGATCCCGTCATAGTTGGCGGTGAAGGCGGGACTGTATCCCTTGCCCACATAGGTGAGCAGGCAAAGGAGGTGATGGGCGCGCAGCCTGATCGTCACGGATTGGCCGGCTTCGCTCTGCCGGGGAGAGCCATGAGTGTCGCGGCACCGAGCGCCGACTTCAGCAGACCGCCGACGATGAATGGCAGGAAGCCGAAGGTGATGGCCTGTTCGGCGCCGATCATGATGGCGAGCCACATGGTGCCGAGAACCAGGCAGGCAAGGTTGCCGAGCAGCATGGCGGCGAAGGCAAGCATCACCCGGTTGCCGTTCCAGCCGCGTTCGGCCAGCCAGCCGACCAAGGCGCCGACGATTGGGAAAGCGAAGAGATAGCCACCCGTTGGTCCGACGAAATGCTGGACGCCGGCGGCGCCTCCGGCCAGCACCGGAAAGCCGACCGCGCCTTCGACCAGCCAAGCGGCGATGGTAACGGCGCCAAGCCGCCAGCCATAGAGCGCGCCGATCAACGTCACGGCGAAGGTCTGCATGGTCACCGGAACCGGCAACATCGGTACTTCGATGTAGGACGACAGCGCCAGGAACAGCGTGCCGAGCACGACGGCTCCAACCTGCCAGGCAAGAGGGCGGCCCTGAAGCCGGAGCGGACTGAACGAGGGCTTGCCGGACGAGAATGCAACGTCTGTCATGGGATTCCTTTGATCGATTGCAAATTATAGATAATTTCTGTTTTCGATCTATTATCGAATCCACAAATCCCCCAAGATAGCAAGCCCTGCCTGTGCAAGGCGTCATCCTAGCCCACGATGGCAAAGGCCTCGCGTGTCGTGCCAGAGGCCGTCCTGACCGGCTTGCGGCCGATCCACTGGACATGCCGCCCCAGTGTCGCGGCTGCCGATTCGGTGTTACCCTGCCGCAAGGCGGTGAGTATCGCGCGATGATCCTGGTCGGTGCGTGTCTCCCACTCCGAGCGCCAGGCCGCGAACAGGAAGCGGGCACTTGCCGCGTGCAGGTCGTCGATGGTGGCGAGCAGACGCGGCATGCCGCACGGCGACAGGATCAACCGGTGGAAGGCGCGGTTGGCTTCTTCCCAGGACCTGACATCGCGGGATTTGTCGCCGGCCCTGGTCGCTTCCTCGGCAAGGTCGAGAATGGCCGATGTCAGATGCGGCGCGGCGTGGCGCAGCGCCAGCACTTCGAGCGCGGCGCGCATTTCGGCGACCTCCTTGACCTCGCTCAGGTCGAAAGCCGCGACACGTACGCCGCGGCGCGGCTCACCGACGGCCAGCCCTTGCGCCTCGAGACGGCGAAACGCTTCGCGTACGGGAACATGGCTTGTCTGGAATTCCTCGGCGATATGATCCTGCCGAAGCCTGGCCCCCGGCTCGATCGCGCCGGAGATGATGCGGTCCGCCAGTACCTTGCTGATGCGGACCGCGATGGTGTCGTCTGTGCCCTTTGCCATCTTTTATAGATAATTTGCGGCGAGGCAGCTTGTCGAGACGGCGGGACCGAATTCGCAAACTTCCAGCGTAAGCCAGAGGAAGCGTCGCTAAAGTCCAGCCTTCAGTTCACCCGGCTTATGCAGAAATCGATGACGTCGATCAGCGCCGATTTCTGCGGCGTCGCTTCCAGCGGCGCCAGCGCATCGCGGGCGATCTCGCCGAAATGGCGGGCGCGCCCGATCGTGTCGGCGATGGCGCCGTGCCGTGTCATCAGGCCGATCGCTTTTTCCAGGCCGGCGTCATCGGTGGCATTGTCCTCGATGGAACGCTTCCAGAAGGTGCGCTCAGCCTTGGTGCCGCGCCGGTAGGCGAGGATGACTGGCAGGGTCACCTTGCCCTCGCGGAAATCGTCGCCGACATTCTTGCCCAGATCCTTGCTGGTGCCGCCATAGTCCAGCGCGTCGTCGATCAGTTGGAAGGCAAGGCCGAGGTTCATGCCGTAGGAGCGCAGCGCCGCACGGTCGTTACGCGTCGCCAAGGCAATGACCGGACCGACTTCCGCAGCCGCAGAAAACAGTGCCGCGGTCTTGGCCTTGATCACGGCGAAATGTTCGTCCTCAGTGGTCTCCAGGTTCTTGGCGGCGGCAAGCTGCATCACCTCGCCCTCGGCGATGATCGAAGCCGCGCTCGACAGGATGTCGAGCGCCTCCAGCGACCCGACATCGACCATCATGCGGAAGGCCTGGCCGAGGAGGAAGTCACCAACCAGCACGCTCGCCTGGTTGCCCCAGATCATGCGGGCGGTCTTCTTGCCGCGGCGCATGCCGCTCTCGTCGACGACATCGTCATGGAGAAGCGTCGCCGTGTGCATGAATTCAACCGCCGTGGCGAGCTTGACGTGGCCCTCGCCGGCATAGCCGAACATCTGCGCGGCGGCGAGCGTCAGCATCGGCCGCAATCGTTTGCCGCCGGACGAGATCAGATGGTTGGCAATTTCGGGGATCATCTCGACGTCGGAGCCGGCCTTGGACAGGATCAATTCGTTGACGCGCCCCATATCGGCCGCAGTCAGATCGATCATCTCCTTGATGGAGGCGGGCTCCCGCTTCCCGTTTTCGATGTTGAGAACGACACCCACGACAATCACTCCCGTCTTGGTATAACGCGTGCGACGGCACCCTTAATCCCTGCTTGGACTCTAGGGCGGCAGGCACATCCACGGCAAGAGGCGAATTGGCGCGGCGGCGATGACAGGCTGTCAACTGGCGGCGAAGGAAGTTCTGCTTTGCCGGGGCAATCCACCTAGCCGTTTACATCAGCGCTGCAAACTGAGAGTTTCGCCCGATGATAGAGCTCATTCGCACCAACGACGCCGTCATCATCTCCTTTGTCGAATCGCTGATGCGCGATGCCGGCATCGGCTGCTTCGTCGCCGACCAGAACATGAGCGTGCTCGACGGCTCGCTCGGCATCCTGCCGCGGCGCGTCATGGTCGACGCCGACAAGGCCGACGCGGCACGGCGCATCCTGACGGATGCCGGCATCGCCAACGAGATCCGTGGAAAGTAATGCCCGCCGCGCCGGCCACCCTTATCCCAGACACACCGGCCCATACGGTCGATGCTTTCCATCGCGGCCGGTTCTGGCTCGTGCAGCCCAAGCAAGGCGGCCATCGCGCCGGTATGGATGCGATGATGCTGGCCGCGTCCGTGCCATCTTCCTTTGGCGGGCGTCTGGCCGATTTCGGCGCCGGAGCCGGGGCTGCGGGCCTGGCGGTGCTGTCGCGCTGCCTGGCAGCCGAGGCCGTGCTTGTCGAACGCGCGCCGGAAATGGCGGCCTTCGCTGCGGCCACCCTTGCCCATCCCGGCAATGCCCATCTCAGCGATCGCGCCTCCGTGGTCGTCGCTGATGTCACCGTATCGGGCCGGGCGCGGGCGTCCGCCGGCCTCGCCGACAACGACTTCGACTTCGTCATCATGAACCCGCCTTTCAATGCCGCGCGGGACCGCGCCACGTCCGATCGCCTGCGAAAGGAAGCGCATGTCATGGAGGATGGAGCGTTCGAGAGCTGGATCCGGAGCGCCGCGGCGGTGGTCAGGCCGCGTGGCCGGCTTGCCGTCATCGCCCGACCCGAACAGCTCGGCTCGATTCTCGATGCAATCGCCGGCCGCTTCGGCGATGCCGAGATGCTTGCCGTCCACCCGCGCCCAGACGCGGCGGCGATCCGCATCATTGTGCGGGCGGCGCTCGGCGCACGGGGAAGACTTGCCATCCGGCCGCCGCTGATGCTGCACGCGCAGTCGGGCAACGGTCCTGATGAGCGCAGTGAAATGATCACCAACGGGCTTGCCTCTTTGTTCGGAGATTGAGCTATCTTGGGGCCCACATTGCTGTTGGCCGGGGAATCCCTACATGCCAGCAACCCATCGACCGGAGACCGTGCCCTCGTGAAACGACTTATCAACCGCCTGCTGCCGAAATCCTGGCGCTCCACCGTCGTCACCATTCCGGTCATCCGGCTGCACGGTACCATCATGGCCGGTGGCGGCCAGTTGCGGCCGACCCTGTCCCTGGCCTCCACCGCCGGCCTCATCGAGAAAGCGTTTTCCTACGACGCGCCGGCGGTCGCCATCTCGATAAATTCGCCCGGCGGCTCGCCGGTGCAGTCGCGGCTGATCTTCAAGCGCATCCGTGATCTGGCAACCGAAAAGGACAAAAAGGTGCTGGTCTTCGTCGAGGACGTTGCGGCATCGGGCGGCTACATGATCGCGGTCGCCGGCGACGAGATCTTCGCCGATCCGTCCTCCATCGTCGGTTCGATCGGCGTGGTGTCGGCCTCGTTCGGCTTCCCGGAATTGATGAAGAAGATCGGCATCGAGCGCCGTGTCCACACTGCCGGCCAGAACAAGGCAGTGCTCGATCCGTTCAAGCCGGAGAAGAAGGAAGACGTCGAACGGCTGAAGGCGTTGCAACTCGAGGTGCACGGCACGTTCATCGACCTCGTCAAGGAGCGGCGCGGCACCAAGCTGAAGGACGATCCGGACCTGTTCACCGGCCTGTTCTGGACGGGCATCAAGGGCCTTGAGCTCGGCCTGGTCGATGCGCTCGGCGACATGCGGACGGTGCTGAAGACCCGCTTCGGGGAGAAGACGCAGCTCCGGCTGATCACGGCACCGCGCGGTCTCCTCGGCCGCTTCGGCCTATTCGGCTCGAGAATGGGCTTTTCGGTGCCCGACATCGCCGCCGCGGCCGCCAGCGGGGTGATCGATGCGGCGGAAGAGCGCGCATTATGGGCGCGCTTCGGGCTTTGAAAACCCGGCGAAACCGTCTAGCATAAGAAGCTTGAAATCTTATGCATGTCGTTTTCCCAAAACCCGATCCACCTTTGGGCGACATGTATCAACCGACCTACCGGCCGCCTTCGCCGGCCCAGCGTGGGAGGAGTTTTGGCATGCCGCAGATCATTTTCTTCACCGTCGTTGGCGTCGCCGCCTATTTCGGCTACCGCACTTTCGTCCGCGAGGCCGAGCGCGTGACCGCCAAGGTGCGGCGCACCGAAAAGCAGGCGGCCAATGGCGCGATGGGGACGCTGGTCAAGGATCCGAAGACCGGCGAATACCGGCTGGCCAAGGACTGAGCATCATTTCACATGTGACTGACGCGGTGGACATCGACACCGGTTCACGCACCTGGCATGCGCACGCCAAGATCAATCTTGCGCTGCATGTCACCGGCAGGCGCCCTGACGGCTATCATCTGATCGAGAGCCTGGCGGTGTTCACCCGTTTTGGCGATAGGGTCGAAATCGCGGCGGCTGAAAATGATGATTTTGTCGTGTCAGGCCGCTACGCGCTGGCCGTCCCTGTCGACGCCAGCAATCTGGTGCTTAGGGCGCGCGATGCCCTGCGACAGGCGGTCGGGCAAGACAAAACCCCGCCTGTCTCGATAAAGCTCGAAAAGAACCTGCCGGTTGCCTCCGGCGTCGGCGGCGGTTCGAGCGACGCGGCAGCCGTGCTGCGCGGGCTGGTTGAGATATGGGCCCTGGACATCGACGGCGTCGAGCTGGCGCGGATCGGCCTCTCGCTTGGCGCCGACGTGCCAATGTGCCTGGCGGCTAAGCCGTTGGTAGCGCGCGGCATTGGTGACGAGCTTTCGATGGTGCCGGATTTTTCGACGCTGGGGCTGGTGCTGGTCAATCCGGGCAGGTCGGTCTTGACGGCCGACATCTTCGCAGCGCTTGCCCGTCGCGACAATGAAGCGCTACCGCCGCTGCCGCGCAGCATCGACTTCCACAGCCTGCGCAACTGGCTGGAGATCACCCGCAACGATCTCGAGCCGGCAGCCGTAGCGATGCAACCCGCTATCGGCAGGGCGCTTTCCTGGCTTAACAAGGCTGGATCGGGTTTTTCACGCATGTCCGGGTCGGGCGCCACGTGCTTCGGCTTGTTCGAAACCGGCAATGTCGCCAAGCGCGCCGCCGCCGAGATCCGTGGTCGCCAGCCCGACTGGTTCGTCGCCGCGACGCGTAGCATCGCCTCGGAGGGAGCTGATGGCCAGAATTGACGAGAGCCGTTCCTTCATCCCCATACGCATCGCGGTGCTGACCGTTTCCGACACGCGCAGCCTTGCCGACGACAAATCCGGCCAGACGCTGGCCGACCGCATCGCCGAGGCCGGCCACATACTGGCTGCCCGCGATATCGTCACCGACGACCGCGAGAAAATCCGCGACACGGTTCTGGCGTGGTCGCGGGACAAGGATATCGATGTCGTCATCACCACCGGCGGCACCGGCTTCACCGGGCGCGACGTGACGCCGGAAGCGCTGGAGCCAATCTTCGAAAAGCGCATGGACGGCTTTTCGGAAGTGTTCCACCGCATCTCCTACGACAAGATCGGCACCTCGACGGTCCAGAGCCGGGCGACCGGCGGCGTCGTCAACGCCACTTTCGTCTTCGTGCTGCCGGGCTCACCCGGCGCCTGCAGGGACGCCTGGGACGGCATCCTGAAGGCGCAGCTCGACTACCGGCACATGCCGTGCAACTTCGTAGAGATCATGCCGCGTCTGGACGAGCATCTGCGGCGCGGCAAATCGGCTCCCTAAAAGCCGAGGCCAAGCGGCGGCTCCACGGGCGCTGCGCAAAGCCCGGCGCCGTGCTCACCGGATGCCTGTCGAGATGAACTTCGGGTCGTCAGCTCTCAGCGGATGACCGGCTCGCCATGAAAGCGGCGGCGCGACGGCGGCGATACGCCGAAGCCGACTTCCATCATCAACCTCGGCCTGCGCGACGGCACGGTGCCCATGTGGAAGCCGAAGGGGTCCTCGACGAAACCTAGTCCTGCTTCTCCAGTCAATGTCACCGGGCTCTGCTCGCCATAGACATCCAGGACCTCTCGCGCGGAATGGCCGACGAGGAGGGTGAGTTGATGCTTGAGGCTGCGTCGCTTGTGGCTGCCTCGCACATAGACGTGTGGACCGGTCTCGGCATCGACCGGCTTGAGGTAGAAAAAGAATTTCAGCATGCGCCAATCGTCGAGGTCGAAATGATACTTGCCGAGCGAGGCGAGGTTCTTGTCGGCGTCCGAAGCGGCACCCGTCGGAAAACTCCACCAGACCCGCGTCGTGATCAGTTTTGCCTGACCGCCGAGATAGTGCGCGGCAATGTCTAGAAGCAGCGGGTCGCGCTGGATGGCGAGCGCCGCCTCGCAATCAAGGATTCGCTCGAAAAAGTGCCCGCTGAGCAGCGAGCGGCCAAAGCGCTTCTCAGCTTCCGCATGTTCATCCGGCATGAATTCGAGACGGCGGTCGAAATTGCCGAAGCAAGGCGTGCGCTGGGCGAAATCGGCGATCTCCTCATGGATATCAGACGGCAGGACGAGGCCCGAAAACAGCCCGTCGGTCCGCAGCGCTTCGACTACTGCCTCACGTTCGACACCGGCGAACATCGTATCCCCCGTATCCGCGACCGGACGGGCGCGTTTTGCGCCCAGCCAATGCATGCGGCGCCCGGGCATAGTGCGCGCCAGCACAAACATCGGCAGCCAGGCAGGGTTTTCCCGCAGGTCCGTCAGATAGGTTGGAATGCGCACGGCGATACGCCGCAGCAGACTGCCGTTGCGCGCAATGGCCTCTAGGCTGGCCGTGCCGGATTTGTCGGGCGTTGGAAGGTTCATCGGGTCCTCGATATAAGGGCACCACCAATGCTGCATCGGTGTTCACCACTCGGCATGACCCAAACCCAACTCACCCGCTTTGTCCGGAAGCTAACCGCGTGTCAGATTTTGTGCAATGCACAATGACCAGAGCAGGTGCAAAAAACTCAGCGCGGAGAGCGGCGTTCCCGCTTCGCCGGCGCCATCCAAATCTCGGCGTCGAGCCGCTTTGTCGCGAGGCCGCGGGCGATGGCCTCGGCGCTGACGGCACTCCTGGCCGAGGCCTGACGCTTGCTGATCAGCAATCCGTCGGCCAAGGCACGGTTTGCGGAAAAGACGCGAGCCAGGAACGGCTTGCGGCTGCCGCGCGCCCGCGAAAACCGTGCCGCCATGGTTTGCCTGGCCGTATGGTCGACGACCGCGTCGATCCAGCCCTCCATCAATCGTGCGCCCGGCTCCAGGAGCAGCAACCAGTCCCCCTTGGCTTGCCGGATCCCCGTGGCGATGCCGCCCGTCACGTAGTGACAGCCGGCATGCTCGGCCACACGATGCGTCTGGTCGGTAGAGCCCGTGTCACAGACGATGACGTCACGCACCACGCCCTCAACCGCGCCGCCAATCAGCGAGGCGAGCGTGCGGGTAAGCCCTTCCTCGTCATTGCAGGTTTCGATGAGAACACTAAGCATCGTTAGCCGATAGCGGAAAGCGCGGCATAGCGCCAGTTATCCAGCGAGCCATAAAAAGTTCTTGCTTTGTTCTCATCAACAGAATAGGAATAATTTCATGAACAGAGCGATTCGACACAACACGGACAGTCCTTGGGAGCGGGCGAAGATGGAACAGATCGTGCGCGCCGACATTGCAGCTTTCGGAGCTGGACGGGCCGAGATGGCCAATGCGATGATCGAGCAGAGTGGCGTGCGTGTCCGGCCGGACCGCAACCGCGGCAGGTCGGCAGGCATCAATCCGTCCGGTCGGTTCGAGCCGGTCAGCCGGCATGTTTTCGACGATGGCTGGAATTCGCTGGAAGAACTGCCGCCCTTCAAGACCGAAGTGCAGGTCGAGAAGCCGCGCACCATCATCACCCGCAACGAATCGCCCGATATCTCCTTCGATCGTTCGATCAACCCTTATCGCGGTTGCGAGCACGGCTGTGTCTATTGTTTTGCCCGGCCGACGCACTCGTTCATGGGTCTGTCGCCGGGTCTGGATTTCGAATCCAAGTTGTTCGCCAAGCCAGATGCGGCGCGCTTGCTCGACAAGGAGCTGTCGAAGGACGGTTACCAGCCACGAACCATCGCTATCGGCACCAACACCGACCCCTACCAGCCAATCGAGAAGCAATACCGGATCATGCGCGAGATCCTCGAAGTGCTGGAGGCGCGCGGTCATCCGGTCGGCATCGTCACCAAATCCGCTTTGGTGACGCGCGACATCGATATCCTGTCGCGCATGGCTGAGCGGGGGCTGGCCAAGGTGGCGCTGTCGGTGACGACGCTCGATCGCATGCTGGCGCGCACCATGGAGCCGCGCGCGTCGACGCCCACCAGGCGGCTGGAGGCGATCCGGCAGCTTTCGGATGCCGGCATTCCAGCGTCGGTCATGGTGGCGCCGATCATTCCCGGATTGACCGATCCGGAGATGGAACGCATCCTCGATTCGGCACGCGCCGCCGGTGCGCGCGAGGCGGGTTATGTCGTGCTGCGCCTGCCGCTGGAGGTCAGCCCGATCTTCAAGGATTGGCTGCTGCGCCACTACCCCGATCGCTACCGCCACGTGATGTCGCTGATCCGATCGATGCGTGACGGCAAGGACTACGATTCGGAATGGGGCAAGCGCATGAAGGGCGCCGGTCCCTATGCCTGGCAGATCGGCCGGCGCTTCGAGATCGCAGCCAAGCGGCTCGGCCTCAATGCCGAACGGCGCACGTTGCGGACCGACCAGTTCGTTGCTGCTGCCAAAGACCAATTGCAGCTGACGCTGCTTTGAGAATGCAATTCACTGCGGCGGCTTGATCTGCCGCAGCACAGGAATCCCGTCCGGCCCGCCCCGGCCTGCAGACGGTGCCCTCCCGGTCCGGCGCCCCACCCGACCCGGAGGGACTTGCGGAGAATCGGAGCCGATGCGAACCTCGCCGCAACATGGCTCGCGCGCGTTCTGATTCTCCGCCTCTCTTTGAGATCATCGAGAAGCCCGACTTCTCCTTCGAGACGAAGGCGATGGCTGACGGTCTGTGGCCGGTTGCGGGCATGGATGAGGCCGGCCGCGGTCCCTTGGCCGGACCGGTGGTGGCCGCGGCGGTGGTGCTCGATCCCGCCAACATTCCTGACGGGCTGGACGATTCCAAGCGCCTCACCCATTTGCAGCGCGAGGCCCTGTTCCTGCTCATTCTCGGCTCCGCGCAGGCGGTCTCAATGGCCTCGATCAGCGCCGAGGGCATCGACGGCAGCAACATCCTAAAGGCAAGCCTGGAGGCGATGCGCCGTGCCCTGGTCGGGCTGTCGGTTCAACCGAAGCTCGCCCTCGCCGACGGGCGCGACGTGCCCCCGGGCCTGCCCTGCGCGGGGCGCGCGCTGATCAAGGGCGACCAGCGTTCGCAATCGATCGCCGCCGCCTCGATCGTCGCCAAGGTGATGCGCGACCGCATGATGTGCGGCTGCGGCAACCATCACGACCGCTATGGCTTCGAGTCCCACATGGGCTACGCCACGGTCCGCCATCGCACCGCGATCGAGGCTCATGGTCCCGTGCCGCGGCTGCACCGCGTGTCATTCGCGCCGTTCAGATTGGGCGGGGTGGAAGTGGTGGAAGACGAGAGCCTGGTCGGATTGGAGTGAGCCACGGCGATGTCAGCCGATCTCCCCCCTCGAGGGGGAGATGTCGCCGAAGGCGACAGAGGGGGTCGGCTCGACTGGGCACGACGCCATTTTTCAGCAAAGATCAGGCCAGCGCTTCATGCGCGGCGACCCCCTCTGGCCTGCCGGCCATCTCCCCCTCAAGGAGGGAGATTACGCGCTCGGCCGCCCCGCCAATCTGGTTTTCCACAGCAAAAAAGCCGCCAGGTTTCCCGGGCGGCTTCAATGATTGGCTAGACGGATCGTCTAGTTCAGTTTCGACTTCACGTCCACGAGCGAGGCCTTGAACAGCTCGGCACCCGCCTTGGCGTCGATCTTGCCGGCGAGCAGCGTGCGTGCGGCCTCGACGGCGATATCGACGGCGCTGGCGCGGACTTCACTGATGGCGTCACGCTCGGCCTGGCCGATCTTCTGTTCGGCAAGCGCGGTGCGCCTGACGACATAGTCCTCGGTCTTCTTGTGCGCGTCCGCGGCAAGCATGTCGGCTTCGCGCTTGGCGGCGGCGACGATGGCGGCGGCCTCCTGCTCGGCTTCCTTGCGCTTGCGCTGGTATTGGCCAAGCAATTGCTGGGCCTCCTCGCGCAGCCGGCGCGCTTCGTCCAGCTCGTTGCTGATCCTGTCGGCGCGCGCGTCGAGCGCCTTGGCGATCAGGCCAGGTACCTTGATGTAGATTGCAACGCCGAGGAAGATAACCAGAGCTACCGTGGCCCAGAGCGTTGCGAGAGAGGTGTAGTCCATGATGCGCTCCTCACCGGGCCACGGATTTGACCGCGGCCGCGATCTCGGCCTTGCTGGCCTTGCCGCCGACCAGGGCCTCGACGATCGCCGAAGCGGTATCCTCGGCGATGCTGCCGACTTCCTTCATCGCATTGGCCTTGATGGAAGAAATGCGGGCCTCGGCCTCGCCAAGCTTCGCATCGAGCGCGGCCTCGACCTTCTTGCGTGCGGTCTCGGCCTCGGCCTTGGCCGCATCGTTGGCCTGCTGGCCGATCGCGTTGGCCTTGGTCTTGGCTTCCGCCAATTCCTGCTCGTAGGCAGCAACAGCGGCGTCGGCCTCGCCCTTCAACTTGGCTGCCTGGTCGAGATCCTGGCTGATGCGGTCGTTGCGGACATCGATGATGCCCCCGACGCGCGGCATCACCACCCGCTTCAGGAAGAGATAAAACAGCCCGAAAGTAATCGCCAGCCACAGAAGCTGCGACGGGAACGTCGCAGGATCGAATGGCGGAAACGTGCCGTGCGCTTCTGCAGGCACGCTGGTGCCGGATTGCGTCTCGCCTTCCGTCGCAGCGTGGCTGGTATCGGCAGGCGCGGACTCTTGCGCGAAGGCAGATGTCACGAACATGGACTATCCCCGAAATTCGGGCCCGCCGCTTGCGCGGCCGACCCGTCCAATCTTCTCATGGCTTAGCCAAAGAGGGGCTCAGCCGAACAGGGCCAGAAGCGCGATCAGAAGCGAGAAGATGCCCAGAGCTTCGGTCACCGCGAAGCCGAAGATCAGACGGCCGAACTGGCCATCAGCAGCCGACGGGTTGCGCAGCGCGCCCGCCAGGTAGCTGCCGAAGATGTTGCCGAGGCCAATGCCCGCGCCACCCATGCCCAGGCAAGCGATGCCGGCGCCGATGTACTTTGCTGCTTCTGCGTCCATTTGTTCAACTCCTTTGGATCTAAAAATTCCGTTGCGATTTCATCCGGCGCCAATGCTGGAAACTCTTGGGCCGGAAATTTTTCTCAGTGCCCGGGGTGCAGGGCGTCGTTGAGATACATGCAGGTCAACACGGCAAAGACGTAGGCCTGCAGGAAGGCGACCAGCAGTTCCAGTGCCGTCAGCGCCACCGCCATTGCCAGCGGCAGGATCGAACCGGCGACGCCAACCGCGCCGAGCGCGCTCAGGCTGACGACGAACCCGGAGAACACCTTCAGCGTGATGTGGCCGGCGAGCATGTTGGCGAACAGACGAACCGAGAGGCTGACCGGGCGCGACACGAAGGAGATCACCTCGATCAGCACCACCAGCGGCAGCAGGAACACCGGCACGCCATGCGGCACGAACAGCTTGAGGAAGCCAAAACCATGCTTCATGAAGCCGTAGACGACCACGGTCGCAATCACCAGGATGGCCAGACCGAAAGTGACGATGATGTGGCTGGTGACGGTGAAGAAATACGGGAACAGGCCAAGCAGGTTGGCGACCAGCACGAACATGAACAGCGAAAACACAAGAGGGAAGAACTTCATGCCCTGCGTGCCGGCGGCATCGCGCAACATGTTGCCAACGAACTCGTATGCCATCTCGGAGACCGACTGAAGGCGGCCCGGAACCAGGCTGCGGCTCGACGTCGTGAGAAACAGAAACGCTGCCGCGACGACAACTGTCGCGACCATGAACAATGCCGAATTGGTGAATGACAGATCGTAGCCGCCGATGTCGATCGGAATCAGCTTGTTGATATGGAACTGGTGGATCGGATCGACCTTGTCAGCTGCCACGTTCAAACCCCGTCAATGCCGCGTACGGCCTCGTTACCATTACCGCCATGAAGCGCGGTCATTTCTTGTCGTCCTGGTCACGGCGCGATCTGTCGCCCTGTCCGAATTCTGCCACAACGCCCGCGGAACGCATCACATTGAGCACGCCGGCGCCAAAACCAAGCAGCAGAAACACGATCAGACCCCATGGCGATGTTCCCGCCAGACGGTCGATGATCCAGCCGATGCCGGCACCCACCACCACCCCGGCGATAAACTCGCTAGAGAGTTTGAGCGCCTGGCCATAACCGGCCACACTGCCCGCTTTCGCGTCGTCTTTCCCCTCGAGCCGGTCCGGCCGCCTTGTCGCGAGCGATGCTTCAAGGTCACGCCGGCGGCGCTCAAGATCGTCGTCGCGGATGTCGGGTTCATGCTGCTTGCCGCGGCCGGTTTCTCCGGTTCCGCCTGGCCCATTCTTGTCGGCCATCGCAACCCCCCTGCCCGGTCAGACCGTCACCATCCGTCCGCTTCTAAAGTCGCCGGCAACATAGTTAGAGGGTTTGCGCCCGTCAAGCCACGGGCGGAAGTTCATTGCCATGTATTTTAGGCAGCAAAATCAATGGATTAGAAAGGTGCGACATCGTGCCCGCCACGATGACGGGGATGCGTTGCGCGAATCCCCCGAGCAATGGCTCTTCGATCGACAGCGCGCCGTGCCAAAGATCAGCGATCTGTTGCGCGCTCAGCTCCAGCCGCCGCCATAGGTCCGATAGAAGATATGCAGGCCGATCTTGGTCATCTTCTCCATCGTGCGCGCCCAGCCGGGATGGACATATTGGGCGTAATAGTGGGTCGACGATCCGACCTCAGGGATGAATATCTTGCCGGCGGTGACGGCCATGGCGATATCCTGGGCGGTCTTGTAGGCCGCAGGACTGTCGATGCGCTTCTTCCTGCCGTCGCAGGCAAAGGAGAACTGGCAACGGTTGAACCAGCTGTCGTTCTGGTAGACGACGCCGCAGATCGAATTCGGATAGGTCGGGTTGCGGACGCGGTTGAGTATGACCTGGGCGACGGCGGCCTGACCACGTACGGATTCGCTCCTCGCCTCGAAATAGATGCCATTCGCCAGGCATGCCTGTTCCGGTTTGGAGAAGACACTGGCGGGCAGCGGGTTCTGGATCCACGAATGATCGCCCTTGACCATCGGCGGAATGAAGCGGCCCTCATTGGGCTGCTCGTCCTGAAGCAGCGCTTCGAACGGCGATGCCTTGGCATAATCGGGCTCGGACTGCGCATAGGCGGTCGCCAGCACGTCCGGATGGTCGTTGTTGACCAGTGCGGCAAGCATCGCCGGCACGCCGGGATCGGGCTTTTTGTCCTCGCGCGCATGGAATGCCGCGGCGATCTGGATTTCCTTGCCTTTGATCTGCGGCTTGGCGAAGGCCATCTTCAGGCCGCTGTCCATGCTGGGCCGCAGCAAGGAGGAGGTGCGCTCGAAGATCGAGCCGGCATTGAAGTTCTTCGGCGGTGCGACGGGCGACACCATAACGATGCGGCCCTTTTTGTCGGCGCGCGTGACGCGATCCTCGTCGGGCGTGGCGCTTACCTTGCCGCCCTTGCCGCGAAAAGAGACGTTGCCGACGCCGGCCAGGTGGACACCCGATCCGGAGATGGAGTCGGTGACATCGGAATCGACAAAGGGCATTTCGGCCGCGTGGGTCGAGCCGGCGACGGATTTCTCGACATAGGAATTCCAGCGGGTGCTCGATGCTTCGAGGCCGGAAACGAGGCTCGTCATGTCCTGGTAGGCGGCGACGGTCGGAAAGCCGATCCAGATGCCGAGGCCGACGACGAACGGAGCCAAAAAGCCACGTCTCTCACCGGCGGCGGCAACAAGCCGCGTCAACACACGTCGATGCACGGAACTCTCTCCAGGAACGCTACAGACCCCACTGGAGAGCAAAATGATGCATTAACCTTGATGGGACGTTAACGGGTTCGATCGGGTTTTCCCGGTCTGCCCGAGGTCGTGGTTCCGAACTCGGGCGGTTTTGCGGCGAGCCTTCAGGCCGGCCGCAGGAAGATCGGCCAGGCGATCAGCGCGCAAATGGCGGCAGACAGCCAGACGCCGGACCATGACCAGAGGTGCAAGAGGCCCGGAATGGCCACCGGCACCAGGAAGAAGCCGACGAAAACGAAGCTGTTGGCAAGGCTGAGCGCGGTTCCGACATGGCCGGCACCGGCAAGCGTGGCAAGCTCGGTATAGGCGACGCCGTGCCAGGCGGAGACCGAGACTCCTGCGACAATAAGCACAGCGGGAAGGGCCGCCATCAGCAAGAATTGTCCGCCTGACATGGCGGAACTGACCAAGACCAGCAGCCAAAGCACGGCGAAGGCAAGTGCGCTCAGCGCACTGCACAGGCGAAGGAACTGGCGGCGGTTGCCGTGGCGGTCGGTGAAGCGGCCGCTCCAGATGCGCATGACCATGGCACCGATCTGCACGGCGGCGAGGCTCGCACTGATCGCTGCCGTTCCCAGACCGACGAAGTCGTGCAGGAACACGGAGGCGAAGGTGAGCACCGCCACCTGCGGAAAGCAGAGCAGGCCGATGGCGGTCGCGATACGCCAAACGTCGCGATTGCGCAGCGGCGCCGGTCCGGGCACAGCCGCCGCAGCGCGATGGCCCTCGTCCGTCGTCGGCGGCTCGTGCAGCCAGCGCCAAGCGAACAGGGCAGAGAGGGCGGATGCACCCGCCAGGACGCCGAAAACCGCGGCAAAGCCGAAAGCCAGGGCAAGCGAGGGCAAAATGAGCGCGCCAAGACCGCCGCCGAGCGGCACCGCCGTCTGCCTGATGCTCATGGCAAAGCCGCGCTCGTTTTCCCGGAACCAGCCCATGATGGCACGGCCGCTCGAACCGTTGACGCTGCCGCCGAGCAGTCCTGTGATAAGCAGGCTCGCGCAGAGCAGCGTGACATCGGGAATCCCGGCCTTTGTCGGCACAACCAGCATCGCCATGACGAAGAGCCACGCAGCCGTGGCGCCAAGCCCGGTCAGAAGCACGCGGCGATCGCCCCAGCGATCGGTGAGCAGGCCCCATGGCAGTTCGCTGAGTGCAACCCCCAGCCCGAGAAGGCCGAGTGCCAGACCGAGTTCGGCGTTGGCCAAATGATACCCCTGGCGCAGCACGACCGCCGTTGCCGGTATGCCGGCGAAGGTGGCAGAGAAGCTGGCATTGGCGGCAACGCCCATGCCGAGAACTTTCCAGCGATGGCCGGGCTTGAATGCCTTCCCGGCGGAGCCGGCAGCCGTGTCTTTCAAAAGTCCCGGCGACTGTCGATCGGTGCAATTGACGATAGCGGACATGATTTGTTTCCCGTGCTTGGCCAGCGGCCTGGGCCTTGACGGTCTGTCTCTAGCGCCGTAGTTTCATCCTTAAAATCAGGAAGTTTTAAACAAACTATCCTGAAAATCGGGATTATCTATGCGACGCGTGACATTCGACCTCGACGTCCTCCGCAGTTTCGTCACCGGCATGGAGCTGGGCAGCTTCGCCAAGGCGGCCGATCGGCTTGGCCGGTCGACGTCGGCGGTCAGTGCGCAATTGAAGAAACTGGAAGAACAGGCGGCGACGCCGATCTTCCGCAAGTCGGGGCGCGGCCTCGCCTTGACCGAGGCCGGCGAGACCATGCTCGGCTATGCGCGCCGGCTGATCGAGCTCAATGACGAAGCGGCATCCGCCATCCACGATGTCGAACTGGAAGGCTGGGTAAGGCTTGGCCTGCAGGAGGATTTCGGCGAGGCGGTGCTGCCTGACGTGCTCGGTCGCTTCGCCCGCGCCCATCCCAAGGTCAAGATCGAAGCC
Organism: Mesorhizobium sp. M0051; assembly: GCF_040323235.1. Lineage (NCBI taxonomy): Bacteria > Pseudomonadati > Pseudomonadota > Alphaproteobacteria > Hyphomicrobiales > Phyllobacteriaceae > Mesorhizobium > Mesorhizobium sp. M0051. Next base: position 24,484 of record NZ_JAMYUT010000047.1, read on the forward strand.
AGGATCGCGCGCAGCCACGAGCTTGCCGAACGGATCCTATCAGGCAATCTCGACATCGCGCTTGCCTGGCACAGCGGAGAGACGCTGCCCTACACCGAACATGTCGCCGATGTGCAGATGCGCTGGATCGGCCCGGCAAAGCGCATCGAGACCAGCCTGCGCCACGCTGAGCCACTGCCGCTGGTGGCGCTCGAAGCGCCATGCCTTTTGCGCACGGTTGCAACCGAAACGCTCGACCGCGCCGGCCTGTCCTGGCGAATGTCGTTTTCCAGCCCGAGCCTTGGCGGCATCTGGGCGGCCGTTGCGGCGGGGCTGGGGCTGACGATCCGCACCGATATCGGCCTGCCAGCCAGCGTCAGCGCGATGACGCCGGAGATCGCCGGATTGCCGGCGCTGCCTAAGCTGGCGCTATTCCTGTATCGCAAGGACGCTGAAGCCGAGCCAGTGACGGCCCGCCTCGCCGACATATTGCTGGATGGAGCGCGGCAGGCATTGCCTAAAAATGCGCAGGCCAGCGACAGCGGCTTGCGCGACGTGGCGTGATCGCCAGACGGGCGCCGACGCTTAACTGCGTTTCTTGGACCTGCCGGCGAATGGGTTGTCCGAGGTGCGCAGCGCAATGCGGATCGGCACGCCGGGCATGTCGAAGGCTTCGCGCAGGCTGTTGGAGAGATAGCGGACATAGGATTGCGGCATCGCATCGGGACGCGAGCACTGAACGATGAAACCCGGCGGCCGGGTCTTGGCCTGGGTGACGTATTTGACCTTCAGCCGGCGCCCGGCCACGGCGGGCGGCGGGTGGTGCGCCAGGATGCCTTCCAGCCAGCGGTTGAGCTTGCCGGTGGAAACGCGGCTGTTCCACACCTTATGGGTCCTGATGACGGCATCCATCAGCTTGTCGAGGCCGCGGCCGGTCTCGGCCGATACGGGCACGGCCTGGAGGCCGCGCGCCTGCGGCAGCAGCCGTTCCGTCTTCTCGCGCAATTCGGCCAGAAGCTCCTGGGGATGGTCGATCAGGTCCCATTTGTTGAAGGCGATCACCGGCGCGCGGCCTTCGCGGATGATCAGGTCGGCGATCTGCAGATCCTGCTTCTCGAAGGGGATGGTGGCGTCGAGCACGATGATGACAATCTCGGCGAAGCGGATGGCGCGCAGGCCATCCTGCACCGACATCACTTCCAGCTTTTCGTGGATCCTGGCCTTGCGGCGCATGCCGGCCGTATCGAACAGTTTCAGGCGGCGGCCATGCCAATCCCAGTCGACGGAGATGGAATCGCGGGTGATGCCGGCTTCCGGTCCGGTCAGCAGCCGTTCTTCGCCGATCAGCGCGTTGATCAGCGTCGACTTGCCGGCATTGGGACGACCGACGACGGCGATGCGCATCGGCTTGGTATCGTCATAGCTGTGCTCGGCATCCGGATCGGCGATATCCTCGCCGATCAGAACCTCGCCGGCAGCGACTTCTTCGTCTTCGCCATCTTCATCTTCGCCGAAAGCACGCGCTTCGCCGAGCGCTTCGATCACGGCATCGCGCAAATCGGGCATGCCCTGGCCATGCTCGGCCGAGACCGGGATCGGCTCGCCAAGGCCGAGTTCCCAGGCCTCCAGCATGCCGCCCTGGGCACCTTTCGCCTCAGCCTTGTTGGCGACCAGCACCACGGGCTTGCCGGACTTGCGAACGATCTCGGCGAACGTCCGGTCGTCGGGCAGCAGGCCGGACTTGGCGTCGATGGTGAAGAAGATCAGGTCCGCCTCGCGGATGGCGATCTCGGTCTGCGCGCGCATGCGGCCCGGCAAGGTCGAGGCAGCCGCATCCTCGAAGCCGGCGGTGTCGATGACGTCGAAATGCAGGTCGTATAGCTTGGCGGCATGGACACGGCGGTCGCGGGTGACACCCGGCGTGTCGTCGACAAGCGCCAGCTTCCTTCCCACCAGCCGATTGAAAAGGGTCGATTTGCCGACGTTAGGTCTGCCGATGATGGCGGCTTTGAAGGTCACGACGCACTGCCCGACCCACGGATCAGCTCGGACATCAACGTTGCGCGCTCGCGGGTGTTGCGCGGGGCGCCGTCATCGGCGGCGATCTGGTCGAACAGCTTTAGCGCATCCTGGGTCTTGCCTTCCTTCCAGGCAGAAAGGCCGAGGGCCTCGCGCGCCGTATGGCGCAAGGTGTTGGTGTCCGATGTAAGCGCCTCGACACGGCTGGAGACGTCGGCGAAGGAACCGTGGTCGACAAGCAGGAGCGCTGCCCTGAGACGTGCCATGTCGCGAATGCCCTGGGGAATGGCGGTGTCGGCGGCGACATCGTCGAAATCCTTGACGGCGGCGGCGACATCGCCCTTGTCGGCCTTGACGGTTGCGCCGCGCATGCGGGCGAGCAACGGATAGGCGCCGTAGCCATCCTTCTCCAACTGATCGAGCGCGGTCAGCGCTTCATCGTTCTTGCCATCATTGGCAAGCTTCAGCGCCTGCGAGAAGGCATCGCCGGAGCGGTTGGCGCGCGTCTCGTCCCAATAGCGATAGCCGACGAAGGCGGCGGTGCCGAGCACCACGAGGATCGCGAGGACAAGCAAGGCGGGACCGAAGCGGTCCCACAGCGCGTGCGCCTGGTCGCGACGCATCTCGTCGTTGACTTCACGGATAAAACTGTCGTCAGACATCGATCAAAACCATTCCTGCCCGGTCGGGCCTTTGTCAGCCCGCGTTTTAGCGAAATTTTGTCGGCATGGAAGGGGTTCAACCGGAAAATCGCCCATTCCCTAGGGCAAACGGATGTTTGCCCCGGGCAAGCAGCCGAAAAGGCCAATCGCACCAGCGCCACATTTCGGGGATAGCCGGCTTCCAGACGTCTCCCCCCAAAGTGCAGCTCAGAAAAGCGCAGATCAGATTGCCGATGTACCTTCCGTTCCGTGTTGCTGCTTTTTCCCTCGCTGCGCTCGCCACTGCCGGGCAGGCTCTGGCCGATCCGCCCGCGCCGCCAATGCCGGCAAAGCCCAAGCAGGCCGTCATCATCTCGTTCGACAGCGCCCGCGACATTTCGCAGTGGAAGCGTAGCCGGGCACTGGCAGAGCGCACCGGCGCGCACTTCACCTATTTTCTCTCCTGCGTCTTCCTGCTGTCGCCAGAAACACGCATGCAGTACAACGCACCCGGCAAAAGCGCCGGCAAATCCAATATCGGCTTTGCCGCCTCGAAACAGGAAGTTACCGAGCGGCTCGAACAGATCGGCCTTGCCGCCTCCGAGGGTCACGACATCGCCGGGCATGGCTGCGGCCATTTCGACGGCAAGGACTGGAGCAAGGCCGACTGGCTGAAAGAGTTCAGTTCGTTCGAACGCATTCTTGAGAACGCCTATGCGATCAACGGCGTTGCGCCCGAACCCCAGGGCTGGCGCAACTTCGCGCGGCATGCGGTGGTCGGCTTCCGCGCGCCGTATCTGTCGGCGAACAAGGCTCTCTACGAGGCGCTGGCGGCGGCCGGCTATCAGTTCGACGCGAGCGGCGTCTCGCAGGGGCCCACCAGGCCGGTGGCCGGCAACGGCATCATGCAGTTTTCGTTGCCGCAGATTCCGGAAGGACCGAAGTCAAGGCTGGTGATCGCCATGGATTACAATCTCTATGTCAGGCATTCCGGCGGGTTCGAGCAGCCAGGCAAGTCGAACGAGTTCGCGAACCGCACCTATGATGCCTTCCGCGCCGCCTTCGACAAGCAGTATGCGGGCAAGCGCATTCCGCTGGAGCTCGGCTTCCATTTCGCGCTGATGAATGACGGCGCCTATTGGAATGCGCTGGAGCGCTTTGCCGGCGAGGTCTGCGTCAAAGCCGATGTCGAATGCATCAGTTTTCGCGACTATGTCTCGCGGCAAGACGCTGCCCCGAAGCAGGCTTCGGTCGGCGGCTGAGCCGCCAACCCGGTTCGATTTCCAACCTCGGCCTTTAGGCCGGATCTTCAACGCCCTGTTTTGCCAGATAGCGCTGGTCGATGTCCGGCAGCGGCTCGCCGAGCAGGGTCGCCTCGAAGGCGCGCAGGCGTTTGTGGACCGATTGAAGCTCGACGATGGTCGACCAGGAGGTGAGCAGAAACTGCAGCGACCCCGTCACTTTACCGAATGCATTCGAAATCTGGTTCAGCGCGCCGAACGTTATCTTGTGCGCAACCAGCGACGGACCCAGGATCAGCAGCGAGAAAATGTTGTCGGCCTGCAGGTATGTGTAACGGACGACGTTGAAATAAATGTAGTGGAAATAGAGCCTGAAATAATTGTGACGAACGTTCGCGAACAGCTCGGCAGTGGTGGCTGGCTGAGCCCTGTCTGCGTGATCCTCGCCGTAGACGAGTTCCTTGCGATAGGCGGCCTCGACGCGCTGGTTGCGGAACTGCAGTCCCGGAAGCTTCAGGCCGGCAATCATGACCGAGATCGTTCCGAACAGACACCAGGCAAGGGCTGCGACCACTAATGGCTGCGGGATCGCGCCGACAATCGGCAACTCGCTGATGTGAGCCTGCAACTGGATCATGACCGGCAGGAATGCGATCAGGGTCATGATCGACTGGACGAAGCTGGAGCCGAGATCCTCCATGATCTGCGAGAACCGCATCGTGTCTTCCTGGATACGCTGCGAAGCTCCCTCGATATGTCGAAGCCTACCCCAGTTCTCGACAAAATAGTTATTCATCGCCGTGCGCCAGCGGAAGATCCAGTGGCTGACGATGAAAGCATTGACCACCTGCACATTCATGCCGACCAACGCGAGCCACGAAAAATCTGCCAATCCGATATAAAATTCACTGTTCGTCGACTTTCCTGTCCCCGACATCAATCCCTGCACATAGTCGAAGAAAGGCCCGTACCAGGCATTGACGGCGACACTGACCTGCACATTGAAATAGATGAAGAACAGGATGACTGCGGTCATCAGGATCGACCAGCGCTGCCAGGGATGTGGCGAATACCAGCTCCAAAACGCATAGAAGACGGCCACGCAAAACGCGAAATAGAGATAAAACCATAGAAACGGCGGCGACATGAGAATGGCGATGCCGATAATGGGTGGCGCGTCAGCGGCAGCCGGCGGCAGTCCGAAAACCGCGCCCAATTGTTCACCACCGAAAAACCAGAACAGGATCGCCGCAAGGCTCCAGACGGCGGCCGAAGTGAAGAAGAGCTTCGGCTGCGGGAAAAATGATACGAACACTGTGACGAATTCCTCGATCTAGGCGCAAATCAGCTGACTATGGCGGGCATAAAGTCACACATTAGCTGGAAAGAAAATGCCCGTGCCCGATGCCCACACCGAGCAACCCCACAATCATGGCGATTTTGGCGCAGCCGACCATGTGAGGCCGCCGGAGACGACCAGCATGATGGCGGCGGCGATCGAGGCGAGGAAGAAATCGCCGGACATTTGCGCCAGCAGCCCGGCGGCGATGGGGCCGATGATCTGGCCTACGCCGAACACAGCCGTCATCAGGGCAAAGATCCGCCGCGGCGCCCGCGGTGCAAGCTGTCTGGCTGCCTGGAGGCCAAATGCGGTGATGGCTATGAAGGTGCCGCCGAGCAGCACGCCGCCGAGCAACGGCCCGGTACGTCCGCCGATGGCGACGCTGGCGGTGACGCCGACAACTTCAATGAAGCATGCCAGCGCATAGGCGGGATAGAGGCCGGTCCGAGCGGCGATCTTCTGCCAGAGCCAGGTCGAGGGAAAGCCGGCAAGACCGGCGACCATCCAGACCATGGCCTCGAAGACGCGGCTGCCGCCGCCTTGCCGGACGATGGCGACCAGGAAAGTCGCCGTCACAACGTAGCCGAAGCCGAACAGGCCGTAGGCAATGATGACCTTGATCAACGATCGGTCCATCCGCAATGCCGGCTCGCGGGCGACTTCGCCATTGGTGAGCGGACCCTCGTCGACCATCAGCGCCACGAGTACGAAACCGCAAGCCGAAATTGCCGCCGACCACAACCAGCCCGCCGCCCAGCCGGCATGTTCGGTGACCAGCACCGCCATCATCGCTGCGGAGATTGCGATGCCGAGGCCAACGCCGCCGAAGTGCCACGCCTGCAGGTCGCCGCGGCCGGCAGCCGCGATATGGCTGAAAACGATGCTGGCCATGAACACCATGACGAAGGCGCTGGCCAGGCCGGCCAGAAAGCGGACAACGAGAAAGGCGGCCATCATATCGGTCAGCCCCATCGGCGCGGCCAGGACCACACTGGCGCCGAGCCCCACCAGCATCAGCAGGCGTTCGCGCCCATGCGCCCAGCCGCCCGCCGCCGCCAATGCGCCAATGAGATAGCCGAGGTAGTTGGCGGAGGCGATCCATCCGGCATCGGCCGGCGACAGATGCAGTTCCTGCATCATGCCGGGCAGGATCGGCGTGTAGACGAAGCGGCCGATGCCCATGGCAACCGCCATGGCAATCATGCCGGCGAAGGTAAAACGGAGCGCTGTCGAGGTGGCTGATGTCATTGCAGCGCACAATAATTGCAGCGATCGCTGAAACAATCCGCCATCCGTTAGGCCAGTGCGATCCTCGCCTCGACTTTCCTCAAGCCGGACCGCCTGGCTCCCGCTCAGCAGCGCCCACCGAAACCGGTTCGCAATGAAGCGGTTTCATGCACGGTTCGCCGCGCCGTCAGCCTGAACGGCACGTCGCCGAGTTCGCGCTCCGACATGGTGTTCAGCACGGGATGCGAAAGCGGATCGGTCAGCCATCTCTGCGTCTCGCTCTCGCGACGGGACCCATATGCCGAACCTGCAGCGAAAAAAACCTTCAGCGACGACGACAAGATCCTTAGCATTTTTTGGCTCCGCGGGTCTGTCTTCCCTTGCATAAAATCTGCCGTTTCGACGGGTCTTTCAATTGAGATTTCGGCCGGGCCGGTTTAGAAAATCTCAAATGACCATGCTCAACCGCGTCCATCTCAACGGCCTGCGCGCCGTCGAAACCGTTGCCCGTCTCGGATCTCTGGCGGCTGCCGCCAGTGAACTCAACGTGTCCGTCAGCGCCGTCAGCCAACAGATAAGCCGTACCGAGAAGCAACTCGGCCAGACGCTGTTCGAGCGAACGGCGAGCGGTCTCGTGCTGACCGAATTCGGCGCCCTCTTCGCGCCCCGCCTTGGTGCTGGATTTCGCGAGCTTGCCCAGGCCGTGGCGCTGGCCGACGAGGCCACGCAATGCACCCTGGTGGTTTCGGTGGCGCCGGCCTTTGCGTCAAAATGGCTGCTGCCGCGACTGTCGCGTCACTTCGCCCGGCATCCCAACGTGCTGTTGCGCATCGACGCTTCGGTGCGGCTGGCCGATCTCGATCATTCCGACATCGACATCGCCATCCGGCTTGGCGACGGCAAGTGGCCGGGCGGACGCAAGGAACTGCTCCTGGCGCAGGAAGTCTTCCCGGTCTGCGCGCCGGCGATCGCCAAAAAACTGAGGTCGATCGAGGACCTTGCCCAGACCTGCGCAATCACCGACGAGCGGGCGATGATCAGTTGGGACAGCTGGTTCGAGACGGCCGGTGTCCCGCCGGTCACCTTCCTGAAAGGCGCGCGCTTTACCGACCCGATGCTGTGCCTGGAATCGGCGATTGCCGGCCATGGCGTGATGCTTGGCTGGCAGTTGCTCACCGCCGATGCGCTCGCTGATGGCCGACTGGTGGCGCCTTTCGGAATCCGTGCCCAGAGCGGCCTCGGCTATTGGCTGGTGACCTCCTCCGCCAAGACCGAAAGCCGCAAGGTCCGGGACTTCAAGGCCTGGATCAAGGAAGAGATCGAGGCGACCATGGCGCAGTTCGGGTCTGCGACCACGGGCGCTGCCGGCGCGATCGCGGTGGAAAGCACCGCGGCACCGGTCTATGTAAAGTCGGATATCAAACTACGGCAGGCAGGATCATGACCACACATTCGCGCGGCGTTTCCGCATCGATCGACCCAGTGAAGCTCGACAGGCTGGCGGAGGTCGCCATCAAGGTCGGGCTGCAATTGCAGCCGGGACAGGATCTGGTGGTGACATCGTCGATCGCGGCACTGCCGCTGACCAGGCGGATCGTCGAGCATGCGTACAAGGCCGGCGCCGGACTGGTGACGCCGATCTTCAACGACGACGAGATGACGCTGGCGCGCTATCGCTTTGGCGCCGATGCGAGCTTCGACCGCGCCGCCGGCTGGCTCTACGAAGGCATGGCGAAAGCCTTTGCCGACAATGCGGCCAGGCTTGCCGTGCGCGGCGAGGATCCGTCGCTTTTGTCGGCACAGGACCCGGCGAAAGTGGCGCGCGCCAACAAGGCCAATTCGATGGCCTATCAGCCGGCACTGGAAAAGATCACCGGCTTCGACATCAACTGGAACATCGTCGCCTATCCGGACCTCGCCTGGGCCAGGCAGGTGTTCCCCGGCGATGCCGACGATGTTGCGGTGGTGAAGCTCGCCGATGCCATCTTCGCCGCTTCGCGGGTCGATGTGGAGGATCCGATCGGCAACTGGAAGGCGCATAACGCAGCGCTGCGCAGCCGGACCGAATGGCTCAACGGCCATAATTTCCATGCGCTGCACTTCACCGGGCCGGGTACCGACCTGACCGTCGGGCTGGCGGACGGCCATGAATGGATGGGCGGCGCTTCGACCGCCAAGAACGGCATCACCTGCAATCCCAACATCCCGACCGAAGAGGTCTTCACCACGCCGCATGCAAGGCGCGTCGAGGGCCATGTTAGGTCGACCAAGCCCCTGTCCTACCAGGGCACGCTGATCGACGATATCTCAGTGCGCTTCGAAGAGGGCAGGATCGTCGAGGCCAAGGCTTCGAAGGGCGAGGACGTGCTGAAGAAGGTGCTCGACACCGATGAGGGCGCGCGCCGTCTCGGCGAGGTGGCGCTGGTGCCCCATTCCTCGCCGATCTCGGCGAGCGGCCTGTTGTTCTTCAACACGCTGTTCGACGAGAACGCCGCCTGCCACATCGCGCTCGGCCAGTGCTATTCGAAGTGCTTCGTCAACGGCGCCTCGCTCAGCCAGGACGAGATCGCCGCACGTGGCGGCAACAAGAGTTTCATCCACATCGACTGGATGATCGGTTCGGACAAGATCGATATCGATGGCGTCCACAAGGACGGCGCCCGCGTGCCCGTCATGCGCAAGGGCGAGTGGGCCTGACCCATTTACGGAGGGTCCGTTGGCCTTCGATCTGGCGGTCAAGCGGATCTACGAGCCACCCGCGCCCGACGATGGGCAGCGGGTTCTGGTCGACCGAATCTGGCCACGTGGCGTCAGCAAGCAAGACGCGGCGCTGACGCTGTGGCTGAAGGAGATCGCGCCGAGCGATGATTTGCGCAAATGGTTCGGCCATGAGGCGTCGCGCTGGGCTGAGTTTCGGAAGCGGTATCGCGCTGAGCTGGATGGAAACGGCGAGGCAGTGGACAAATTGCGCGGCCTGCTTCGCCACGGCAAGGTGACGCTGCTCTATGGCGCGCATGACGAGGCCCACAACAATGCGTTGGCGCTGGCGGCGTATCTGCGCGAAGGCTGAGGGTCACCGCTTGACCATTGGCCAATCTCCCTCCTTGCGGGGGAGATGCCCGGCAGGGCAGAGGGGGGTGCTGTCCCGCCGACCTGTCAGCCAATCACCGGCAAGATGCTTCGACAGCTTTGCATCAGAATAATTTCTTCAAGGATGGCGATCCTTCGCACCCCCCTCTGGCCTGCCGGCCATCTCCCCCGCAAGGGGGGAGATTGGCAGCTTCGCCGTTCCGTTGGCTCTACTTCCCACCCACCGCTTGCTCATAATCATCAGCCTTGAACCCCACCAGAACGCGCTCGCCGACCTCCAGCACCGGCCGCTTGATCATGGTCGGCTTGGCCAGCATCAACGCCTTGGCCTTCTTTTCATCCAGACCCTGCTTGTCCTTGTCAGCCAGTTCGCGGAACGTCGTGCTTGCCTTGTTGAGCAGCTTTTCCCAGCCGACCTTGCCAACCCAGCCGTCGAGCCGCTTGGCGTCCAGCCCCTCTGCCCTGAAATCGTGAAACCGGTAGGCAACGTCATGGCCCTCCAGCCAGACGCGCGCCTTCTTGACGGTGTCGCAGGTGGTGATGCCGTAGATGGTGATCGTCAAAACAGTGGCCGCCCTTCGGATTCGAATCTGATCGCAGACTAAGGACGCTCAGCGCACTTTGCCAGCGGCCGCATCGGTGCCCCGGCGGACTGTTCCGGACGCGCATGCAGTCGCGAGACCGCAATGAGGTCAACGACCGCCATTGCTGCTTTCTCGAAATCGTGCCGAACGAGCGGCTGGTTTGGCGTATGTGAAGACGATCTGAACCTCGCACGTGGCGGCCAAGACATCGTCCTG
>NZ_JAMYUT010000048.1:0-27986 GCF_040323235.1 Mesorhizobium sp. M0051
TCACAAGGTGTCCACCTATTTTGGTGGACACCTGCATGCATCAGAGCACTCAACAGCAAAAGGTGCGGGGAAATTCGCGCTTACGGTTGATCAGCCAATGCCGAAGATGGGACCATGGAATGTCGACCTTGACCGCGTTCTTGCTGCCAGCCACGGCAGGGCGGCCCGCGAGCGACTGACACTGATCCGGATTTACGAGAAGCTTAAGGGGCAGCTACGATGCCGTTCGGCGTTACGCGAAGCGGTGGATGCAGCCCACGAGGATCGGCTTCTGCAGAAGCCTATGTGCCGCTGTTTTTCCGTTTTTCCCGCCGGGCGATGCCTACCAGTTTGACTGGAGTCCCGAGATCATCCTCCTGAAATGGCGTGACGCTGACCGTAAAGGTCGCCCATGTCCGGCTTTGTCACAGTCGCATGATGTTTGTGCGTGCCTATCCGCGTGAGACGCAGGAGATGGTCTTCGACGCCCACGAGCGGGCGTTTGCCTTCTTCCGCGGCGCCTGCACGCGCGGAATCTACGACAATCTACGGACGCCTCCCGGGCAAGGTAAAGTGCGGGTAGCGCACGGAATGAGATGCGTGAATCTATCCGGCCTGTCGCTGGAGCGATCACGCTCCTGGCCTTGATGGGAATCCGCTGCCTCGGTCCTCATAACATGAGCGGCCTCGTAGGCCCTGTCGTAAATCAGGCTTTGAAGCTGCGGTCCGTGCCTTAGTGCCATCAGTGTCTACCTCGCTCATCGTCGCGAAGGCAGCGATCTGTGGGCCGGCGCTCAGGCGGCGGCGTAACTCTCCTTTCGCGTCAGCAGCGCCCATGCGGTGCGCGCCGTCTTATTGGCAAGCGCCACGAGCGCCTTGTTGAAGCCGCGGCGCTCGACGATTCCTTTCAGCCAGAGCGAGCGACTGTCATCACGCTTCGCAAAGTGATCACAGCGCGGGCACCATGGATCATCTGCCGGCGCAGATAATGGTTGGCACGCCGGCCAATGCCGCCGAGACGAGGCTTACCACCGGTCGTGTATTGTCGTGGCACCAGTCCGATCCACGCAGCGAGTTCGCGGCCCGAATCAGTGACTGGCAACATCGACGCTAGCAACGAGCGCGGTCGCGATGATCGGACCGACGCCGGGGAGTTCGGCCAGGCGGCGGCAATCTTCCCTTTCTCGGCAAATCTCGAAGATCTTCGCATCGAGTTTGGCGACGCGTACATTGATGTCACGGAATTGGTCGAGAAGTTCCGCGAACAACTCGCGCCCGAGGTCAGACATTTAAGCCTGCTCGATTGCCGTCGGTGCTTGGGCGGCAAAGCGCCATGGTCCCTATGGCAATACGATGCCATACTCGGCCAAAAGGCCGCGGGCGTGATTGATGAGCGAAGTGCGCTGGACGATTAGACGCTCCCGGATGCGATGCAGCGACTGCAAGTCCTACTGCTCGATCGACTTCACCGGCACGAAGCGCATGGTCGGGCGTGTTGCTGGCTCGTAAATCGCTTCCGCGTCTACCGCGTCGTTCTTCGAGCCGCGCACGAACGGCTTCACAAAGCGGGTTGATCAGTCGAACCCGTCGACCGTCGCGCGTGAACTAGCGACCCCAATGATGGGCGCTGGCGCAGGCCTCCATCGCAATCTTCTCTGGCGCTATCTCGTTCACGGCCTCCACGAGCTTCGCCCGGCTAACCTTACGCGAAACGAGCACACCATCGGCATCGATACCGTGCAGGTGAAACGACTGCTTTCCAAGATCGATCGCGAGCAAATCCATTGTCATGCTTTCCTCCTTCAAGTTGGCACCTAATTGTGCCGCAGAAGAGAGAGGCGTCCATCCCATAACATGAAGGCGGCGGGTGGAGACGGTCTTCGTCGGCAAGGACCGGCAATACAATCGCCGCTCTGCAGATGTGCAGCCACTATCTCGTCGGCCGGTCGCCTGCACGCCGGCATCGGGCTGGGAGAAGGGGTAGGTTGAGAACCAGGTCGGGCTGGTGCGCGACCCCTTCTTCACGCCACGCCTCTCGCCCGACGACGCCCTGCCAACGATTGCCGGCGGACCCGCGGACGCCGGAACCGGTTCGCGCCGCGCAAACATATGCGCGGCTGGACCCTGTCCGGTTGCTGAGCAAGACGCGGATGGCGCAGCAGCGCCTCGTCGACATCGCCGACAGGTCCGGCACGCCATCGGTTGTGGCGGTCGATCCGTCTCTCGACCGGTTCCTGTCGGGCTTACGGACGGCTTGGAAGGAGGGTGAAGACGCACCGACTGCCGAGGAACCGAATCCGATGGAGCCGGTGTCAGCATCGATGTCGCTGTCGTGCAGAGCTCATCATGCCAGCAGGCACAAAGGTCGGTTATGGCGGCGCATCAAGAAACGCGTCTCGCAACGATCGGAGCCGGCTACGCCGACGGCCTGGCCCGCAGCTTTAGCGAACCCGGCGCGGTCTCGAAAAGGGTCTCGATGCCGAAGTCGGGAAAGGCAAGGGTTTGGTTTCCATCGATATCGTAGACCCACAGCCTACCATCTTCGGGCTCGAGCTGGTCCGGCGGGTCTCACAGCAGGTCTCCATCGCGGCCATGATTTTGGCGACGCGCCGGATCGTGAATACGTGGGCGATAGCTGGTTCAAGCGGCGGCCGCTTGCCCATCGGGCTTTCTCCATTCCCACGGCAGCAATTCAGGAGGCCGGCCATGTGGGATGCCGGCGATGCAGAAATGTCAATCGGCTCGGAATGGGGCCCTTGGATCGGCGCGCAAAACGGGGTCTGACGCATCACTCTCGATGAAGTTCGGGGATCATACGGCACCGATCAGCCTGGCTTACAGGAGGTCGAGCTTTCCGCGTCCATACATCTGCCGTTTCACAAGCTTGAGCTCGGGTGATCTGTCCCTCTGTTTGACCGTTGGACCATGGTTCGGTGATCGCGGCTCGGACGGCGGCATGGTCGCGAATGATGCCCTTGACGAAAGACGCGATGAGGCTTTTGCCGGTGTCGATACATGGCTCGAGATCATCGGCAAGCTTCTTGCGGATCATGGAATGGAAACCGGCGATCAGGTTGCGTGCTTCCACCAGCAGGGGCACGCCCGCCTCGATGGCGGCGATCATGACGGTGTCGGATTTGCTCAGATGATCACGGGCCGTCGTCATCAGCCGCGCGATCGTTCTGGCTGACGGCACCTTGTGGAGTTGCTGATCGGATGCCTGCTCGGCGCGACGCCGTCGCCTTGACCATTCGCTGACGACGCCCAGGCGCCGGTTGGTCTCGGGATCGTAGAAACTGGCGCGGCTGACACCAGACTTCAGATTGTCGGGATTTGTGTCCCGCGCGGTTATGTGCCCTGCCGTCGTCTCTCCAACGGTTCTCGATGACGGCGGGCACATAACAGTCAAAGTCCGGCGAGCCATTCGAGAAGTTTTGGCTCGCTTTGCCAGACCGGTCTGTCAATGACCGTGGAATCGGGACCCTGGTTTTTCGCGCAAAAGGTTTGGACGAAAATCACCCCTTAAACAGGGTCCTCATTCCATGAAAAATCACAAACCGACGACCAGGTTTCTGTAGCAAAAACGCTATTTCAGGACCTGCAGCTGAAACGCGGAGACATACGGGAGCGCTGGGCGCACGCTGAGATGCACCGCAAACAGAGGGTTAGAGAACTCCTTGATCGGCACCAAGCGCCCTGAAGGATTGGATATGGACATACTCCAATGGTACTGGCGCCTTGCCCTGTCGATGGATCGTGTGCCGGCGACTAATCTTAAATCTAGATGCACAGCCTCCACGCAAAACAATCCGAAGCTGCGCGTGCGATGGGCGACTCGGTTTCAGCGCAACTCACAAAAAACTATACCTTGAAACACTACACCTTGATACGTGGCTCGAACTTGACACGATCAAGGGCAATCATGCTCTTAAATTTTCGCACGTTCGAATCGATATAGAGCTTTGTCTTGACGAAGACATCAAAGGCTTCGTTGCAATTCACTCCGTCAGTTGAAACAAATAGGGCATTCTTGGTCCTGCAGATGATAAACGGGCCTGCTTCCCGATCGAGCCAGGTCGCGCCGTTCAACGGGGGTATCATCGCCTTAACGTGAGACGTGCCGCCCGCAGCTCTTGGCCGATCGCATTTCACGCGGTCTCTGGCATGACTAATCGCGCCAGATTTGGACAGCTGCGCTGTGCCGGTCTCCGGTGAGCCAGCTACTGCGCCTGAGATCAAGATAATCGTCGCGGCAATGATGGAGGCCGGCCGCTCCATAGTATGCGCATCAAGGCTCTCGACGCGCAGGTTCGCGCTGTCGCGAAGCGGAGGGCCATGTCCGTCTGTTCATGACGGCTCCTGGCGTGGCACCGTGATCGCGCCTTCGATCGCCTCGGCCTGCGACTATGCTTCCCGCTTCGCCGATCCTTTCAGCGTCGCGGCCGTTTCGACTAGCCCCGGCTGATTCGGATCGCCTGGGCATGAGGCGAGATAGGCCGTACGGTGAGTTGGTCGCGCAGGCGCCCAGGAGGTCAGGGTTCCCAATGGGTCGGGCGGAGCGAAGCCGCGCAGGCGCTGTCCCCTTGGCCCCCCAGCCGCGAAGCGGGGCCATGTTGTATCTTGATCCATGTCTCGTCGAGACTAGCCGTGTTTCGGGTCCAGGCGACACTACCAGGACCTCCAGCGCTGAGGGCGACGGGCAATGTGGGCCTGCCGCTGGTCAAAAGCGAACAGAGTCTTATTTGAAGCTCAGGCCCTCCGGAATCTCAGCATGGCCCAGCGTCACGCCATAGGAGAACCGCGGCGCGCACACCGTCTGGTTCGGCGCCGGCCACGGGGTCCCGTTCGTCACCAGATGCACCTGGAAGGCGCGAACGTCCTCAAGGCCAAGCCGTTCCAGTGACGGCCGAAGTGTCGGGAGAACTTCACTACCGCGTGGATGTAGGATCGTTGCGTTGCCGGCGACAGATTGCGGACGTCATGTCCTCGATCATGCGCTGCCGCAGAGGGCTTATCTCACCCGCTTCAACATGCCGCGATCCTTCAAAACAGAAGCCTCGCCCGCAAACTTGCGCACCATCTGCCACGTCAGCGGCTTCGTTCAATCCTACGATTCTCTCAAGATATGAAACGCTCTGGAGAACGCCACGGGACACGAAAGCGCTTCACACAAGGAGAAAATTTTGGCGAGCTCTCGCGAATTTAGCCGATAGCGACCGGTAGTAGAATGCCGCTTCGCCCAACGTTCATGACGGGATCGAAGCTTGCGCGTGACTGAAAACCTGCTAGGCGGCCACCGAATACATAGCAATCAACTCCATATGCCATTTTCTCGATCGACCGAGTTGGCAGGTGGATAGCCGTAACCTCCCGGGGCTTGATGTACTCTTGAACGACATATGGACTAAGGGCAGCCCGCTCAATGTGTTCCTCCCACACGTCTGAGGATGTGAGATGGCCAACCAAGACATGTTCGCCGCGCGTTGCGTTAGAGGGCTTCAGAACAAGATTGGCTTTGTTCTTCCGAATGTAGCCGATAAGCTCGATTTGACGCCGTTCGGGGTCAGTTGTTTCTCCCACCCTGACAAAGCGGGTCCATGGAACGTGGCGTGCAATAAGCTCGATCTGCTCGACGTCGAAGTTTGATTTGAATCGATCATCGCTGAGTACAGCAAGGATAGCCTTGTCAGATAATATCCACTGAGAGATCCACGGATTTATCGAAACAACTTCTTGAGCTGCGCATGCGTCCAAGTAATCCGTTAGTCCAGAATATTCAATGAAGTCTCTTGGATCTACTTTATTGTAGACAAGTTCTATGAGTTCACCGTCCGGGCCGACTAGTCCACGAGGTGTTCGCTTCATTGAGCTAACGTCTAGCAACTCTGCCTTGGCGCCTGCGTTTCGTAGGCCATTCACAATCCACTCTACTTCGTTTGTATAGCGGCCGCGAAAGTTGACTACGGCGGCGGTTCTGAGTTCGCTGTCGGTCGCAGCGCGATAGGCAGATACCAGCTCCTGGACAAAGCAGTTCGTATTTCTCGCGAAAGGCTGCTTGCTTACGTCGAGTGATAGGCCATCTGTCAACGGATTGGGTATACGGCTCCAGACTTTTGCAGCGAGGCCGTTTTGAATAACGCCGCCTGGAGATTCGGTATTCGTTTCAATTATCTTGTAATGTCCATCACTGCCGAAAAGTCCGTCTAGACGACATATTCTTACTATTGGGCGATGTTTTGGGAGACAAGTTATCCAATGCCGCAAATGTTTATAGGATGGAAATAAATCTTGTACGGCTTCATTGCAACAATACAGCTCAGAGGCGAAATCAAGGAGCTTGATGACGGCCTCGGCGGTAGCGCTGAGGTGATGGGCTAGACCGGAGTCTATCGCAAGGGGCCGTATACATACGGGATACGCTCGGCCCTCAAAGTGCATACCCGCCTCTGCGATCGCGCTTGAGAGTTCGTCTTGAGCCTCCCAGATCGACCCTGCATTGCAAGTTGCCAGCTCGCGCAGTCGGCGCTCAATTCGTGCATCCGCCTGACTGATCGCAGGCATTGTTGCAAATGTCATGGGCATTTTCCTGTCGAATAGGCATATTGGTGGTCGAGTTTGAGCGACCCAACAGATTGTTGGGAACCGTTCCAGTATCGGTCCGGTCAGCAGGCTGCTGGAGCGCGGTAAATGTGATCTTCGTTTAGCGTCGCGTGGTCGGGCACTTTTGTGCCCCCTTATTCAGGACCTGAAAGATAGTGTGTTGACGCTCTTTCAGGAACTGCCTAATCGGGTGGCTTGACGCTGCCTTTGATATCGCGGCTTGACCCCGTCCCGCGGTTCATCGTGATCCGTCGTGGCATGACCGTAACCACCAAGGTTGTGGCCCTGTTGAGGGACCGGATCGCACAACAGCTCGCCGTGCGGTGACTCCCCTCTTCGGAGGAAAATGCTTAGGTGTCACCATGGGGTTTCGACACTCGGATCGACAAACCGCAGCCTTCGAGATTTGGGCGGCATCTACTCTGTGGCGATCGGCACCTAAAACCGACCTCTCACTAGCAGCCATTCCGCCGAGTGCCATTAATGTGACGATGCCCGTCGAGATGCGTGCCACGCCGGCGGTAAAACCAAAACGTTGCAACAGATCCTGCAAACTAATTTACAGAACCTTCACGCCGCAAATCGCCGACGATGGTACGCTCACCTCTGAGGTTCGCACAGCACGCAACGGAGGTTAACCGCCAATGCCAATAAGAGTGCTCATCCTAGTTGAAGGCAATGCAAGGGGCGCTTGGTTTACTATTCAGCTCTCGGCCTTGGCTGGGGGCCGACCGGCATTGAATTCCGGTGGACGAAGCGCGGCTCAGTAGTCATCGCAGTCATCGGCGGCTTCATGGCACGCCCGCTTCCTTCACTAATTCATCTGGCTTACGGTATCGATCTCGTCACCGAGCACATCAAAGTTGTCATCGGCGACGACGGGAATTTTAGCAGAAAGCATTCAAAGAATGCGGCCGCACGGTTCCTAGTTACTGATCGCGATGGTATCCTGATTGGTTCCATGGCGACAGTCGGGCGGCTGCGGCGACCTAGCCTCTCCGATCGGCGGGTGGCGCGCGGGGGAAGAACCGATTGTTGCGGGACACTGGGCGATTGAAAGCACGAGAGAGGCGCGTTGTAACTGATCAGGCGATGTTCTTGGACTCTGCGTCCGCCTTACGCCTGCCTCGGATCAAGCCAAGGTGGTCCGAAGTGCGTCTCAGAAGCTGACGACATTTCAAACAAACTCGCCACGTGCAGTTTGCATTTCAAAGGTCGATGCATTTTGGGGCGAAACCATCTCCTATACGCTATATTTTGTTAAAGCGATAATCTCGTCCAGACCAACCTGGTGGCATACGGCTGCGACATACTCAGAATTCTGCAACCGGGACCTAGTCCCAAGATCAGATTGCGAGCGGTGGCAGCAGAAGGGCTTAAGGTGAGGCGGGCGCGGACCTCCACGCATTGTTGATCCCCCTGCCGGTGGATCGGGGGAGGGCCGAGGTGCTTTGTACAAAAATTGATCGTCAACGCGACTTGTGGGGAGAAGAATGATAGATCTACTCAGCGATACCGTAACGCTCCCCACCCAGGAGATGCGGCAGGCGATGTTCGATGCGAAAGTGGGCGACGCCGGTTATGACGAAGACCCGACGCTTAATCGGCTGGAAGCGCTGGCGGCTGAAATGTTGGGCAAGGAAGACTCGGCTTTCCTATCAAGCGGATGCCAGGGGAACCTTACTGCGTTGCTCGCGCATTGTCCCCGCGGCTACGAGGTGATCGTTGGCGATCGCTCCGATGTCTACGACTTCGAGGCCGGCAGCGTTTCGGTGGTGGGGGGGCTCGTCCTGCACCCCGTGCCGACGGAAATCGACGGGCGGCTGTCGCTGGATAATCTGCGCTCGGCGATCCGCGACAAGAGCGACTACCAATGCGCGCCGCCAGGCGTCATCGTGTTGGAGAATCCGCACTGTCAACGTGGCGGTCGGGTTCTGCCTGCCTCCTATATTAAGCAGGTGCGCGAGCTTGCCGACGAGCACGGCCTGCAGTTGCATCTAGACGGCGCCCGCATCTTCAACGCGGCAATCGCCTCGAAGAGTTCGGCGGCGGAGATGGCGAAGGACTTCGACTCGATCATGTTCAGCCTGTCGAAGGGGCTTGCCGCTCCATTCGGCTCCATGGTGTGCGGGACAAGGCCCTTCATCGACCGGGTGAGACGCTATCGGAAGCTCTTGGGAGGCGGCCTTCGCCAAGCCGGCTTCATGGCTAGTGCAGGTATCGTGGCGCTTCAAACCATGGTGGACCGGCTGAGTGAAGACCACCGTCGTGCGCAGTTGCTTGCGGAGAAGATCCGCGACATTTTCGGCATTCGCCTCGAGCCGTCGGTCATTGATACGAACATGGTGTTTTTCCGGCTTGAACGGGACGGTCTGTCGACCCCGGAATTCCTGGCGGCGCTGTCGCAGCGGGGTGTGCGCATGGGTACGCTCCGCGAAGGCGTCGTTCGAGCCGTCCTCCACTATCTCATCAGCGATGACGATGTCGATGCGACCGCAAACGCCATTCGATCGGTTCTGCAGGCGGAGCCACGATAAGTGCTTCATCGAGATCTGCGCCGCCCGAAGAAATGGCGGGACTCTTGTCTGCGGCCTAACGCACCTGGAAATGCGGCGAGAACGGAACCAGAGCAATGGGGAGGATAGAAATGTGCGGGTGGTGAATCATTCGCCATGGGTCGGGACGGTCACATTGTGCACCTCACCGGAGTCTTCGCCCCCGATACGTGAATCTAATTTGCAGCAGCCGCCTGCTAGCTAGCGCCTCCATGTATCCTCTGACTTGTAACTTTTATTACAGGCAAAGACATGATCTCTTCTGAAACATTGAACGCAGTTTTCGAACATATCGATATCAATCGTATCAGCTTTCTCGACCGTCTGATCGAATACGTCCGGCATCCGAGCATCAGTGCTGAGAATGTCGGCATCGCCGAAGTTGGAACGCTGCTAGCCATGATGCTCACCGGGATCGGGCTTGAGACCACGTTGGTGCCGACCGAAGGGCACCCTATGGTGGTCGCGCGCTGGCAGAAGGCGGCGGGTAAACCCACGGTGCTGCTTTACGGCCATTACGACGTGCAGCCGCCTGAACCGATCGAAAGGTGGCTCTCGCCGCCGTTTGAACCCACCATACGAGGTGGTCGGCTTTTTGCCCGGGGCGCGGGCGACAACAAGGGGCAGCATTTCGCACAGATACTGGCAATTGAGTCCCACCTCAAGGTGCATGGCGCGCTGCCGTGCAATGTCATCTTGTTATTAGAAGGTGAAGAGGAGATTGGCAGCCCGCACATTGCCAATTTCGTGCGGGCCAACAAGGATATCCTAAAGGCGGATCTTGCCGTCACCGCCGATGGTCCGCGTCATGCGAGCGGCGCACCTATGATCAAGTTCGGATCGCGTGGCGAGCTGTCCTTTGAGCTCCGTTGTCGCCATGCTAGCCGCGATTTGCATTCGGGTAACTTCGGTGGCGTCGTACCCAATCCAATCTGGACGTTGGTACACCTGCTCAGCACCATGAAGAGTGCCGACGGTGAAATCACTATTGACGGCTTCCACGATGATATTGAGCCTCCGTCAACGGAGGATTTGGCTGCGATCGACCGTTTGCCACTCGACATCGCGGCATTGATGCGAGATCTCGATCTTGCACGACTTGACGCGCCGAAGGAAGGGTCTTTCTACGAGCGCCTCTGCTTCCGGCCTACACTGACGATCAATGGCTTCCATGGCGGCTATGGCGGGCTTGGTAGCAAGACCGTCCTGCCCAGCGAAGCGATCGTCAAATGCGACATACGGCTGGTGGAAGCGCAGGACCCTGAAGACATCCTTCGTAAGGTAGCTGCCCATGTGGAGAAACACGCACCTGATGTGGGGTTGGTAGCGCAGGGGCGCATGTGCCCTTCGAAGACACCCATCGCCTCCTCTTTTACAGCGCCGCTGCGCCGTGCTTTCGTCACCGCCCAAGGGGAGGAGCCTTTGCTGGTACCAGCCGGCTTCGGGAGCCTGCCTTGCTATGTCTTCACCAAGATCCTCGGCATCCCTGCTTTCCAAACGCCTTACGCAAACCACGATGAGGCGAACCATGCGCCGAATGAAAATCTAACGCTCGACTGCTTCTACAGCGGGATTCGCACAGGCGCTGCGCTATTAGACGAGCTTGGTCTGTTGGAACTTCCTTAGCGCGAGGCCTAGCGCAGTGAGTTCCATATCCAGAGGCTGCTAGGGCTGGAAGGATAGGAGGGTTCCCCCACAGGAAGCCTCATCACGAGAACTGCGAGCCAGCGGACCAAGTATCGTTTTTGTTCCGAAAAGTTGCCGTCTGGAGGGGAGGGCTGAGCAACAAACTCTCAATTTTCAGAATGATAGAAAGGGTGGTGCAGCAATGCCAAAGATCAACTCAGGGCGGTTACTCTCTGATCTTAGACGTTTTGCGCGATTCGGCGCGTACCGGACAGGCGTTCATCGCCCGACCTATTCGAAAGAGGACATGGACAGCCGCCGCTGGCTTGCTCAGCAATACGAATCCTTAGGCCTTCAGGCCCATATCGACGGGGTGGGCAATGTGTTCGGCATGCCGCGCTCGGAACGGCGATCGCTGTTGATCGGATCGCACGCAGAGTCCCAGAACCACGCTGGATGGCTCGACGGGGCGCTTGGCGTGATCTACGGCATCGAGATCGCCCGGGCGTTCGCGGAGACGCCGGACTGTACCGATCTTTCCATCGCCCCCGTCGCGTGGGCAGATGAAGAAAGTCATTACCTCCCCTTGCTCGGAAGTCGTTCGTTCGTAGGTGACATCGAAGAAGCGGAGATCGACCGCGCGGTGAATGTCGATCACGGCCTGCCACTCAGGGAGGCGCTCCGTGAGGCTGGCCTGGCCGGCGTTCCCCGATCTTTGGTTGAGCCAGGACGCCACGTCGGCTACCTGGAAGCACACATAGAACAGGGCGACACGCTGGAAGCCTCGAGCAAGCGGATCGGTGTTGTTACCAGTATCGTAGGAATCTGGCAGTATTCAATCGTCTTCCACGGCATCCAGAACCACGCCGGTACGACGCGCATGGCTATCCGAAAGGATGCGGGCGTCGCTGCAGCTACGCTGGCCATGGCCATTGCCAAACGTTTTCCTGAAATGGCCGGACCTCGCACTGTCTGGACCACAGGCCGCGTCACGCTGGAGCCGGGCACCCGCAATATAATTCCGGGCAAAGCAGAGATGCTGTTCCAGTTCCGGGATTCAGAGATGTTGGTGCTTGAGCGGCTCGATGCGGGGTTAAGGGAGCTGGTTGAAGAGACCGTGACCAAAACGGGCTGCCGCGCCGACATTGAACGGACCGGTACCGGCAAACCATGGCATATGGATCCCGCCTTCCAGGCAGCGATAGAAAATGCGGCCGCGCGCCATGCGCCCGGCGCCTACGTGAGGATGCCAAGCGGCGCCAGCCACGACGCACAAGTCGTTGGCCGCAAATTACGGGCCGCGATGCTTTTCGTGCCAAGCATAGGCGGTATTAGCCACCATTGGACCGAAAACACCAACGATGCTGACCTGGTGCTCGGCTGTCAGGTGCTGGCTGATGCCGCCGAGACGATCCTGCGTGGCGAAAGCATATAACGGTTGGCATGCGGATGGGAGCGGCGTCAATTTGTTAAGGGAGATCTGAGGGGGCCAAGATTCCGGCAGGGGCACGTTCTGGACCAAGCCGCAGATCGCGCTCGACCAGATCAGGACGGCCAAGGCGCCCGGAGGGGTTCTGGCCGACGCCGGATATGGCGCCAACGGCCGTTCCGCGCGGGCCTGTCCGAGCCCGAACAGTTAAATACTTCGAGAAGGAAGTGATTCAATGAAACCGTGGCATTGGTAAAGGGCAAGTTGGACCCGTCCCTAGACGGCTCATGAATTGCTGGCAAAAGCGCACCGATCCGCAATGGTCGACTGCTATCATCTACCGTGATCGAAAAATGGGCGCGCTTAGTGGATTGATTCCAACGTTTGGTGCGCACGCCCGACTGCGGCGATGATTTGTGGATCGGCGCGCCAGACGAAGGGTCGGGGTTGCTGATTGTGCTCCTTGATGAAGCAGTTGATGGCGGCCTGGAGGTCGACAACCGAATGGAAGACGCCGTGCTTCAGGCGCCGCCGGGTCAATGTGGCGAAGAAGCCTTCGACGGCGTTGAGCCACGAGCATGATGTCGGCACGAAGTGGAATGTCCAGCGCGGATGGCGGTCCAGCCAGGCGCGGACTTTCGGCTACTTGTGTGTGGCATAGTTGTCGAGGATGACGTGGACGGTCTTGTCTGCGGGCATTTCAGCCTCGATGGCATTGAGGAAGCGGATGCACTCCTGATGCCGATGGCGCTGCATGTTGCGGCCGATCACCGAGCCATCGAGGATGTTGAGCGCGGCGAACAGGGTCGTGGTGCATTGATATGGGGCGAGCGGCGAGGGTGTGGCATTCTTCGGCGCTCCAACAAAATCCAGCAGAAGGAGCGTCCCCATGTCGCAATCTTACCGGTCCCTTACCGCTCTTGAACAGGATAAGACGATCGTCGCCGTGATCGAAATGAGCAAGGCGAAGTGGCTGGTCGCCGCGCTGGTTCCGGGCTTCAATCGCCAGCCGCTCAAGAAGCTCGATGCCGATGCGGCAGCTCTGTTGAAACTGCTGCAGCGCCGGTGCGACGAAGCCGGCCAGGCCGGGCACCCGATCAAGCGCATCGCCGTCGCCTATGAGGCGGCTGGCGACGGTTTCTGGTTGGCGCGCTGGCTGCTTGGACAAGCCATCGAGGCCTACACCATCCACCCCGCCAGCGTTGCGGTGTCGCGCGAGCACCGCCGCGCCAAGACCGATCGCCTCGACACCGAGCTGTTGATGCGTGCCTTTCTTGGCTGGCTGCGCGGGCGAAAAGCGCCATTGCACCATGGCGGCGATCCCGACCATGGAAGAGGAGGACTCGCGGCGACCGAGCCGCGAGCGCGAGCGCCTGGTCGGCGAGCAGACGCGGCTCGTCAACGCATCAAGGCGATCCTCGCCCGCTTCGGCATCCGCCACTGCGGCTGAGCCTGCGCCAGGCTGCGGACAGGCTCGAGGCCATCCGCACGGCTGAAGGGACGGCGCTGCCGCGCATAACACCCGCGACGAGCTCCACCGTTTCCTCGATCGGCTCAGCCTGGTGCGCCAGCAGATCCGCGCCATCGAACAGGAACGGGAGCACAAGCTCGCCGCCGCCCCGGCGGCGGAAAACGACCCGCACGCGATGGTTCGCCTTATCGCACGAATCATCGGCATCGGCGTCGAGACGGCGGACATGTTGGTCCACGAGATCCTGTCACGCGGCTTGCGCGACCGCCGCGCCGTGGCGCGCTATGCCGGCCTCACCGGGTGGCCGGACGAGAGCGGCAGCGCCGCCGCGAGAGGGGGCTGGCACGCGCCGGCAACGCCCCGCGTGCGGCGCGGCATGATCCAACTGGCGTGGCGTTTCCGAGCTTCCAGAAGGACAGCAACCTCGCCCAATGGTTGCAGGCGCGCACGAGGACGGCCGCAAAAACCACACGCAAGACGATGATACACCGTCTTCTTCGAATGGCCGTTGCGCGATTGGTGCCGCCCTCGACACGTTCATCCTCCAGATGCTCGTCGAGCTGCGTTCAGAATCCGCTCCGAAAGCGCCTTCTTCAGGTCGTCAAGCAACCCGTCCTTGGCAAACACCTCATTCGGATCGCGGCCGGCAAGCAGTTGGTCCACAAGTTCCTTCTCGATAGCCATGTGATGATTCTCTCCTTTCCATCATCATGGCCTCACGCACAGAATTCCTGACACTGCCTGGTCGCCGGCGCGACCACGCTTTAGCGGCAACCCCGGCTGAGTGCGATCCAGCGCCTGTATCTGGCTCTTTTCGTCGGCCGACAGCACGATGGCATGCGCCGGCGGCGAGACGTAGAGTCCGACCATATCGTGAAGCTTCTCCGCAAAGGCTTTGTCGTTGGACAGCTCGAAGCTGCGCCAGCGGTGGGGCGCAAGGCCGTGGTCGTGCCAATCTTCACGACCGAGGACGCAGCGATGCCAACCGCCCTTGCCATTGCGCCGACCGTCCAGTGCGTCGCCTCAGGGTCGGGCTGCTCCAGCGTCAGCGCCACAACCTTGTCGACCAGCGCGGTCTCGAGCGGCGCGATGCCGGGAGGCCGGGTCTGTCGCGCAGCAGGCCATCCACGCCCTCGGCCATGAACCGCTCCTGCCAGCGCCACACGTAGGTCTTTGACTTGGCCGTAGCCGCAATGATCACGACGGTGCCCAAGCCATCGGTCAACAGGATGATCCGTGCGCGCCACACGTGCTTTTGCGGCGAACCGCGCGCCGCCACGAGCGCCTCAAGCCGGGCCCTGTCCGATGCCGTGACGACGATGCTAATACCGGTACGCATCCCGCATCGTCGCACAGCCACGCAGCATCGGGAATCCCCAATCGGACTCGTCCGTCCCGATCATTCCACTAGCGAGGATCTCGTGAACCGCACCGGCCAAGGTCATCGGGTGGATAGTCGAGCACGCCAGTGGCCGGCCGCTGCGCGACTGGCTGATCGAGATCGTCGAGGCGGCGGGCATCGAGCTTCATATAACCTGCGACCGTGAGGGCGTGCCGCTGCTCAACGGCGGTGCCTGCCTCACCGCCCGCGACCTCGCGCGCTACGGCCTGCTCTTTGCGCGCAGGGGCGAGAGTGTCGAAGGGCGTCGCGTAGGCGATGCCGCCTTCATCGAAGAGACACGCCGCAACCCCGGGCCTTCCCTCCAGAAGTCACGCTGATATAGCCGCCAAACGATGACCCACCTGGCTCGGCCACGGCGGCTGGGGCGGTCAGTACATGCTTGCAAACCCTGACACCGGCACTGTCGTCGTCTACTTCAGCGTGTTCGAGAACAAGAGTGCCTCCGACGGCAAGTTCAGCGATCCCCTGGTGGAGATGATGGCTAATCTTGCTGCAGAATTATGAGGTGGTCGTTTCTCCGCAGAGAAACATATGGAAGCGGATGCCGCGCTATATTCGCAGTTAATCGATCTCGAAAGTGAAACTTCGGCCCCCGGAAACGCAGTCAGTCTTTCCGGTCTAATTCTGTGATGCCGCCTGCTGCTCCCGCCCGGGTAAGCCGGTTGGCCAGGATAGGGAGGAAAGCTATCGAAAGGCCGGCCACTATCCCCAGCCCTGCATCGGCTTTGCCAAGCCGCATCATTCGGCCGAAATCGACGGCGTCTCGACGGAGCCAACAGACCTGTCGGTTCATCGAGGGCGCGGGCGGGCTGATGGTGCCGCTCAACCGGCGAACAAGGTTCATCGACATATTCGCTGAACGGCGGTGCGGTTTCGGTGCGTCCGGACCACGCTAGGCACAATCAATCACACCCTGCTGTCGATGGAGGCCCTGCGGCCGCACTCCATCCCTCTGGTTGGCATCGCCTTCATTGGCGATGAGAAGGCCGATACGCAACGGACAATCGTGGAATTCGGCGACGCGCCGGAGCTTGGCAGGCTGCCACACCTCAATCCGCTGACGGACAGAACGCTAAAAGGTTTCGCCGTTTGCCTCGATTGCGGGAGATGCTGATGTCCAGCCCCATGTGTGGCCTCCCTTCAACCAGCACGCGCTCGAGCCGGCGATCCCCGAACTCGTCCGGACGGAAGGGGCCTATCTCCACAAGCCGTTGGCGCGCGCATCCTGATGCCATCTCTTCCTGGTGCGTCGTCACCCATGGCCACCGCCAGCCCCGCATCATGAAGGCCATCGAGACAACGGTGTCGAGCCTCGATCAGATCATCTTCGCAGGTTTCACGCACGGGCCGGCCGAAAGCCTGGCCATGACGCTTGTCGGCCTCGCTCCCTCCGGACTCGAGAGTGTTCTATTCCGACAGCTCGACCTCGGTCGAAGTCGCGCTGAAGATGGCCCTCGGCTATTTCCGCAATATCGGCGCGCCGCGCTCGCGCATCGGCGTCATGGAACACAGCTATCATGGCGACACCATCGGCACGATGAGCGTCGGAGCCCGTGGGGTCTTCAACGCCGCCTACCAACCCTTTTTGTTCGAGATCGACACCATCCCCCTCCCGGCCCGGGGCGCGAGCAGAAAACGCTGGATAGATTCGACGGCGTCAGCCGCGACCGGCGTGCCGCCGCCCTGATCGTCGAACCGCTGGTGCTTGGCGCCGTCAGCATGCTGTCGTGTTGTCTTCTGTGGTTGCCGTCCGTTCTGCAAGGAATTCCTGACTTCCTGAACGTGTGATCGAGTGCGGTCTTCTGTCAGGCCCTTGAGTGCGGCACTTGTCGAAGCCGCTGGCCAATATGGTGATCTGCGGATCAGGTCCAAATCTCACGTGCGTGCTTGAAAGCACCGAGGCAACAGCTAGTTTTCCCAATCCAGATCGGTTATTATGCGCCCTTTCAGGTCATCGCCTTCTCACTCCCCCAATACCGAGTTACCCGTCCATGTTGACCAACAGGTCAGGCCATGGCGGTTAACACCGGATCTCGATAATCTTCTTGTTTCGTCAGATGGCCCACATTCTGCGGGCCATCTTGTTCGCCAATGCGATCGCGACCAACATGCGTGGCTTCCTCGTTGCCATCCGCGCCAGCCAGGAACCCTGCGCCGGAGGCTTTCTGCTCGCCCAATTCACGCGGACCGTTGCACCGATGATCAACAATCGACGAATATCGGCTTATACTGCCTTCGATACCTTGCCGAGCCTTTCCTTGCCCCCCGATGAGAATTGCCGGGGAACAAGTCCTAGCCATGCCGTAAAATCACGATCGCTTCGGAAGCTTTCCATCGCGGGAGCAAATGCCTCGATGGCCATTGCTATCATCGGCCCCACACCCGGCATGGTCTGAAGTCGCTTTGCCCTATCGTCTTGCTGGGCAAGCTCGACGATCTTCTGCGCCTTGTCTTCGATCCTGGTCGTCTTTTCCGCGATCTGAACCAGAAGATCACGGCATTCTTCCCGCACGAGTTCCGGGAGAACAACACTCACATCCCTCGACGATCGCCTCAATGCGCTTGAGATGCCCGATCCCCAGAGGAACAACGTGACCATATTCGTAGAGCACGGCACGCAGTGCATTCACCAGTTCCGTACGCTGATGGACAATGCCCTCCCGGACTCGAAAGAGAATCCCTTTGCCTGTTGATCCGCGCTTTTCGGTTCCACGAACCGCATCTCAGGGCGCTGCGCGGCGGTGACGATGGCTTCGGCGTCAGCGGCATCATTCTTCTGGGGACGCACGAAGGGGCGCCCATATATCCCGCTCGCGGCCACGCTTGCCACCGATGCCGTCTTCCGGGCCCATTATTCCGAGGACCGTAAGAAACCTCCTTTCATTCGAGCTCATACACCGCCAATCCGATTGCCTGCGCGGCAGCACTTGCCAATGTCGAGATTTGGCGTGACGAGCGGGTCGCGGGCTTGAGCGCGATGCAGGCCGCCAGGCTTCGGCGCTTTCGCGACAACCCCTTCTTCAGCGACAGCCGTGCGAGTGGTACGATCGCAGCACTCAACCTGCAGGCAGGCTCCGCCGACTACCTGCCCGAGATCGGACCAAAGCTGCGCGCCTTTTTCCTCGATCGCGGCCTGCTCGTGCGCCCACTCGGCAATGTCCTTTATCTCCAGCCGCCCTATAGCATCACCAGTGACGACGGGCTCTATGACGCAATCGAGGAGGCCGGCGAACGCTTCGGCTCGACATTATGAGCAGGTCGTCGTGCATTCTCGGGTTCGGTCGCTATGCGCCCGCGCGCAAGGTCCAGAAGCCGGAGATCGAAGATCGTCTCGGGCTCCAGCCCGGCTGGATCGAGCGGCGCACCGGGATACGGTCGCGCTTCTGGGCTACGGAAGAAGACACGCTGTCGGGCCTTGCCATGCTAGCCGGCGACATGGCGCTGGCGAATGGCCGGCATCGACTGCGGCGACATCGGCCTGTTATTGCTCGCCACCTCGACGCCCGACCACCTGCTTCCGCCCAGCGCGCCACTGGTCGCGCACAAGCTCGGGCTTGGCCGTGCAGGCACGGTCGACCTCTTTGGCGCCTGCGCCGGCTTCATCTATGCTGATGTTCGTCGGCGCATCGCTCTGCAGCAAACTCAAAAAGGGGGAGTTCTCGGAAGCGATTGGCCGCTCACGTGGTAGAAGAACGAGCAAAGTCCATGCTTTGTCCGATGATCGCGGCCGACCGGTCGCCTTCGCTGACGCCGGGCAACATCGCCGAGATCGAATGATTGCCTTGATCCTAGGTGAGAGCTTTCAGGAGGTTGTGCATTCGGACCGGACCGAGGAGACTGGAGTTACCAGGCTTCAGCACTCATCGGAGGGTCCGAATGAACATCCACAAGAATGCCCGTCTCACGCCGCTGCGTCGAGAGGAGATGGCGCTGGCGGTGATAGAGGCGGTCTTTCCAAAGCCCATGCGGCGCGGGTGTATGGTGTGTCGGCGAAGATCGTGGCGCGCTGGGTCGAGCGCTAAAAGACCGACGGCAGCAAAGGCATGGCCGACCGCTCGTCCCGGCCCACGGTCATGCCGGGACTGACCGAACAGACCCGTGGCCGAGCGCATCGTCGCCTTGCGCCGCCAGCGGCTGACCGGCAAGCACATCGCCATGGAGGTCGGCGTCTCGCCCGCCACTGTCAGCCGGGTTCTCAAGCGCGCCGGGCTGTCGCGGCTCAGGGACATCGAGCCGGCCGAACCCATCCGACGCTACGAGCGCGAGAAGCCCGGCGAGATGATCCATATCGAGATTAAGAAGCTCTGCCGCTTCAGCCAAGTCGGCCATCGCATCACCGGCGATCCGCAAAGGGTAAGTCTCGGGGCGCCGGCTGGGAGTTCCTCCATGTCTGCATCGACGACGCTTCGCGCATCGCCTTCTCGCAAATCCTGCCCGACGAGAAAAGGAGCGCGCCATCGCCTTCCTCAAGGCGGCGGTCGTCCAGCCTCGGCGTTTCGATAGGGCGTGTCATGACCGACAACGGCTCCTGCTACAGATTGCTTTCGCTAAGGCCCGCCGCGATCTCGGCCTAAAGCATTTCAGGCAGGCACCCTAGCGTCAAGAGTTCCGCTTTTCGGCCGACATCTCCCTGCAACCGCTTCGCATCAGCGGCTTGTCGGCTTGCGCCTCGACGGTTTGGCTCTTGAAGAGCCGCAGAGACGGCCCAATCGGTTGCAACAGATCCTTCAACTAAATTTACAGAATGTCACAACCGCAGATCGCCGCTAGTGGTACGTTCACCACGAAATCTGAGGTCACGCACGGCTAAGGAACTGATGCCGAGTTTCGCTCGGACCGCCGGACGGCACGCAATATGGGAGCTAACAGCCAATGCCAAAAAAAGCAATCATCCTGATTGAAGGCCATACGAGGGGTCCTGGTCTACTATATGTCGAAGCCGCCAGGCGTCTTGGTCTTCATCCAATTACACTATCGATTGATCCGACTCGGTACGACTATCTTAGGGCAGAAAGCACCGAGGCAATCCGTGTCGATACAAACAGCCTCGATGCGATGATCCGCGAATGTTCCCAGCTAGGAAAGGAATACGACATTGTTGGCGTTACATCCGCTGCACAGTCTTGCTGCGTGACAGTTGGCAAGCTCTGCCAGCACTTTGAACTACCAGGGCCGAACCCCGCATTGACTGAACGATGCAACGACAAATTCACTCAACGGCAGCTCCTCGCGGAGGCCGGTTTACCACTACCTGCTTACCGCTTGGCAGCAAATGTAACCGACGTAGAAATCTCTGCTGCGGAGATCGGACTGCCGGTGATAGTTAAGCCTGCGGCGGGCATCGGCAGCATCGGCGTCCGATTGTGCCGCAACCTCGATGAGGTAGCCGAACATACAACCTATCTGTTGAGCGGGAAGCACGTATGGGCGTCTTCTCCGAGGATCCTGATCGAAGAGTTCGCACAAGGCCCCTACTATCTCGCCCACATAATGGGAAATGAGGTCATCGGGATTGAAGGCGGTGACTCGGGCCCTCCGCCGTATTTCGTCTTTCGTGAAGGCATCTTTCCGGCCCTGCTGACTGATGAGGAGCAAGAGCGCATCGCCGATGTTTCGCTGAGCTGTTTGCGAGCTCTCGACCTTGACTGGGGGCCAACCTGCATTGAGTTCCGGTGGACGATGCGTGGCCCAGTCGTCATTGAAGTCAATCCGCGTCTTGCTGGTGTGCCCTGTCCTCAACTGGTTCAGCTGGCTTACGGTGTCGATCTCATCACCGAACACATCAAGCTTGCTATCGGCGAGGACTGGAATTTGCACAAAAGGCATTCGCAGACAGCGGCCTCGCGGCTCCTAGTTCCTGATAATGATGGCATCCTAGATTGGATCGCCGACAATCGGGCAACTGATGTACCAGGGGTAGCCGAGGTCAAGTTCTATGTTAAACATGAGACGCCGATCGTCAGGAGAGGCGATCTCCGAGACTTGATCGGACATGTCCTCGCCGCTTCACCGAGCCCTGCTCAGACCGAGGCGATAGTTCAGCGTGCCGTCGACTTGATCGAATGGTCGATCAAACCATTTCCGGCCCTCGGCGAATAGTGGGCAATCTGCGGACCTCCCATCAGACATTGGTACAATAGAGAGCACGAGAGAGATGCGTCGCGACTGATCCGGCGGGCTACTGGCCTCTCTGCGATGGCCTTGCTGCCGCTTCTGGATTGTGACCTGATGAGGTTGTCTAATCGCGGTGGGGACGTCAAGTATCTTCGCGCTCGGAGATGCTTTGGCCGGGTACACGGTTGTCTTCGCGGTCAACATCGGTCGCCGCATGATGGAGATTCGCGGGACGAGCCTGAATGGGATCGGATCAAAACGGCCGAGGCTCTAATCGCGGATGAAACTTCAGTGGCATGTATGGACGGCCTCCGCGTGGCAAGGGCTTTCTGACATTGATGACAGATCGGTCGGGTGCAGGCATGTGTTAGGCCTTTGAGTGCGGCCTGTTCATGCCGCTGGCCCTAGTGAAGTCCGCGGATCGGATCCCAGACAGGTCAACGCGCTTTTTGAGCGGCACCCACTGAGCGGGTTTGTCCGATCCCGGTTCGACCGTTCACCATCACACCATCAGCACCTCACCAATCTCTGCGTATCCTCTGCGACTACCTCACGCTGCCGGCGAAGTTACGAAGCGCTTGCCCGTAGTCATCAGCGCCCAGACGATCCCCGCCATCTTGTTCGCAAGAGCAACGGGATGGCATTATATGGCTTCTTCGTCAGAAGCTCGG
This sequence comes from Mesorhizobium sp. M0051, assembly GCF_040323235.1. Lineage (NCBI taxonomy): Bacteria > Pseudomonadati > Pseudomonadota > Alphaproteobacteria > Hyphomicrobiales > Phyllobacteriaceae > Mesorhizobium > Mesorhizobium sp. M0051. Next base: position 21,848 of record NZ_JAMYUT010000048.1, read on the forward strand.
CAGCCCAGCGGGTAGGCGCTGCTTTGCCCTTGCGGCTGAACCTGAGGACGGCATGTGCGCCAACTACAAGCAGTCGACGGATATAGGGATCGCCCCGCTTGCTGATCCGGCCGAGCCTATCCTTTCCTCCGGACGAGTTCTGTCGCGGCACGAGGCCAAGCAAGCCGCGAATTGCCGGCCGGATTTGAACAGGGAGGCGTCTGTCACGGTTGCAACGATCGCTGGCGGTGATTGGACCGATGCCGGGGATCGTTTCCAGTCGCCGGCTCAGTTCATTCGAGCGGTGCCAGGCTTGAATCTGATGATCGAGCTCACGGACCTTCTCGTGCGCCGCCCGTAGCTGTTCGACCAAGGGAACAAGCGCATCTCGGGCAAGCGGCGGGATGAGCTCGTTATTCTCGTCTTCGGCGAGCCCGATCAGCATCCCGACGCCGGCAATGCCCTGGCGCGTCACAATCCCGAACTCGGCCAGGTGGCCGCGCAGCGCGTTCACCAGCATGGTCCGCTGTCGGACCAGAAGCTCACGAACTCGATGCAACATCAGCACACTTTGCTGTTCCTCGCTCTTCACCGGAACGAAGCGCATCGACGGCCGCGTCACCGCCTCGCAGGTCGCCTCCGCGTCCATCGCGTCATTCTTCTGCCGCTTCACATATGGCTTCACATAGGAGGCTGGCATCAGTCGGATCTTATGCCCAGCCCCTGAGAACGCGGGCGCAGGCTTCAATGCCGATCAGGAGAGTAGAAGCCAGGAAGTCACCGAAATCTCAGTATCCATCCGGGAACAGCTTGAATTGTTGGAATCACTTGTGATTCGATGGCGGGGGTACGATTCGCAGGAGCCTCGGGATGTGGACGAACGAAAACAGCGGTCGGTATGACCGTAGCAGATTGCGCTACCCCAGCGACCTGACTGATGAGGAGTGGGCGGTCATCGGGCCGCTGATCCCGCCGGCGAAGCGGGGTGGCAACAAGCGGAACCGTTGACGAGCGCGAGATCGTCAACGGGTTGATGCATATCCTGAGTACCGGGTGCCAATAAAGACCTGCCGGCCCGCAGCACGGTGAAGGATTACTTCTACCGGTGGGACTATGACGGCACGCTCAATCGCATCCATTACGTGCTCTACGTGCAGTGCCGGGAATTGGCCTGGCGAGAGGCCAGCCCGACGGCAGCGATCATCTACAGCCAGAGCGTCAAGAGTGCGGGCTCCGACCCGCCGGGCTATGATGCGGGAAAGAAGATCAAGGGCAAGAAGCGCCATGTCTTGGTAGATACGCAAGGCCTGTTGCTGCACGCCATCGTCCATGCGGCGGATATTCAGATCGAGACGGCGGTGTGCTGTTGATGAGCACAGTGTTCGGTGCGTTTCCATTCCTGCTGAAACTCTACGCCGACAGCGGCTACCAGGGGGCGAAATTCCAGGGCGGATTGGCAGCGGTGTGCCCCCAAATCAACGTGGAGATCGTCAAGCGGTGCGACATCGGAAAGTCCGTGGTGTTGCCCAAACGCTGGAGACTGGGAGTGCCTGAACCGAATGCTCTCGCGTTCGTCCGTTGGGCCTCAATCCGGCTGATGCTCAGAAAGATCTGCCAAACCACAATATGATCCCGGATGGACTCTCAGAGCTTCCTGTCGGATGTCGGCGCGACACCATATTTATCGCGATATGCCCTGCTTAGGCTCTCGGGAGCTCCGAACCCACACATCAGCGCGATCTTGCGTACCTTCTCATGAGAGTTACGAAGCAAATTGCGCGCTCTCTCCAGGCGTAGGGCGAGATAATATGCTTGGGGTGATTGCGTCACATGGCTAAGGAATAAGCGCCGAAGCCTCCACTCCGGCAATCCAACCCCATCTCCGCGATATCGTTGATCGGTATCGGGTTCTCGATGTTGTTCAGCATGATATCGACTGCCTTGCCCAATCTCCTATCCAGCCTAGGTATCGACCAGTCTACGCCGAAAGCAGTCCGCTCGTGACGATTCCCTGGGGCGATAGTTCAATACCTGTACAACGCAGCTTGGCGCCCGCAAAATGCGTGATCAGTGCGAGCGTCATATCTATTGGTACGACGCCACCTGCACTCGAACAGCGGTCACCATCGAGATCAAACGAAACCCCACAATTGCTTTTGGGTCGTCGAGCGAACCTTCGCCTGGCTTGGGCGATGCCGGCGCCCCGCAGCCGAGCCTTGCCGAAACGCGTGCTGCACGGAGCCATGTCGGGTGGACGACCGCCCTTGGCTCCATTGGAGCGCTTCAACGCCTTGGAGAGCGGCTCGCCGACCCACCACGGAACCAGCGCGTTCGGCTTTTCCAGAGGATCGCAGGCTTCGCTCAGCCGCAAATAGCGCTTGTCAATGTCCCAGAAACCGGCTTGTCCCCGCACCCGTCTCCTTCCGGCAACCACCGACCGAGTGAATCAGACTTGCGCTGAGATGGCGAGGTACTTCGAGGTGTCCAGTTGCCTGCCGCGAGCCGCTCCAGCCGCACAGTCGGAGTGTGCCGCGGATCCTGCTTGTTTCAAACCACAACACTTCATGCGACAACCGTTTCAGCCGGCGGCCCCTTTTGGTGCGAACCTCCACCCCAAGTGTCATAGGCTTTAGTGGATAAATTCGACGCTGCCAACGCTACTTTCAGGTCAATTCGAATAGATAGACTTCGCTGCTAAAGAGTAGCCTTCCATTTGCCGTCTGAATGCAGAATACCACTTGGAGATGTTAGTTGGTCACGAATTTTACCGCAAGCTCCGGAATGTTTCAGGATGCGTTTTTTAGCCGAGATGGATCTGATCCCGTTCCGCTTATGATCAAGGCGGAAGGGATCTGGATGTTCGATGAGCGCGGGAAAGCCTACATCGACGGATCGTCGGGCCCTATCGCGTGCAATATCGGACATGCTAATGAACGTGTTGCGCAAGCGATGTATCAGCAGGCAATGACGCTTGATTATGCTTATCCGCGCGTTGCGCGTCACGCCGCCAACGCCGCGCTAACAGGGCGGCTTTGCAGTCTCGCGGGGGCGCCATTCGAACGGGTCGGCCTCGCGTCAGGCGGAAGCGAGGCTATGGATCTTGCGCTGAAGTTCCTGCGGCAATATGCAGTTGCAAAAGGCTTGCCCGGCAAGCGCATTTTGATCTCCAACATGCCCTCGTATCATGGCGCCTCAATCGGCGCGCTCGCGATTTCGGGCGATGAATCCTTAGCACCTTTTCTATCTGGCTTCGCAGTTATAGGCGCGAAAGTGCCCGCTCCAATGACCTATCGAGGAGAACCGGGACTGTCGCCTGAAGAAATCTCCGAGCAATGCGTAGCGGCGCTTGAGAATGCTATCGTAAATCTCGGCCCAGAAAACGTCCTCGCGTACGTGGTTGAACCGGTAGGCGGTGTGGCAACCGGATGCCTCGTGCCGCCACCTGTTTATTTTCAACGCATCCGTGAGTTGTGCGACCGATACGGCGTGTTTCTCGTATTCGATGAGATTTTGTGCGGCGCCGGCCGGACCGGTAAGTTTCTCGCATCACATCATTTGAGCGGCTGCATTCCAGATGTCATTGTCATGGCAAAGGGAATTGCCGCGGGTTACAGTCCTTTAGGTGCGGTGCTTCTACCTGCAGAGCCCGTCGATGAATTGGCAAAGCTCACCGGCTTTAACTTTTCACACACGTACGGCGCAAACCCTATTTCGTGCGCCGCCGCGCTCGCAGTCTTGGACGAATATGAAGATCACGATTTAATCACCAACGCCGCGCAGGCTGGCGAGCATCTTGGGCGAATATTGCGGCAGCTCATGAACACCTCACCCATTGTAGGCGATGTGCGCGGAATTGGGCTGCTATACGCGGTTGAATTGGTACAAGACAAGGACTCAAAAGCTCAATTTCGCTACGATTTTAACGTGACTGAAGTCGCTCGGACCGAGGCACTGAAGGAAGGTCTCATAATCTACTCGAGGCGTACGTCCGGAGGGAAATATGGAGACTGGTTGATCGTCGCACCGCCATTGACCGTCACCCGAGCCGACTGTGACCAGATCGGGCAGCGATTGGAGCGTATCCTAGAGGGTGTCCGGAATAGATTTGAAGCCGGATGCGTGGCGGCCGGTTCTCCTAAGAGGTCGTCCCTTGAGCTGAACAGCTAGATGCTTCGAGTCGACAGTGATCCGATGGAACCACTGCAATGCTAATGGACCGGTCGGACCCGTCCCTAGACGGCTCATGAACCTTTACTGGCAAAAGAGCCCGATCCGCAATAGTCGACTGCTGTCATCTACCCGTGATCGAAAATGCGCCAGGCGGCGCAACTTGGGAAGCGGCTTCGCGACGATGTCAATGAGCCGTCATCACGCAAAGTGCAGAGAGTCGAGCAGGCGCACTCATGGCTTCTTGGCGCGCGACGTTGAACGAATCGACAGCCGTTACCACTCGATGATGAGCGTCCAGTCCTCATTGATCATAATTGTGTAGGGCTTCCTTCATGCCATTCCTGCGGAGTTGCCGATGAACAACGCTTTTCTTGCCTATTTGTCGGCGGAACTTGCTGGGTTGAAGTCTGCTGGGCTCTACAAATCCGAGCGCGTCATCACATCGACGCAGTCGTCCGAGATCGAACTCGGGGATGGCAGCAAGGTCCTAAATTTCTGCGCCAACAACTATCTCGGTCTGGCCGACAATCAAGATCTGCGGGACGCGGCCAAGATAGCGCTCGACCACTATGGATACGGCATGGCGTCGGTCCGCTTCATCTGCGGCACTCAAGAAGAGCACAAGCAACTTGAGGCGCGTGTCTCCTTATTCCTTAAGATGGAAGATACTGTCCTCTATTCATCCTGTTTTGACGCCAATGCCGGTCTGTTCGAGACGCTACTCGGCGAGGAAGACGCCATCATTTCCGATGCGCTGAACCACGCCTCCATCATCGACGGCGTACGGCTCTCAAATGCCAGGCGCTTCCGCTATGCCAACAACGACCTGGCGGCACTGGAAGAGGAGCTGAAGAAGGCCGAAGGCAGCCGCTTCAAGTTGATCGCGACCGATGGCGTGTTTTCGATGGACGGCATCATTGCCAATCTTGGAGGCGTTTGCGATCTGGCCGAGAAATACGGCGCCATGGTCATGGTCGACGATAGCCATGCGGTCGGCTTCATCGGCAGGCATGGGCGCGGCTCGGCGGAGCATTGCGGCGTCGAGGGCCGCATCGGCATCATCACTGGCACGCTCGGCAAGGCGCTTGGAGGCGCGTCGGGCGGCTACACGTCAGGCAAGCGCGAGGTCATCGACTGGCTTCGCCAGCGCTCGCGACCATATCTCTTCTCCAATACGCTGATGCCCGCCATTGCAGGGGCGTCGCTGAAGGTTTTCGATCTAATCGAACAAGGCGATGCGCTGCGCAAGAAGCTCTACGCCAATGCCGACCGCTTCCGCTCGAAGATGTCGAAGGCGGGCTTCACGCTGGCTGGCGCGGACCATCCGATCATCCCTTTAATGTTGGGCGACGCCAGCCTCGCGCAGCAGATGGCCGAGAAGATGCTCCAGCGCGGCATCTATGTGATCGGATTCTCCTTCCCCGTGGTGCCGAAAGGCCAAGCGCGCATCCGCACGCAAATCTCCGCCGCACATTCGAGTGCGGATGTTGACCGTGCGGTCGAGGCCTTCACGGAGGTGGGCCGGGAATTGGGAGTCATCTGATGCCCAACATGAGTGGAGCGCCTTTGTGATGCCTGCGAAGAAGTCATGGTGGGGCGCTGTCACATTGATTGAGCGGTAAGGAAATTCAGGTAGCAGCGCGCCCATGACCGTGAGTGCACGGCCTGCCTGCGGGGTCGGCCTCACGCGGCCACATTTCAAACAACGTGACAACGCCCGCCACCCGCGACTTCGATCTTGGACGACTGCGCCGAGGCGGATGACGCGCTCGCATTTTGTGGACTTCAACGCAGCCAGTTCCGCCGACAACAGGCAATGAAAGCGTTCTTCATCGGCAACTCCCCAGGAAATGGCATGGGGTACGTCCTAGACAAGTATTACCAGACTCTTGTCATCGAGTGGTAAGAGACTGTTTTGAAAATCGGCTTGCCGGGGGGTTTCGTCTGAGGCTGGGTTATGATTCAAGCTTTAGATGTGGACAAAGCAGAG
>NZ_JAMYUT010000049.1:0-27200 GCF_040323235.1 Mesorhizobium sp. M0051
TGAAACCGCCGGGCCTTGCTCATGCAAAGCTACGATTCACTCAACAAAATCAATTATTTGCCGTTTGTGGACGGAAACTAGCTAGACGTCTCCAGACCATACAACAGAAAAACCCGGCGCGATTGCTCACGCCGGGTTTTTCTTTAGCCGCTTCAGCCCGCCTACTCCTTGGCGTGCAGATCGGTGCCGAGCGTATCCTTCACGAAGATCATGCCGATGACCAGCGACATCGCCGCGATCACCACCGGATACCAGAGGCCATAATATATGTCGCCCTTGTAAGCGCTCAGCGCGAACACCGTTGCCGGCAGCAGGCCTCCGAACCAGCCATTGCCGATGTGGTAGGGCAGCGACATACCGGTGTAGCGAATGCGAGTCGGGAACATCTCGACCAGGATCGCCGCGATCGGCCCGTAGACCATGGTCACGAACAGGACCAGGATGAACAGGATACCGATGGTCATTGGCCAGTTGACGGCCGCCGGGTCGGCAAACATGGCGAAGGCGCCGCCAGCCGGGATGTTGTAGACGGTGACTTCAGGCGCACCCGCTGCTTCATCGGTGGTCAGCAACTTGTCCTTCACCGCCTGGTCGACCGGCACAGTAGCCTTTTCACCGGCGCGGATCGCGGCACCGTCCAGCTTCAGTTCCGGGTTGGCGGCGACAAACGCGTCGAGCTTCTGGTCCGCAACCTTGATCGCCGCGCGCTTCAGCGGATAGCCTCCGTCTTTCAGAGCCATGTTGACGGCTTTCACGAAGGCCGCCTCCTTGGCCTTGGCCTGATCGCCAGCGGCGACAGCGTCAAAGGAAGCCACCGTTTCGTTGCCGATCTTGACCGACGCGGCTGTTCCGGCCGCAGCTGTCGACACCACGTCATAAGGAACCGAGTTTCTGGTCAAGAAGGCTGTCGCGATATCGCAGGACGTTGTGAACTTCGCATTGCCAACCGGATTGAACTGGAACCTGCAGTCGCCGGGTGCAGCCGTCACCGTCGCCCGCGTGTTCTGCTGAGCCGTGGCAAGCGCCGGATTGGCAGCCCAGGTCAGTGCCTTGAACAGCGGGAAGGTACAGACAATCGCCAAGGCAAGGCCCGCCATGATGATCGGCTTGCGGCCGATCTTGTCAGAGAGCCAGCCGAAGACGACGAAGAAGATCGAGCCGATCGCCAATGCGATGGCGATCATGATGTTAACCGACTGCGCGTCGACCTTGAGCACGTTGGTCAGGAAGAACAGCGCGTAGAACTGGCCATTGTACCACACCACGGCCTGGCCGGCGGTGAGACCGAGCAGCGCCAGCAGGGCAATCTTGGCATTCTTCCATTGACCGAAGGCTTCCGTCAGCGGCGCCTTGGAGCCCTTGCCCTCATCCTTCATGCGCTGGAAGGTCGGCGATTCGGAAAGCGAAAGCCGGATCCAGATCGAGATGCCCAGCAGCAGAAAGGATACGATGAACGGAATACGCCAGCCCCAGGCGGCATAGCTTTCCTTGCTCAATGAAGCCTGTACGATCAGGATCACAATCAGCGACAGGAACAGGCCGAGCGTCGCCGTCGTCTGGATCCAGGAAGTGTAGTAGCCTCGCCGATTGTCCGGGGCGTGCTCAGCGACGTAAGTGGCCGCGCCGCCATACTCGCCGCCCAGCGCCAGGCCCTGCAGCATGCGCAGGATGATCAGGATCATCGGGGCGGCGATACCCAAGGTCGCATAACCAGGCAGCAGACCGACCAGGAAGGTCGACAGGCCCATGATCGTCATGGTGACGAGGAACGTATATTTACGGCCTACAAGGTCGCCGATGCGGCCGAACAGCAGAGCGCCGAACGGGCGCACCAGGAAGCCGGCCGCGAAAGCCAACAGCGCGAAGATATTACGCGTCGCTTCCGGAATGGTCGGACTGAAAAACGTCGAGCCGATGAACACTGCGAGCGAGCCGTAGAGATAGAAATCGTACCATTCGAAAACGGTGCCGAGCGAGGAAGCGAAGATGACCTTCTTCTCTTCCCGCGTCATGCCGCGGCTCGTTCCACCGGCGGTCGATGCCATTGCCATTGTGTTTTCCTCCCGTGAGACTCGTTGACCTCGAAGCTGCGCGGCAACATCCGTGTTCTCCTCCGAACGCGGACTCAGGGCAGCCATCAACGGGAAAAATGACAGAAAGCGCTGGCCAAAGGCAGCGCGTCTTTGGGATTATGACTTTGGTATTAGGTGCGCTGCGGGATGAATCCGAGCGAGCGGCGGAACCCGTCAGCCCCTGAGCGCCTCGAGCAGTCCGGTGGCAGCCAACATGTCGCGCTTGCGGGCCGAGCGGCGCGCGACGGCCTCCGCATCCTGCCCCCAATGCTCGATCTGCCAGTCCTCGTCGACATGCCCGGCAGCCCAGGCGCCCTCGGCGTCGAGTTCGCCGAAATCGACGGCCAGCGCCAGCAGCGCCGAGCCGGTCAGCGACGTCATCACATGGATGGCGGCGAGCCGCAGCGGATCGGTGCGCCGGGCAAGATGGCTGCCCAGCACGGCGATGGCTTCGCGCGGCTGCTCGACATGGATGATTCCTTCGGCGAGGTTGAACCTTGCCCCGAGCGTCTCCCTCGCCCAATCCAGAACCGGATCCCAATGTTGGTTCTGCCGCTCCACCAGCCCCTGCGGCGCGTCGGCGCGATAGCAAAGCAGATCGGACGAGGCAAAGCGCAGGATGTCCTCCAGCACCGCCTGTGGATCGCTGGCAACGCCGTCGATGGCGGTGTTGACGAGGCGCATCACCGGCATGGTCACCGGATCGATGGTCTCGCCCTGGGCGGCGAACTCGTTGGCGACGAGCGCAGCCGCCGCCTCGGTCGGCAGCGCCAGGAGCGCCTTGCCCGGCGTCCGCACCGGCTTGCCGTCGAGATGCACGGCAAAGCCGTCTTCCACCGGCGCGACCGAGACGGTCTTGTAGAAGCGCTTCGGCAGATGCGTCTTCATCTGGATCTGGGCGCGGCGCACCGGATCGGGGTCGGAAAGATGCTTGCCCGCTTCGAGGTCGTTGAGGATATCACGCATAGAGGTCTCTCTCACACCGGCACGATCTTGCGCGTAGGCCGGTTGACGATGATCAGTCCGGCGGCAATCAGGCCAAGTGCCAGGAAAATGCGCATGGTCAGCGGCTCATTCAAGAACACGGCGCCGCACAAAACGCCGAAAACCGGCGACAGGACGGTAAAACTGGACAGGCCAGATGCCGGATAGCGCCGCAGCAGCCAGAACCACAGCACATAGGTGAAGGCGACGATGTAGACAGCCTGGAAAAGCAGCGCCAAAGTCGGCAGCACGGTCGGATCGCGAACGGGCGGACCGGCGAGAGGCAGCACCAATATGCCGACGATTGCAGCACCGGCGAGCTGGTAAAGCAGAAGCTTTTCGGCAGTCGCCTCGACCAGCTTCGACCGCTTGATGAGGATGTTGGTCAGGGCCCAGAAAAATCCGGAGCCGAGGCTCAGGAGATCGCCGAACAGCATGTCTCCGCCACCGCCAAGCTTGTCGGAAAACACTGCGGCAAGGCCGGCAAAGGCCAGCAACAGACCGAGGAATTTCCTCAAGGTGATCTGTTCGCCAAGCAGGAAATGGCCGCCGAGCAGCATCCAGAACGGCATTGTGTTGACCAGCAGCGTGTTGCGGGCGACGGTCGTGTGCTCCAGGCCGACATAGAGGCAGAGGAACTCGATGCCGAACAGCGCGCCCACGGCTATGCCGGCGCGCAATGTCCCGTCGCGCGTGAAAAGCGCTATGCCGCGCCAACGGCACCAGAGGAAGACGCAGAAGCCGCCGATGATCGAGCGCGCGATCGACAGGAAGACCGGGTCGTAACCGGCATAGGAAATCTTGGCGGCGACGTAGTTCAGCCCCCAGGAAAAAGTCAGGCCGACCATGATGGCGGCGGCGGCCATGTCGACCGTATCGCGGCGATCAAGCGTATCGGTGGCGAGCGCGTCGGTGGCCCCGCTCACGATCAGTCCTCAGCGCTGGCGTCGTCGAAGCCGATCAGGTTCCAGCTCTGGCGCATGTGCGGCGGCATCGGCGCGGTGACATCGATGACGCCCTTGTCCGGATGCGGAATGATGATGCGCCGCGCATGCAGGTGCAGGCGGTTTTGAATGCCGCCCGGAAAATCCCAATTGGTGTCGGCCTCGAAATATTTCGGATCGCCCAGGATCGGGCAGCCGATGTAAGCGGCATGGACACGAAGCTGGTGGGTGCGGCCCGTATAGGGCTCCATCTCCAGCCAGGTCATCGTCTGCGCCGCCTGCTCGATGATGCGATAGTAGGACACGGCGTGGTCGGCGCCCTTTTCGCCGTGCGCGGCGACGCGGACGCGGTCACCATCCGGCGTCGGCTCCTTGATCAGCCAGGTCGAGATCTTGTCCTCGCGCTTTGGCGGCACGCCCTTGACCAGCGCCCAATACGTCTTCTTGGTCTCGCGGGCGCGAAACGCTTCGGCGAGCTTCATGGCGGCAAGGCGCGTTCGGGCGACGACCAGCACACCCGATGTGTCACGGTCGAGCCTGTGCACTAGGCGCGGCTTCTCGCCCTTCTGGTTGCGCCAGGCTTCCAGCATGTCGTCGACATTGCGGGTGACGCCGGAGCCACCCTGCACGGCAAGGCCTGCCGGTTTGTTGAAAACGAAAACCTTGGGATCCTCATGGATCAGCATCTTGGCGAGAACATCGGCATCGCCCTGGTTGCGGATCGAATGGCCGGTCAGCGCGCTCTCGCCCTTCTTGTCGACCTCGAGCGGCGGGACACGCACCATCTGGCCAGGCTCGACACGCGTGTCGGCCTTGACCCGACCGCCATCGACACGAATTTGGCCGGAGCGAAGCAGCTTTTGCAGATGGCCGAAACCAAGGCCCGGGAAATGGGTCTTGAACCAGCGATCGAGCCGCATGCCCGCCTCGCCGGCCTCCACCGTGATCTGTTCAACGCCTGCCATATTCTTCTTCGCTTATCCGTTTCCCGGCAGGGCTCGGCCCTGCTCTCGGCGCGGCAATAGCATTATGAAACGGTTCTTGCGAGCCAAAGTCCCAGAAACAGGGCGATAATGGCGCCAATGACGCTGGCAAGCGCATATCCGAACGCCGGCAGCGTCGCTCCCCGCTCCCACAGCGTCGCGAAATCGAGCGAAAAGGCTGAGAAAGTGGTGAAGCCGCCGAGCATGCCGGTGGCAACGAACAGCCTAAGTTCGTTCGATCCGCCGCGACGCGCCAGGATGGCGATGAACAGGCCCATGGCGAAGGAGCCGACGATGTTGATGGCCATCGTGCCCCAGGGATAGTTGGGGCCGACAAGGCGCAGCGCGCCCATGCTGGTGAGATGACGAATGCCGGCACCGATGCCGCCACCGACCACAACGAGAAGCAGATTCAACATGACCGTTTTACTGCCCCTACAGGGGCAGCCTGGTCAATCCCTGCGTTGGGCAGAACTGCGCAGACCAGTCGAACTGGTCACCACTCAGGTGTTATCCAGCTTGGATATTTCTTCCTGAAGTCGGTGTAGAGGGCGTCCACTTCAGCTTTGCTGACCGGGCGCGTCTGTTCGTAGAGATAACCGGTAACGCCACCGGACAACTTGTATTCCGCGAGGCGTCTGTAGGCGGTACCGATGCCCTTCCCGTCGAGAATATACTGGTTGGAAAGCGTAACGCAGAGCTGCGCACCCGATTGCAAATGGGTAACGGGCGGGTCGGTTACGACAGCATATCTTGACTTCAATGTGTCAGGTACGAATCCATCGCGACTGTCCACTTGGCAAGGCCATTCAATGTGAGGATATAGGCTTCTTTTCAGGGCGAACAACAGCCAGCTGTTCATGACAGAGCCTGAAGCAAATACCGCAAAACGGTCCTCAGGACGCATTTCCCTGGTAAGGTCATCAGTAAGGCGTTTGTATTCAGACATACTGTCAAGATGAAGAGGGAGAATACCTTGGCTGGCATAAACATAATTGATCGGCGACAGCAACTGGCGGCCGATCGGGAAAAAGGTTCCCAAAAAAGCAAGTCCGGCGACAACGACTATGATGGCGGCCGACAATCGCGATCTCAGCGCCGGCATAGAAACGATCGCAACGATTGCCTGGGCGTATGCGGGAAAGAGCCAAAGAAACATTGGCATCGAATGATGAAGGTCCGGATCTTGTGTCCGAGTGAATAGAAAAAAGGTGGTTATCGAAGCGACGGCACAGAATAAAGAAAAGCGATTGCGACGTAAAAAAGAGATGTAAAGGCCAAATATTATCAACAGCCAGTTCACATAGCTGAGCCGGGACACTACCTGATCGAGCTGGGATGCCAAGGTCGTCTTGTATCCGCTGTAGATATCACCATAGTTGGTCCACAGAATCCTGAGGATCAGAGGTTGCTGGAAGGCCAGTGCGGCTCCGGCGACGACGAGAAGCGCGCACACGCCGCCTAACGCGGCTTTCAGGAGAACCGGAAAGTCCCCGTCTTTTGCCGCCTGAAACAAACAGAAAAAGGCCGCCGAAATTCCGCCGCCTATACCGGCATAGGCATACCAGCGGCGCAGCATGAACGCCAACCACAGGTACCCACCGACACGTATTCCGCTGATCACCGGTTCACGGGTCAGAAAGTTCGATTTCCAGAGAAAATAGGTCGCTGCAGAAAGCGCCAGGCAACCGCCGATATCCGGCCATCCGCGAAGCGTTGCCGCCCAGAACGGCGTGTAAAGAAAGGCCGCAATCCATACGGCAGGCCAGCCCCAGGATGGAGACGTCTCGGAGACCGCCTCCATGTAGCTCATTCTGCCCATGAAAAGAGCGGTCGGGACCAGGTAGACCGCGACCACTCCGGCGACATATGAAAGCCTCGATCCGCCAAATAGTAAGTAAAACGGCATCAGGGGCGCCAAAATTGCCGTGCTGTAATCGTCCGTGGCGATAGAGCCCCTCAGCAGGCGCAGCCACCGAACAGGATCTTCGACCAACAACACGCCCTGCTGGTTGAATATATCGAAATAGGCAGCGAAATCCCAATAATATATTGGCTCTTCAAGCGCTACGTATATGGCTACAAAAGCAACACCAAGCAAGATTGTACATAGGTAGGTCTTTATCCAGAATCGGAAAGTCTCGTTCTTCGTCACTTGGGGCCGCCAAAGAAAACAAGTGCAGGATTGTCGAGGTCAAACCGGGACTCCTACCGATACAGACAGGAACGGAGCCCCACGCGATTCGGAACAATAATCATCAAGTTGAGGGGGGATGTACACTTGAACCGGCGGCCGTCGCAAGCGCAAATAATAGCAATACTTACGATCACACTAAAGTAGCAATCGATTATATTATAAATGTGCCTAAATGCCGCCAGCGAAGCCAGCAGCATTTAGAGTCCCGATAGGGGATCAGGAAACCCCACGCCTTTAGGCGGCTGGGATCGCGGCGCTTGCCGTGTAGACTGGCTGGATGGAAGCGTACAAGCGTGGCAGCCACACGGTTTGGGACTGCAAGTATCACCTGGTTTGGGTGACGAAGTACCGTTACGCGGTGCTTGGCGGCGACGTTGGAAACCGGTGCCGGGAGTTGCTGCGCGAGACGGCGCGCGCATGAGATGGTTGTGCATGCCGGCTCGATCAACCGCGACCATGTGCATATGCTGGTGTCGATCCCGCCGCGGCTGTCGGTGTCGCGCGCGGTGCAGCACCTGAAGGGGCGCAGCTCGCACAAGCTGCTGAGCGAATTCGCAATACTGCGCAAGCGCTACTGGGGCCAGCACCTGTGGGCGAGAGGCTACTGGGTGGTGAGCAGCGGGAATGTGACCGACGAGATGTGGGCCGAATACATCATGAACCAGGAGCCGCCCGAGCCCGACGACAACTTCAACGTGACGTGAGTTCGCGCCCTGTCCGCCGGACGGCGGACCGATCCGGCTTTAAGCCGTAACTTGAAGCCACCGCCTTTAGGCGGTGGAGTATTCACAAATTTAAGCTCAGGTCGTCTCGGTCTTCTTCGCCTTGGTCGAACCGATCATCTTCCAGTTCTTGTAGAACATGGAATTGATGCGCTCGACGCTCACCGAGACGATGGCGAGCATGGCCGCGATCAGGCCGGGAACAGGGGACGGACGGATGATGTCCATGAACACGCAGTAGCGGCGGCCGTCATACTCATTGACCGAGCGATGCAGCAGCGTGTCGTCGAAGATGAACAGCGGATTGTCGTACCAATAATTCTTGACGTTGCCGCACTCGACGAAGATCTCCGATTTCACCGGGACCAGATTGTATAGGATGCGCAAGCTGAGCCGCAGCGGGCCGAAGTGCCAGGAGGTCGATTCGCGCTTGCTGAAGACGGAAACGGCGATGGTCTTGATGTATTTGAAATCCTTATTGAACTCGGCGACGTTGTCGATTTTGTGCTTGCCGTACCACTGGTAGACATACATGCCGCGCCGGCCGGCGCCGAAATTGGCGTCGATGTCGGCGATGATCTCGTCCTTGCGCGCCTTGAAGATGTCCAGGACCTCATTGACCTCGCGCTGATAGTCGGCGGGAAACTGCTCGAGCTTCCAGACGCCCGGATTTCTGTAGCACACAAGGTCGACCAGCAGATTGAACGGCGAAAGCAGCCAAGTGAACAGGCCGTTGCCGAGGAAGTAGCCGCTGAACAGCGATAGATCCTTGCGATCGTTGCGCAGCACGTCGATCAGGCCGCAAACGATGAAGATGGTCGTCAGGATGGGAATGAAATAGAAGCCAAGGGCGAGAAGCGGGATGGCAATGGCGAATTTGCGAAGGGTTTTGCGAAGGGTTTTTGTCATTTTTCCACGCGCGACGCGCGATCCTGTTGCGAATGAGGTGCCCAAATCACGGCAACGACCACCGCCCGGTCGTGCGCCTTGATAAGGTTTTTTGGGTTACCACACAACGGCCCCTGCTATCGCGGCCGGCTGGCTGCCTGGTGAAGCCCACCAGTTTCGGTCAATGCACCACCGGCAGGCCAAGCTCGTGCCATTTCCCCGGGGACCAGATTGCGTCGGGCACGATCCGCTCCGGCTGATTATCCGCCCGCCAGCGGCGTAGCTGGTCCATGGCCGCTTCGGCAACGGCATCAAGCCAGCGTCGCGGCGAGAACGACCGCCGCGGAAACGCCCCATGGCGAGACCTCGTTTCGACGCGTGACGAGACCGGGCACGCAAGCCTGCTATCCCCGCTCCTTGCGCAGCTTCGCCCAATAATCGAGCCGCTTCCTGATGTCGCGCTCGAAGCCGCGCTCGGGCGGATCATAAAAGGTCTGGCGGCCCATCTTCTCCGGAAAATAGTCCTGGCCCGAAAAGGCGTCCGGCTCGTCATGATCATACCGGTAGCCGGCACCGTAGTCCTCCTCCTTCATCAGCTTCGTCGGTGCGTTGAGGATGTGCTTGGGCGGCAGCAGCGAGCCGTGTTCCTTCGCGGCCCGCGTGGCTGCCTTGAACGCGTTGTAGACGGCGTTGGATTTGGGCGCGGTTGCGAGATAGACGGCGGCCTCGGCAAAAGCCAGTTCGCCCTCGGGCGAGCCTAGATAGTCGTAGGCGTCCTTGGCGGCGTTGGCGACGGCCAGCGCCTGCGGATCGGCAAGGCCGATATCTTCCATGGCCATGCGCACCAGCCGGCGGCCAAGATAGAGCGGATCCTCTCCGGCATCGAACATGCGAGCAAGATAATAGAGGGCCGCGTCAGGGTCCGAACCACGCACCGATTTGTGCAGCGCCGAGATCAGATTGTAGTGGCCGTCCTGGCCCTTGTCGTAGATCGGTGCACGGCGCTGAACGATGCGCTGCAATCCTTCGGGATCGAAGACCTCGCCGTGTTTGGCTGCCCGCCAGACTTCTTCGGCGAGCGTCAGCGAGGCACGGCCGTCGCCATCACTCATACGGATCAGCATGGTCCGCGCCTCGTCGTTGAGCGGCAGCGCCCTGCCCTCGGCCTCCTCGGCCCGCGCCATCAGCTTGGCGATGCTCTCCTCGCCAAGCGAATGGAAGACCAGGACGCGCGCGCGCGACAGCAGAGCGGCATTCAGCTCGAAGGACGGATTCTCGGTCGTGGCGCCAACCAGCACGACGGTTCCGTCCTCCATGACAGGGAGAAAACTGTCCTGCTGGGCGCGGTTGAAGCGATGTATCTCGTCGACGAACAGCAAGGTCTGGCGGCCCTTGGCGCGGCGCAGCTTGGCTGCCTCGAACACTTTTTTCAGATCGGCGACGCCGGAAAACACCGCCGATATCTGCTCGAAGGCCAGGCTGGTTTCGCCGGCCAGCAACCGCGCCACCGTCGTCTTGCCGGTGCCGGGCGGTCCCCAGAAGATCATCGAGCCAAGCGAGCCGGAACCGATCAGCCGGGTCAGCGCGCCGTCAGGGCCGGTCAGATGCTCCTGGCCGACGACCTCACCAAGGTTTCTTGGCCGCAGCCTGTCGGCCAGCGGCCGCCCGGGCGACGCTTTTTCCGGTTCATCGACGCTGAACAGATCGGCCATGCACTTCTTTTCGTTGGAGCATGAACCCTGATGCTCGGGGCTGTGCCCTAATAACGCAACACCTGACGCAGTATCTGCCCGCCGCGTTCGACCGTAAAGCGCCACCAGCGCGTATCAGTCTTGGCCGCCAGTTCCAGGGTCGCCGCGGTGTCGATGGTGGTGCCATTCACCTCGCGCACGATATCGCCCGGCTGGAAGCCGAAATCGGCGGCCGGCGAATCGCGGTTGATATCCACCACAGTGACACCTTTGATATCAGTGCGCAGGCCGAGCCGCTGGGCGAGCCGGGGCGACAGTTCCGCGACCTTGGCGCCCGAAAAAGGGCTGCGACCATGCAGGGTCACTTCGGCAGCCTTCATGCCCTCCGGAGCGCGCTCCAGCGCGATGTCCATCGCCGCCTGCTGGCCCTTGGTCAGAACCGCGAAATTGGCGGTGGTGCCGATCGACAACGTCGCCATCCGGTAGTCCAGCGCTTCGATGCTCTCGACCGGTTTGCCATTGAGCTGCAGCACGACGTCGCCGGGCTTGAGCCCCGCCTTGGCGGCCGGTCCGGTCGCCTCGACCGACGAGACCAATGCACCGGTCGGCTTTTCCATGCCGAGCGATTCGGCGATCTGCGGCGTCACCGCTTCGAACTCGGCGCCGATATAGGGCCGCTCGAAGAAGTCGAGCCCGGCCTTGGCGGCGTCGGCGAAGGCGCGAACCATGTTCGAGGGAATGGCGAAACCAATGCCGATCGAACCACCGCCGCGGCTATAGATGGCCGTGTTGATGCCGACCAGTTGGCCGCCCATGTTGATCAGCGCGCCGCCGGAATTGCCGGGGTTGATGGCGGCATCGGTCTGGATGAAGAAGCTGGAATCCGACACGCCGATATGGCTGCGGGCAAGTGCCGAGACGATGCCGCTGGTGGTGGTCTGGCCGACACCGAAGGGGTTGCCGATGGCCAGCAGCAGATCGCCGACCTCAAGCGCGTCGGAATCGCCGATCGCAATCACCGGAAACGGCTTGTCGGAGGCGATCTTGAGCACGGCAAGATCGAACGTCTCGTCCTTGAGCAGCACCTTGCTGTCGAATTCACGCCCGTCGGCGGTCGCCACCTTGACCTGATCGGCATCCTTGATGACGTGGTAATTGGTGACCACGACGCCGGTTGTGTCGACCAGCACGCCGGAGCCGAGCGACGACTGGGCGCGCGGCTGCGAGCGGCCGAAGAATTCCTCGAAGAACGGATCGCCATCGAAGGGCGATGTCACCTTGGCGGTCTGCGAGGCATAGACATTGACCACGGCCGGCGCCGTCTGCTTGACCAGCGGAGCGAACGACAGCTGCACCTCCTCACGACCGAACGGCACGCGCTTGTCCGGACCAGAGGTAGCGTTTTCGCCTTCGACGCCGTGCAGCAGATCGGTCAGCACGTCCGACAGGCCGGGATCGGTCTTGGTCTCCTCGGCCAATGCCTGCCTGACCACCGGTGCGGCCGCAAACGCCGTCATGGCGAAGAGCAGGACAAGGGACAGTCGGGTGGCGCGCATTCACGAATCCTCCAAGGCGAGTTCGGGGCCATTGTCCCGACGATTGTGCAAAATGAAAGGCTAAGCCGCCGAAATCCGATTATTTCGGCCAAAGACCCTTGGTTCCGGCCAGAAATCGGCTCTGGCCGCAAGTTTCTGCTTTCAGAAACAAAAAGGGGCCCGCAGGCCCCTTTGAATTCCAGGATAGACCGAGCCTTATGCGGCTGCGGCGTCCGCTTCGGTGCCTTCGGCTTCGATGCGGGCGCGGTCGCCAGCGCCCTTGGCCGAGGTGTCGCGATCGACGAACTCGATGACGGCCATGGCGGCGTTGTCGCCGTGGCGGAAGCCCGCCTTCATGATGCGCAAATAGCCGCCGTTGCGGGTGGCGTAGCGCGGTGCGATGGTGTCGAACAGGCGCTTGACGACGCCTTCATTGCCGATCTGCGCGATCACCTGGCGGCGGGCGTGCAGGTCGCCGCGCTTGCCGAGCGTCACCAGCTTCTCGACGATCGGACGCAAATCCTTCGCCTTCGGCAGGGTGGTGACGATCTGCTCATGCTCGAGCAGCGACACGGCGAGGTTGGCGAACATCGACTTGCGATGGCTAATGCTTCGGGCGAAGCGACGGCCTTTGAAACCGTGGCGCATGGCTCTTTTCCTTCTTCAGTTGTTCAAGAGGCCGAGGCCCCTGATGGTTTTCCGCATGACCGTCGGATCGAGCGGCCCACGCCGCCGATCCTTGGAATTCATGCTCAATATTGATCTTCGTAACGCTTGGCGAGGTCTTCGATGTTTTCCGGCGGCCAGTCCGGCACTTCCATGCCGAGGTGCAGGCCCATCGCTGCCAGGACTTCCTTGATCTCGTTCAGCGACTTGCGGCCGAAGTTCGGGGTGCGCAGCATCTCGGCTTCGGTCTTCTGGATCAGGTCGCCGATATAGACGATGTTGTCGTTCTTCAGGCAGTTGGCCGAACGCACCGAAAGCTCGAGCTCGTCGACCTTCTTGAGCAGCGCCGGGTTGAAGGCGAGCTCGGTGACGGCCTCGGTGGCGACTTCCTTCTGCGGCTCGTCGAAGTTGACGAACAGGCCAAGCTGGTCCTGCAGGATGCGGGCGGCGAAAGCCACCGCGTCCTCGCCGGTAATCGAACCGTCGGTCTCGATGGTCATGGTGAGCTTGTCATAGTCGAGAACCTGGCCCTCACGGGTGTTCTCGACCTTGTAGGAGACCTTCTTGACCGGCGAATAGAGGCTGTCGACCGGGATCAGGCCGATCGGCGCGTCTTCGGCACGGTTGCGGTCGGCCGGCACGTAACCCTTGCCGGTGTCGACGGTGAATTCCATGCGGATTTCAGCGCCCTCGTCCAGCGTGCAGATGACGTGGTCGGGGTTGAGGATCTCGACGTCGCCAACCGTCTGGATGTCGCCGGCGAGAACCGCACCCGGTCCCTGCTTGCGAACGACCATGCGCTTGGGGCCATCGCCTTCCATGCGGATAGCGATTTCCTTGATATTCAAGACGATGTCGGTCACGTCCTCGCGCACGCCGGCGATGGACGAGAATTCATGCAGAACGCCGTCGATCTGCACGGCGGTAACGGCCGCACCGCGCAGCGAAGACAAAAGCACGCGACGCAGCGCGTTGCCCAGCGTCAGGCCAAAGCCACGCTCGAGCGGCTCGGCGACCAGCGTGGTCAGAGTCTTCTTCTTCGACGAGAACTCGATCTTGTTCGGCTTGATCAGTTCCTGCCAATTTTTCTGGATCATGATGCTTTCCTTCCGTTGACCCGCCACCATCCAATCGTGGCGGGCGACCTGGAATGCCGTGGAGGAGCGCCCCAAGGGCGCTCGCGCGACGTTCGGTAAATTGCTTAGACGCGGCGCTTCTTGCGCGGGCGGCAGCCATTGTGCGGGATCGGCGTCACATCACGGATCGAGGTGATGGTGAAGCCGGCCGCTTGCAGGGCGCGCAGTGCCGATTCACGACCCGAGCCAGGTCCGCAGACCTCGACCTCGAGCATGCGCATGCCGTGTTCCTGGGCCTTCTTGGCAACATCTTCCGCAGCCATCTGGGCAGCGAACGGGGTCGACTTGCGCGAACCCTTGAAGCCCTGGGCACCGGCCGACGACCAGGCGATCGAATTGCCCTGCGCGTCGGTGATGGTGATCATCGTGTTGTTGAAGGTCGAATTGACGTGGGCAACGCCCGACGAAATGTTCTTGCGTTCGCGACGGCGAACACGGGCGGCTTCCTTGGCCATGATGGTCCTTTCAGTTGATCTCTACACCGCCGTAATGCCAGCGGCTCCACCTGGAGAGCGAGTAGTGAGTAGTGAGTAGGGAATAGCGAATAGGGATTCCTACTCGCTATTGGCTACTCGCTATTCGCTCGCTTACTTCTTCTTGCCGGCGATCGACTTGGCCGGGCCCTTGCGGGTGCGCGCATTGGTATGCGTGCGCTGGCCGCGGACCGGCAGCGAGCGGCGGTGACGCAGGCCACGGTAGCAGCCGAGGTCCATGAGCCGCTTGATGTTCATCGAGACTTCGCGACGCAGGTCGCCCTCGACCTGATAATCACGGTCGATGGCTTCGCGGATCTGCAGCACTTCCGCGTCGGTGAGCTGGTTGACGCGACGTTCGGCCGGGATGCCGACCTTGTCGACGATCTCCTGGGCGAACTTCTTGCCAATGCCGTGAATGTACTGAAGCGCGATGACGACGCGCTTGTTGGTCGGAATGTTGACGCCGGCTATACGAGCCATGTTCTTCTCTTCTCCATTTGGGCCGGCCAACCTTCAGAAAGGCGGGTCCGGCGCTATCTTAAGTTGCCCCGCGTCCGGTGGAGGCCGGCCCATGCGGGAGTTTCCAGTTCAAAGCGACTGCCTTGCCCTTGCGGACAAGCAAAGTCCATGCCTGATAGGAAGACGGGCCGCCATACCGCAGCGAACCGCCTCCGTCAAGTGCAATCGTTAATTTCCCCGCGTTGCGTTCCTGAGCACCGCTTGGATCTGCTCCGTCACCGCATCGATATCGGCCATGCCGTCGACGCTCCGGAGCTTGCCCTTGGCATAGTAGTAGCCAATCAGAGGCGACGTCTTCTTGTAGTACTCTCGCAGACGCTCCTCGAACACGGCCGGATTGTCGTCCTTGCGAACAGGCAGACCAGCTGCCTGTGCCTCGTCGGCGCGCTTGACGATGCGGCCGATCAGCGCCTTATCGTCAACGACAAGCTCAATGACGGCATCGAGCCCCTGGGAGCGATTCGAAAGCATCTGCTCGACCGCGTCCGCTTGCACCAGCGTCCGCGGATATCCGTCGAGGATGAACCCATTGGCACAGTCGGCCTGATCGATACGCTCGGCGACGATCGCGTTGACGATGGCGTCGGACACCAGCTCACCGGCATCCATTACCGCCTTGGCGCGCTTGCCGACTTCGGTGCCAGCCTGGACGGCAGCACGCAGCATGTCGCCCGTCGAAAGCTGGGGTATGCCGTGTTTTTCTACCAGTCTTTGTGCTTGTGTCCCCTTGCCCGCCCCTGGCGGCCCAAGCAATATCAACCTCATCTGGCTTTCTTCCCCCCGCGCAGCTTCGACTTCTTGATCAGGCCTTCATACTGATGCGCAATCAGGTGACCCTGAATCTGCGCAACCGTATCGAGCGTGACACTGACCACGATCAGAAGCGATGTGCCACCAAGGTAGAATGGTACGCCAGTCGCCGAGATAAGGAACTCCGGCAGCAGGCACACCAGCACCAGATAGATGGCGCCGACGACGGTGATGCGGGTGAGAACGTAGTCGATATAATCGGCGGTGCGCTCGCCCGGACGATAGCCCGGGATGAAGCCGGAATGCTTCTTGAGCTGGTCGGCGGTGTCCTTCGGGTTGAAGACAATCGCAGTGTAGAAGAAGGCGAAGAACACGATCATCGCCGCGTAGAACGCCATGTAGAGCGGCTGGCCGTGGCCGAGCGAGGCCAGAATCGTGCTTGCCCAGGCCGGCATGTTCGTCGTCTGCGAGAAGCCGGCGACCGTGGCCGGCAGCAGCAGCAGCGACGAGGCGAAAATCGGCGGAATGACGCCCGACGTGTTGAGCTTCAGCGGCAAGTGCGAGGTATCGCCCTGGAACATCCGGTTGCCGACCTGGCGCTTCGGATACTGGATCAGCAAGCGGCGCTGGGCGCGCTCGAAGAACACGATCAAGGCGATGACGACGATGGCGAGCACGATGATCGCCAGGATCAGGCCGGTCGACAGCGCGCCGGTGCGGCCAAGCTCAAGCGTGCCGGAGATGGCATGCGGCAGGCCGGCGACGATGCCGGAGAAAATGATGAGCGAAATGCCGTTACCGATGCCGCGAGCGGTGATCTGCTCGCCGAGCCACATCAGGAACATGGTGCCGCCGACCAGCGTGACGACGGTCGAGATGCGGAAGAACATGCCGGGATCGCTGACGATGCCGTTGCCGTTCTCCAGGCCCACCGAAATGCCATAGGCCTGAACCAGCGCAAGCAGCACGGTGCCGTAGCGCGTGTATTGGTTGATGACCTTGCGGCCCTGTTCGCCTTCCTTCTTCAGCGATTCCAGCGAAGGGATGACCGAGGTCATCAGCTGCATGATGATGGAGGCGGAGATGTAAGGCATGATGCCGAGTGCAAAGATCGCCATGCGCTGTACGGCGCCGCCGGCGAACATGTTGAACATGCCCAGCACGCCCTTGCTCTGCGAGGAGAAGGCCTGGGCGAAGGCGTCGGGGTTGATGCCGGGAAGCGGAATATAGGTGCCGAGGCGATAGACCAGCAGCGCGCCGATCGTGAACCAGATGCGTTTCTTCAGATCCTCCGCTTTGGCGAAGGCCGAGAAATTCAGATTCGAGGCTAATTGTTCAGCAGCCGAAGCCATGCCTGATTCTCCGCTTGGTAACGCTTGATGGCCCTTGAGGTCAGGCGGTGCGTTTCACCGAAGCTCACGAGATAAGCTCCGGGCTCTAAACATGCAAGCGGCCGCGTGGATGCGGCCGCTTGATTAGGCAGATCAAAGCGCAATCGTGAGCAAAAACCGATCCCACTCCTGCCGATCGCGCATCAAATTGCCGTTATTCGGCAGCTGCCTTTTCCGGCAGTTTGACCGAGCCGCCGGCCTTTTCGATCTTCTCGATCGCGGCCTTGGAGGCGCCGGCAACGTCAAAGGCGAGCTTCGCCTTGATCTCGCCGTCCGAGAGGATGCGCACGCCGTCCTTGACGCGGCGGATGACGCCGGCGGCAACCAGCGATTCGGCCGTCACGGTTGCCTTGGCGTCGAGCTTCTTGGCGTCGATGGCCACCTGGATGCGGGCTAGCGAGACGACGGTGAAGCTCTTGGCGAAGATGTTGTTGAAGCCACGCTTCGGCAGGCGCCGGTAGAGTGGCATCTGGCCACCCTCGAAGCCGTTGATGGCGACGCCGGAGCGCGCCTTCTGGCCCTTGACGCCGCGACCGCCGGTCTTGCCGGAGCCTGAGCCGATACCACGGCCGAGACGCTTCTTGGAGTGCGTCGCGCCGTCATTGTCACGCAGATCGGTGAGTTTCATCTGAGTTCTCCTGCGCTCTGGCTCAGCCCTCGTCCACAACGCGGACGAGATGCTGGACGGCAGCGATCATGCCGCGCACGGAGGGCGTATCTTCCAGCGTGCGCTGCTTGTGCATCTTGTTGAGGCCGAGGCCGACCAGCGTCGCGCGCTGTTCCTTCGGACGGCGGATCGGCGAACCGATCTGCTCAACGGTGATGGTCTTGGTTGCTTTCTTGGCCATGGTCAAAATCCCTGGTCAGATCGACTATTCTTCAGCCGCAACGGCGGTGCCGCGGCGGGCCTGAAGGGTCGAATACTTGATGCCGCGAGCAGCAGCCACATCCTTGGGATGCATCTGGCTCTTCAGCGCGTCGAAAGTGGCGCGAACCATGTTGTAAGGGTTCGACGAACCCATCGACTTGGCGACCACGTCATGCATGCCGAGCGTCTCGAAGACAGCGCGCATCGGGCCACCGGCGATGATGCCGGTACCCTGCTTGGCAGCGCGCAGCAGCACGCGTCCGGCGCCCCAGCGTCCTTCGACGTCGTGGTGCAGCGTACGGCCCGAGCGCAGCGGCACGAAGATCATGTCGCGCTTGGCCGATTCAGTTGCCTTGCGGATAGCTTCCGGCACTTCGCGCGCCTTGCCGTGACCAAAGCCGACGCGGCCCTTCTGGTCGCCGACGACGACGAGTGCTGCAAAACCGAAGCGACGGCCGCCCTTGACGACCTTGGCGACGCGGTTGATGTGGACAAGCTTGTCCACCATGCCGTCATCGCGTTCTTCACGATCGCGGCCACGGCCGCCATCCCTACGTTCCTGTGCCATATCCTGTTCCTTGTTTTTTTCCGGAAGCACGGTTGCTGATAAGATCCGGTGCCTCTGTGGGTCACCGGGGGCGAAATTTTAGAAGCTCAGACCACCTTCGCGGGCAGCCTCGGCGAGCGCCTTGACGCGGCCGTGATAGATGTAAGCACCGCGGTCGAAGACGACTTCCTTGACGCCAGCCTTGGTGGCGCGCTCGGCGATCAGCTTGCCGATCGCGGCGGCGGCGGCGGTGTCGGCGCCGGTCTTGAGCGAACCCTTGAGGTCCTTCTCGAGCGTCGAAGCAGCGACGATGGTGTGGCCCTTGGCGTCGTCGATGACCTGCACATAGATGTTCTTCGACGTGCGGTGAACAGACAGACGCGGACGCTCGCCGGCGACCTTCTTGATCTGGCGGCGGACGCGCTGCGCACGGCGCTGCGTGGATTCCTTAGTACCCATGATAGTCTTCCTTGCCTTCAAAAAACGGGGGCCGTCATGTGCGGTAGGCGAAAGCGCCTCCCGCGACCGCTCCCCGCGGCGTTGATTTGCAGTGAATGGTGAATGGAAAAATGGTGAACGGTAGAAGCGGAGTGCCACCCGGCCCCTGCTCTACCCTACTGCCATTTCACCATTCACCATTCACCATTCACGACTATTTCTTCTTGCCTTCCTTGCGGACGATCTTCTCGCCAGCGTAACGGACGCCCTTGCCCTTGTAAGGCTCGGGGCCGCGGTATTCGCGAATTTCGGCCGCAACCTGGCCGACCTGCTGCTTGTCGATGCCTGCCACGGTGATTTCGGTCGGCTTCGGCACGGTGATCGTGATGCCCTGCGGCGTCTCGTAGACGACGTCATGGCTGAAGCCAAGTGCCAGCTGCAGGTTCTTGCCCTGAAGTGCCGCGCGATAGCCGACGCCGGTGATCTCGAGCTTCTTCTCGAAACCGTCCTTGACGCCCTGCAGGATGTTGACGATCTGCGTGCGCGACATGCCCCACTTGGAGCGGGCGGTCTTGGTCTGGTCGCGCGGCTGGACAGAGATCTCGCTGCCTTCCATCTTGACCAGAACTTCGTCGTTCACCACGAACTTCAGCTCACCCTTGGGGCCCTTCGCCGTCACGGTCTGGCCGTTGACGGTCGCGGTCACGCCCTGCGGCAGCGAAACGGGTTTCTTTCCAATACGAGACATTTTGTTGTCCTCGTCACTTCTCTTGTTTCAGGTCTCGGTCTTCGGGGATGATCCCGAAGACCGGATTCCACTTTTTCCGATCACACGCCAGATCAGAAGATCTGGCAGAGGATTTCACCGCCGACGTTCTGTTCACGCGCTTCGTGGTCGGCCATCACGCCCTTCGGTGTCGAAAGGATGGCGATGCCGAGGCCGTTGGCGACCTGCGGAATCGACTTGGCCGAAACATAGACGCGGCGGCCTGGCTTCGAGACGCGGGCGATTTCGCGCACGACCGGCGCGCCGTCGAAATACTTCAGCTCGATCTCGATTTCGGACTTGCCGTTGTCGAAGTCGGTCTGGCTGTAATCGCGGATATAGCCTTCAGCCTTCAGCACGTCGAGGACGCGGGTGCGCAGGCGCGAAGCCGGCGTCGAAACGCTCGACTTCTTGCGGCCATACGCGTTGCGGATGCGGGTCAGCATATCGCCGAGAGGATCGCTCAATGACATGTTATGTCCTCCTTACCAGCTCGACTTGACCAGGCCCGGGATCTGGCCGTTGTTGCCGAGATCACGAAGCGCGATGCGCGATACTTTGAGCTTGCGATAGTAGGCACGCGGACGACCGGTGACTTCGCAGCGGTTGCGGATGCGGATCTTGGCCGAGTTGCGCGGCAGGGCAGCAAGCTTCAGCTGAGCGCGGAAGCGCTCCTCCATCGGCTTGGACTGATCCATGATGATCGCCTTGAGGGCAGCCCGCTTGGGACCGTACTGGTCGGCAAGCTTGCGGCGCCTGTTGTTCTTCTCGACTGAGCTGGTCTTTGCCATTTCAGATTTTTCCTTTTCTCGCTGCCGTTACTGGCGGAAGGGGAAGTTGAAGGCCTTGAGCAATGCCCTGGCTTCGTCGTCCGTCTTCGCAGTCGTACAAACGATGACGTCCATGCCCCAGATCTGATCAACCTTGTCGTAGTTGATCTCCGGGAACACGATGTGTTCCTTGATACCCATGGCGTAGTTGCCACGGCCATCGAAGCTCTTCGGATTCAGTCCGCGGAAGTCGCGGACGCGCGGCAGTGCGATGTTCACGAGGCGGTCGAGGAACTCGTACATGCGTTCCTTGCGCAGCGTGACCTTGGCGCCGATCGGCATCTTCTCGCGGACCTTGAAGCCGGCGATCGAATTGCGGGCGCGGGTGACGACGGCCTTCTGGCCGGCGATCATCGCCAGGTCTTCGGCCGCGATCGAAGGCTTCTTCGAATCGGCGGTCGCTTCGCCAACGCCCATGTTCAGCACGATCTTGTCGATGCGCGGAACCTGCATCTCGTTGTCGTAGCCGAACTGTTCCTGCAGCGCCTTGCGGATGGTCTCGTTGTAGACCTGCTTGAGGCGCGGCGTGTTCTGGGCCTTGGACTGTTTGCTTTCAGCCTTGGGCTTCGTGGTTTGAGCCTTAGCCATTGATGACTTCTCCCGAGCGCTTGGCGACGCGCACCTTCTTGCCGTCCTTCTGGAAGATGAAACCGACGCGGGTCGGCTTGCCATCCTTGGGGTCGGCCAGCGCGATGTTCGACAGCTGGATCGGCGCTTCCTTGGTGATGATCCCGCCCTCTTGGGACTGGGACTGCTTCTGGTGACGACGGATCATGTTGACGCCGCGCACCAGCGCGGTGTCTTCCTTCGGCTGTACCGAGAGGACTTCGCCCGAACGGCCCTTGTCCTTGCCGGCCAGCACGACGACCTTGTCGCCTTTTCTAATCTTTTGCATTGGTCCGGCTCCTTACAGCACTTCAGGCGCGAGCGAGATGATCTTCATGTGGTTCTTGGCGCGGAGTTCGCGCGGAACCGGTCCGAAGATACGCGTGCCGATCGGCTCTTTCTTGTTGTCGACGAGAACGGCCGCGTTCTTGTCGAAACGGATCACGCTGCCGTCCGGGCGGCGGATGTCCTTGGCCGTGCGAACCACGACCGCCTTCATCACATCGCCCTTCTTCACGCGGCCGCGCGGGATGGCTTCCTTGATCGACACCACGATGATGTCGCCCACGGAAGCGTATTTCCGCTTCGAGCCGCCCAGCACCTTGATGCACATGACACGACGGGCGCCGGAATTATCCGCGACGTCGAGGTTTGTTTGCATCTGAATCATGACTGGCCGCCTTCTTCTTTTCTAACGGGATGGGCTCAAAGCCCCTCCCCGGTCTGTCCAAAATTCGTTGTTTACGCCCGAGGTCAGGCTTGGTCCGAAGACACGACGATCCAGCGCTTGTCCTTGGAAATCGGCTTCGATTCCTGGATGAACACCTGATCGCCAACCTTGTGGGCGTTGTTCTCGTCGTGCGCCTTGTACTTCTTGGTCATGCGCACGGTCTTCTTCATCACGGGATGCGTGAAGCGCCGTTCGACCTTGACGACAACCGTCTTCTCGTTCTTGTCGCTGACGACGGTGCCCTGCAGAATGCGCTTTGGCATGGTTTTCGTCCTTAAGCCTTCTTAGCCGCGGACTTTTCCGCAGCGATGGTCTTGATACGCGCAATGTCCTTACGGACCTGTCTCACGCGCGCGGTCTTCTCAAGCTGGCCGGTGGCCTTCTGGAAGCGCAGGTTGAACTGCTCCTTCTTCAGGCTGGCCAGGTCGTCGGTCAGCTGGTCCTGGGTCTTGGTCCGGATGTCTTCGGCTTTCATGATCAGCCCGTCCTTATTCTGCGATGCGCTGCACGAAGCGCGTCTTGACCGAGAGCTTGGCCGCGCCGAGACGCAGTGCCTCACGGGCGGTTTCTTCATTGACGCCGTCGATCTCGAACATGATGCGGCCCGGCTTGACGCGCGCCGCCCAGTAGTCGACCGCGCCCTTGCCCTTACCCATGCGGACTTCGGTCGGCTTCGAAGTGACCGGCACGTCCGGGAAAATACGGATCCAGACGCGACCAGCGCGCTTCATTTCACGCGTGATCGCGCGGCGTGCCGCCTCGATCTCGCGCGCGGTAACGCGGTTCGGCTCAAGCGCCTTCAGCCCGAAACCACCGAAATCCAGATTGGTGCCGCCCTTTGCGGTACCATGGATACGGCCCTTGAACTGCTTGCGGAACTTTGTGCGCTTTGGCTGCAGCATCGTTCTAACTCCAAATTCCTAAATGTCTCAGGCGTTTTCGCGACGACGACCGCGTTCGCGATCACCACCACCGCCATGCGCAGCATCGCCCTCGGTCGCACGACGCTCCGAAGCCATCGGGTCGTGCTCGAGGATCTCGCCCTTGAACACCCAGACCTTGACGCCGCAGATGCCATAAGCGGTGTGCGCTTCGGCAGTGCCGTAGTCGACGTCAGCACGCAGCGTATGCAGCGGCACGCGGCCTTCGCGATACCATTCCATGCGCGCAATCTCGGCGCCGCCGAGACGGCCGGCACAGTTGATGCGAATGCCTTCGGCACCGAGGCGCATGGCCGACTGAACGGCGCGCTTCATGGCGCGGCGGAACGCGATACGACGCTCAAGCTGCTGAGCGATCGACTGGGCGACCAGGGTCGCGTCGATTTCCGGCTTGCGCACTTCAACGATGTTGAGGTGCGTTTCGGACTTCGTCATCTCCATCAACTTCTTGCGAAGCTTCTCGATGTCGGCGCCCTTCTTGCCGATGATCAGACCCGGGCGCGCGGCGTGGATGGTGACGCGGCACTTCTTGTGCGGACGCTCGATCACGACCTTCGAGATGGCAGCCTGCTTGAGCTCCTTCTCGAGATACTTGCGGATCTTGATGTCCTCATGCAGCAGCTTGCCGTACTCGCCGGTGTTCGCGAACCAGCGCGAGTCCCAGGTGCGGTTGATGCCGAGGCGAAGACCGATCGGATTGACTTTCTGGCCCATTATGCGGCCTCCCCTTTTTCTTCGACTTCACGAACGACGATCGTGAGGTGCGAGAACGGCTTCTCGATACGGCTGGCGCGACCACGGCCACGGGCATGGAACCGCTTCATGACGATCGACTTGCCGACATAGGCTTCCGCCACGATCAGTGCATCGACATCCAAGTCGTGGTTGTTTTCCGCGTTGGCGATTGCCGATTCCAGCGTCTTCTTGACCGTGCCGGAAATCCGCTTGGCCGAAAATTCGAGATCGGAAAGCGCTGTCGCGACCTTCTTGCCGCGGATCAGCGCGGCAACCAGGTTCAGCTTCTGCGGGCTGATACGGATCGTGCGCAACACGGCGCGCGCTTCGTTATCAGCAAGCCTGCGCGGAGCTTTGGCCTTGCCCATGATTATTTCCTCTTCGCCTTCTTATCCGCGCCGTGACCGTAATAGGTCCGGGTCGGAGCGAATTCACCGAACTTGTGACCGACCATGTCCTCGTTCACCGAGACGGGAACATGCTTCTGGCCGTTGTAGACACCGAAGGTGAAGCCGACGAACTGCGGCAGGATGGTGGAGCGACGGCTCCACATCTTGATCACCTCATTGCGACCACCTTCACGAACCTTGTCCACCTTCTTGAGAAGGTAGCCGTCAATGAAGGGGCCTTTCCAAATCGAACGAGTCACTTGGCGTTACCTCTTCTTAGCTCTTGCGCTGATGGCGCGAGCGCAGGATGAACTTGTCGGTCGCCTTGTTGGACCGCGTCTTCTTGCCCTTGGTCGGCTTGCCCCAAGGCGAAACCGGATGGCGGCCGCCCGAAGTGCGGCCTTCGCCGCCGCCGTGCGGATGGTCGACCGGGTTCATGGTCACGCCGCGATTGTGCGGACGCTTGCCACGCCAGACCGTGCGACCGGCCTTGCCGTCATTGATGTTGCCGTGGTCCGGATTGGACACGGCGCCGACAGTAGCCATGCAAGAGCCGTGAACGACACGCTGCTCGCCCGAGTTGAGGCGCAGGATCGCCATGCCCTGGTCACGACCGACCAGCTGACCATAACCACCGGCCGAACGGGCGACCTGAGCGCCCTTGCCCGGCTTCAACTCGATGTTGTGGACAATGGTGCCGACCGGCATCGAGGCCAGCGGCATCGCATTGCCCGGCTTCACGTCGACCGCTTCGCCGGAGACGATCTTGTCGCCGGGAGCCAGACGCTGCGGAGCGATGATGTAGGACAGCTCGCCATCGTCATACTTGATCAGCGCGATGAAGGCGGTGCGGTTCGGATCGTATTCAATGCGCTCGACCGTGCCGACAACGTCGAACTTGCGGCGCTTGAAGTCGATGATGCGGTACGAACGCTTGTGGCCACCGCCGATGAAGCGGGCGGTGATGCGGCCGTGGTTGTTGCGGCCGCCCGACTTGGTCAGGCCTTCGGTCAGACCCTTGACGGGCTTGCCCTTGTAGAGGCCGGAGCGGTCGACGATGACCAGCTGACGGGTGCTGGGCGTTACCGGGTTGAATTTTTTCAGTGCCATGTTTGTTGTCCTCGCCGCCTTGCTCAGAGACCCGTCGCGACGTCGATCGACTGGCCATCTGCCAGCGTCACGATCGCCTTCTTGACGTCGCTCTGGCGGCCAACCGTGCCACGGAAGCGCTTGATCTTGCCCTTGCGGACAAGCGTGTTCACGGCCATCACCTTGACGCCGAACAGCGCTTCGACGGCGGCCTTGATTTCCGGCTTCGACGCCTTCTTGGCGACGTTGAAGACGACCTGGTTCTGCTCGGAGGCCATGGTCGACTTTTCGGTGATCGCCGGCGAGACGATCACGTCATAATGACGAAGGTCGGTCATTTAAAGCGCTCCTCGAGAGCCTCGACGGCGGCCTTCGAAAGGACCAGCGTGCCGCGGCGCAGAATGTCGTAGACGTTGATGCCCTGGATGGGCAGCACGTCGATGTTGGGGATGTTCGTCGCTGCGAGCTTGAAATTCTTGTCAAGCTCGGCACCGCCGATCAGCAGGGCGTTGGTCAGGCCCAGCGTCGCGAAATTCGCGATCAGCGCCTTCGTCTTGGCCTCGGTCAGCTTCAGCTCGTCGATGATGATGATCGACGCGCTCTTGGCCTTGGCCGAGAGGGCATGCTTCAGCCCGAGAGCGCGAACCTTCTTCGGCAGTTCGTGCTCGTGGCTGCGAACGACCGGGCCGTGGGCCTTGCCGCCGCCGCGGAATTGCGGAGCGCGTGCCGAATGGTGGCGGGCGCGGCCCGTACCCTTCTGCTTGTACATCTTGGCGCCGGTACGCGCGATCTCGGCGCGGCCCTTGGCCTTGTGCGTGCCCTGCTGCTTCTTGGCGAGCTGCCAGCGCACGACGCGCTGCAGGATGTCCTCGCGCGGATCAAGGCCGAAAATCTCCTCGGAGAGTTTCACCTTGCCGGCGTCCTTGCCGCCAAGCGTTGTGATCTTGAGATCCATTATTCCGCTCCCTCTGTGGCCGGAGCCTCGTTCTTAGCAGCTGCCGCAACGGCGCGGATCGCGGCAGGCTTCGGCGCATTGGCCGGCAGTGCCACCTTGGCCGCATCGCGGACCAGGATCCAGGCGCCCTTCGATCCGGGAACCGCACCGCGGATCAGGATCAGG
The DNA here is from genome assembly GCF_040323235.1 of Mesorhizobium sp. M0051. NCBI lineage: Bacteria > Pseudomonadati > Pseudomonadota > Alphaproteobacteria > Hyphomicrobiales > Phyllobacteriaceae > Mesorhizobium > Mesorhizobium sp. M0051. The sequence continues at coordinate 26,014 of NZ_JAMYUT010000049.1, forward strand.
CCGCGGTCGGCGTCGGTCGAGACGATCTCGACATTCTGCGTGGTGACGCGGGTGTCGCCCATGTGGCCAGCCATATGCTTGCCCTTGAACACCTTGCCCGGGTCCTGGCGCTGGCCGGTCGAACCGTGCGTACGGTGCGAGACCGAGTTACCGTGCGTCGCGCGGCCACCACCCATGTGGTGGCGCTTGATGACGCCCTGGAAACCCTTGCCGATCGTCGTGCCCGTCACATCGACCTTCTGGCCGGCGACGAAGTGCTCGACGGTGATCTCGGCCCCGACGTCGATCATGTTGTCGGCGGAGACGCGGAACTCGGCGACCTTCGCCTTCGGCTCGACGGAAGCGGTCGCGAAATGGCCGCGCATCGCCTTCGACGTGTTCTTCACCTTGGCAAGGCCAACGCCGAGCTGAACGGCGGTGTAGCCATTCTTCTCTTGCGTGCGCTGGGCCACGACCTGGCAGTTCTCCATCTGGAGAACGGTGACGGGAACATGTTCCCCGGCATCGTTGTAGATGCGGGTCATTCCCACCTTCTTTGCAATCACACCTGAACGCATCGGTTCAATTCCTTTAGAGTTCCGGGCCAGGGGCACCGCCCCTTACCGCGCTCTCATTCCCTTAGAGCTTGATCTCGACGTCGACACCGGCGGCCAGATCGAGCTTCATCAAAGCATCGACCGTCTGCGGGGTCGGATCGACGATGTCGAGCAGACGCTTGTGCGTGCGCATCTCGAACTGCTCGCGGCTCTTCTTGTCGACGTGAGGCGACCGGTTGACCGTAAACTTTTCGATCCGCGTCGGCAGCGGAATGGGGCCGCGGACGTTGGCACCGGTGCGCTTGGCCGTCGACACGATTTCCTTCGTCGAGGCGTCGAGCACGCGGTGGTCAAACGCCTTCAGGCGGATGCGGATATTCTGTCCGTTCATGCGTCACTTCCTTGTTCTGGCGCGGCGCGGGCAGCGCCCGCGACAGATCGGTTTAAGTCCAAATTACTCTTTGATGGTGACGACGATGCCGGCACCGACGGTGCGGCCGCCTTCACGGATGGCGAAGCGCAGCTTCTCTTCCATGGCGATCGGCACGATCAGCTCGACATCGACGGTGATGTTGTCGCCCGGCATCACCATCTCGGTGCCTTCCGGCAGCGACACGATGCCGGTCACGTCGGTCGTGCGGAAGTAGAACT
>NZ_JAMYUT010000050.1:0-21906 GCF_040323235.1 Mesorhizobium sp. M0051
CGACCAGTTCGAGCAGCTCGGCGTCGTCGACCTGGTCGACCTTGTTCAAGAACACCACGATCGACGGCACGCCGACCTGACGGGCAAGCAGGATGTGCTCGCGGGTCTGCGGCATCGGGCCGTCGGCGGCCGACACGACCAGGATCGCGCCATCCATCTGCGCCGCACCGGTGATCATGTTCTTCACATAGTCGGCGTGGCCGGGGCAGTCGACGTGAGCGTAGTGGCGGTTGGCCGTCTCGTATTCGACGTGCGCCGTCGAGATCGTGATGCCGCGCGCCTTTTCCTCAGGCGCAGCGTCGATCTGGTCGTAGCGCTTGTACTCGCCAAAATACTTGGTGATCGCCGCCGTCAGCGACGTCTTGCCATGGTCGACGTGGCCAATCGTGCCGATGTTCACGTGAGGCTTGTTACGCTCGAATTTACCTTTGGCCATAATCGTTCTCCGTCTATTCTACCCGCTTGGGGGAAATTGTTATTCGCTCTTCAGATCCGGATCGCTCAAGGGAGGCGACGCCGGCGGCTAAAGAACCCTTACGCGTATTTCTTCTGGACTTCCTGAGCCACCGCCGTGGGGACCGGCTCATAGTGATCGAACTGCATCGTGTAGGCCGCACGGCCCTGGCTCATCGAGCGCAGGTTGTCGACATACTTGAACATGTTGGCGAGCGGCACCATCGCGTTGATGACCACAGCCACGCCACGCGCTTCCTGGCCCTGGATCTGGCCGCGACGGCCATTCAGATCGCCGATGACGCTGCCGACGTAGTCTTCCGGCGTCACCACTTCGACCTTCATGATCGGCTCGAGCAGCTGCACGCCAAGCTTGGGTGCGGCTTCGCGGAAGCAGGCGCGGCCGGCGATTTCGAAGGCCAGGACGCTGGAGTCAACATCGTGGTAAGCACCATCGATCAGCGTCGCCTTGACGCCGATCATCGGGAAGCCCGCGAACGGACCCGAAGTCATGACGCTGTTGATGCCCTTTTCGACACCGGGGATGTATTCCTTCGGCACAGCGCCGCCGACGATCTTGGTCTCGAATTCAAACTCGCTGCTGTCCGGGTTCGGCTCGAAGACGATCTTGACCCGGGCGAACTGACCGGTACCGCCAGTCTGCTTCTTATGGGTGTAATCCTGCTCGTGCCTGCGGGTGATCGTCTCGCGATAGGCCACCTGCGGCGCGCCGACATTGGCCTCGACCTTGAACTCGCGACGCATGCGGTCGACGATGATGTCGAGGTGAAGCTCGCCCATGCCGGAGATGATGGTCTGGCCGCTTTCCTCGTCGGTCTTGACGCGGAAGGACGGATCCTCGGCGGCCAGGCGGTGAAGGGCGAGGCCCATCTTTTCCTGGTCGTTCTTGGTCTTCGGCTCGATCGCGATCTGGATGACCGGATCGGGGAATTCCATGCGCTCGAGGATGACCGGATGCAGCGGGTCGCTGAGCGTGTCGCCGGTGGTCGTGTCCTTGAGACCGGCCAGAGCAACGATGTCGCCGGCAAAAGCCTCTTCGACGTCGGCGCGCGAATTCGCATGCATCTGCAGCATGCGGCCGATGCGCTCCTTCTTGCCCTTCACGGTGTTGTCGACCGAGATGCCCTTGGTGAGCTTGCCCGAATAGATGCGGGCAAAGGTCAGCGAACCGACGAACGGGTCGTTCATGATCTTGAAGGCGAGCATCGACAGCGGCTCGTTGTCGTCGGCGTGACGCTCGATCTCGGCGTCGGTCTTGGCATCGACGCCCTTGATGGCCGGAACATCGGCCGGCGACGGCAGATATTCGACGACGGCGTCGAGCAGCGGCTGCACGCCCTTGTTCTTGAAGGCTGAGCCACAGAACATCGGGTAGAACTTCACCGCGATGGTGCCCTTGCGGATCAGCGCGCGGATTTCGTCATTCGACGGCATCTTGCCTTCGAGGTAATTCTCAAGCGCCGTCTCGTCCATTTCGACGGCGGCCTCGATCATCTTCTCGCGGTATTCCTCGGCACGAGCCTTGAGGTCGTCCGGGATCTCGACGACATCCCAGGCGGCGCCCAGCGTCTCGTCGCGCCAGACCAGCGCGTTCATCTCGACGAGGTCGACAACGCCCTTGAACTCGGTCTCGGCGCCGATAGGCAGCTGCATGACGACGGCATGCGCACCAAGGCGCGAACCGATCATCTCGACCGAGCGATAGAAGTCGGCGCCGATCTTGTCCATCTTGTTGCAGAAGATCATGCGCGGAACGCGGTACTTGTCGGCCTGGCGCCAGACAGTTTCCGTCTGCGGCTCAACACCGGCATTGGCATCGAGCAGCGCAATAGCGCCGTCGAGAACGCGCAGCGAACGCTCGACTTCGATGGTGAAGTCGACGTGGCCGGGAGTGTCGATGATGTTGAAGCGGTGCATCTTGCCGTCACGAGCCTTCCAGAAGGTCGTGGTCGCGGCGGACGTGATGGTGATGCCGCGCTCCTGCTCCTGCTCCATCCAATCCATGGTGGCAGCGCCGTCGTGGACTTCGCCGATCTTGTGCGACTTGCCCGTATAATAGAGGACGCGCTCGGTGGTCGTCGTCTTGCCGGCGTCAATATGCGCCATGATACCGAAATTGCGGTAGTCTTCGATTTTGTATTCGCGGGCCATCGTAGCTGCCTCTCAGTCTCGTTCGCGCTTTACCAGCGGTAGTGCGCGAAAGCGCGGTTGGCTTCAGCCATCTTGTGGGTGTCTTCACGCTTCTTGACGGCGGTGCCGCGGTTGTTGGCCGCGTCCATCAGCTCGCCGGAAAGGCGGTCGACCATCGTTGTCTCGTTGCGGTTGCGGGCTGCGGCGATCAGCCAGCGAATGGCCAATGCCTGGCGGCGCTCGGGGCGCACGTCGACCGGAACCTGGTAGGTGGCGCCGCCGACACGACGCGAACGCACTTCCACATGCGGCGCGACATTGTCGAGTGCCTGATGGAAGACCGTGACCGGCTCCTGCTTGGTCTTCGACTGAACCTGGTCGAGTGCGCCGTAGACGATGGTCTCGGCAACCGACTTCTTGCCGTCATACATGACGGCGTTCATGAACTTGGTGACGATCAGATCGCCGAACTTCGGGTCCGGATTGATCTCACGCTTTTCTGCACTGTGACGACGCGACATGGCTTTTGTCTCTCAATCTCATAGCCCGACGCACTCAAGCAGCGCCAAGGCCGGAAAATCTTACTTCGTGCGCCTTACTTCGGGCGCTTGGCGCCGTACTTCGAACGGCGCTGCTTGCGGTTCTTCACACCCTGCGTGTCGAGCACGCCGCGGATGATGTGGTAGCGAACGCCCGGAAGATCCTTGACGCGGCCGCCGCGGATCATGACCACGGAGTGTTCCTGAAGGTTGTGGCCTTCGCCGGGGATGTACCCGATCACTTCAAAACCATTGGTCAGGCGGATCTTGGCCACCTTGCGCAGCGCCGAGTTCGGCTTCTTCGGCGTCGTTGTATAGACGCGCGTGCAGACGCCCCGCTTCTGCGGGTTCTGCTGCATGGCCGGGACCTTGTTGCGCTTCACCGGCGCAATGCGCGGCTTGCGGATCAGCTGGTTGACGGTAGGCATTAAACCCTCTTGTCTCTCAATTCCGTGTCTCGCCCGGTCAGGGCCGCTCAAAGCGTCATTTCCATACGCAAATTCGGGCCACAAACCGCGCCTCGCGGTCTTGCCCGAACAAATCGCAGAGGAAGCGGAAGCCGCTTCGTGCACGCCGGAAATGTCTTTTCGCTCGTAAAACGAACCCTGTTTGAGGCAAACTCCAAAGCGTGTCGCTTCGGAAAGGAGAGCCTCACATCGGTTCTGACTGGGCGGCTTCTACTCGTAAGACCGCGAACCGTCAAGCCCGGAGCGCCAAATATTGCGCGCCAATCAAGGCTCGGCAGCCATGCGAAAAACGCATGTAATTTTCTTTCGCAATTTTGCAAGGGCGAGGAAGAAAGTGCCAAGCCTTAGCAAAGTGAACGGCTTTGCGCTGTTGCGCGGCTCTTCTTCATGCGAAAAGGCCGCATGAGCAGTCACAACCCCCTCGCCCGCCCACATATCGCCAAGAGGAATCGGCCCGTGAACGACAACGAAGAACGCCCGGTCACCATCATCACCGGCCGGGTGTGGAAGAAAAAGGGCGGCAAACCGGAAGGCGTCCACGTCATGCTGGTCGCGCCCGACGACGATTCGGCGGTGCGCCGGGCACTCGAATCGCTTGCCGCGGAAGGCTACGCCGAGGCCGAGCTCGACCAGATCGGCGACATGGACGGCGTGCCCGACGAAGAGCCGCATCTTTCCGCCTTCCAGGGCGCGCTCGAAGGCGAAGTGTCGATCGTCACCTTCGACGTGCCGATCTGAACCCGGGCCTCGGCCCAGCTTTCGAATCGGTTGCCGAGGCGAATCGGCGATCTAGGCTTCCTGGCCGACGAACGCCGGCGCTCAGATCGAGGAAGACTGAGGTTGGCCTGTCGGCTTGCCCGGGGTAAGTGTTCTGATAAGAAGCCATCACCATCATTCAACAGACGGAGCGGCCGTGTCCCAGCCCATCAACATAGGCATCGTCGGCGTCGGCAAGATCGTCCGCGACCAACACCTGCCGGCCCTGGCGAAAGACAAGAACTATCGCCTGGTCGCTGCTGCCAGCCGGCACGGCAAGGTGGAAAATATCCCGAATTTCCCCGATATCGAAGCGATGCTCGACGCCGTACCCGAGCTCGAGGCCGTCTCGCTCTGCATGCCGCCGCAGTTCCGCTACGACGCCGCGCGCACGGCGCTGACGGCGAAGAAGCATGTCTTCCTGGAAAAGCCCCCAGGCGCCACGGTCAGCGAGGTCGAGAACCTCAAGGCATTGGCCGCGCAGAACGGCGTCTCGCTGTTCGCCAGCTGGCACTCGCGCTATGCGCCGGCAGTCGAGGCCGCTCGCGCCTTCCTGAACTCGACCAGGATCAAGTCGGCCGCCATCAACTGGAAGGAAGACGTGCGCCGCTGGCACCCGAACCAGGAGTGGATCTGGGCTCCCGGTGGCTTCGGCGTTTTCGATCCCGGCATCAACGCGCTGTCGATCGCCACTCACATCCTGCCGCCGATGTTCATCACTTCGGCGGTGCTGGATTTTCCCGAAAATCGCGCATCCCCGGTTGCCGCGCGCGTCACATTCCGCACCTCGAACGGGTTGCCGGTGACGATGGATCTCGACTGGCTGCAGACGGGCCCGCAAAGCTGGGACATCCTGGCCGAGACCGACAAGGGCGCGATGGTCCTTTCGGGCGGCGGCTCGAAGCTCGCCGTCGACGGCAAGGTTATTCATGAAGAGCCCGAAGCGGAATACCCGATGCTCTACCGACGATTCGCCGAGATCGTGCGCGCCGGCATCTCCGATGTCGATCTGGCCCCGCTCCAGCATGTCGCCGATGCCTTCATGCTCGGCAAGCACAACGTGGTCGAGGCGTTCTTCGACTGATTTGTACACGTGGACCTGGCTTGAATGCATGCTCGTGCCAGGTCGACCCCACTCCGTCTCGGCTACGCCGAGCCACCTCTACCCCGATCGACGGGGTAGAGGAAGGGCGCTAACCTATTGCCGCCAACGCTCGTCTCGTCCAACGCGGCTTCCTTTCCCTCCGGAGGGGGGAAAGGTGGCGCGGCGAAGCAGCGACGGATTGGGGGAAGCCGGTCATCAAACGAACAGCCGATGACAAGTGAGTACGAACGATGTGGTCTGATATCAGCGTCATTCAGACAATCATGGTGTGATCTCACTCGACGATCGTGATGGCAAAGCCGTCGTAGCCCTTCGCGCCGACCGTCTGGATGGCGGTGCCGTCCAGATGCTTCTCGCCGCCGATAAACGAGAACGCAGCGCGCGCGCCTTCGACATTGGCGTCGCGACCATCCTCATTCAGCACAGCACCGTCGCGGATGACGTTGTCGCAGATTATGACGGTTCCGGGCCGGGACAGCCGCAGGGCCCAGGACAGATAGTGAGGATTGTTCGGCTTGTCGGCGTCGATGAAGATGAGATCGAACGGCCCGGCATTCTCGGCACCCAGAGCCGCAAGCGATTGAAGTGCCGGCCCGACCCGCAAGTCGATCCGCGCCGACACCCCTGCCCGCTCGAAATTCGATCGCGCGACCTTTGCATGGCGCGGATCGAGTTCGAGCGTCACCATCCTGCCGTCGGCGGGCAATTCCCTTGCCATCCAGATGGTCGAGTACCCACCAAGCGTGCCGATCTCCAGTACGTTCTTGGCGCCGCGGATACGCACCAGCAACGACAACAGCTTGCCTTGCGCGGCCGAGACATCGATCGCAGGCAAACCCTGATCGTGGTTGGCCGCCAGAACGGCATCAAGAACGGGATCTGAATCAAAAAGGGAGGCGACGATATAATCGTCGACAACGGCCCAAGTCTTTTCGCTCATGGCTTTCTCCTCAGATGCGGATATGGAAGCCTAAAGCGTGTCGCGTCTGAACGAAATTCGGGCGAGGTCTTTGACATGCTTCAAACGCGAAAAAGGGGCCGCTTGGGCCCCTTTTTCTTCTTCTCGTCTTCCGCGCTTACTGCGCGGCGTGTGTCATGTCGGCAAGCATCGGCTCGGCAACTTCCACACCGGAGGCCTTGCGGCGCTCGTCGATGATCAGTTCGTCGCGCGATGTGGCGATGCGCCGGATCTGGCTCATCGTGCCGCCGGTGCCGGCCGGGATAAGCCGGCCGACGATGACGTTTTCCTTCAGTCCCTGCAGCATGTCGGTCTTGCCGGCAACAGCAGCTTCCGTCAGCACTCGGGTCGTCTCCTGGAAGGAGGCGGCCGAGATGAAGGACGGCGTCTGCAGCGAAGCCTTGGTGATGCCGAGCAGCACGGGCTGGCCTTCGGCCGGCTTCTTGCCGTCCTCGACCAGGCGATCATTGACCTCCTCCAGCTCGATCACGTCGACGTGGTCGCCCGGAATGTAGGTCGAGTCGCCCTGCGTGGTGATCTCGACCTTCTGCAGCATCTGGCGAACGATCACCTCGATGTGCTTGTCGTTGATCGACACGCCCTGCAGACGGTAGACTTCCTGGATCTCGTTGACGAGGTAGGAAGCAAGTGCCTCCACGCCCTTGATCGCCAGGATATCGTGCGGCGCCGGATTGCCGTCGAGGATGTAATCGCCCTTCTCGATGACGTCGCCGTCCTGGAGATGGAACGGCTTGCCCTTCGGGATCAGGTATTCGACCGGCTCAAGCGTCGAGTCATGCGGCTCGATGATGATGCGACGCTTGTTCTTGTAGTCGCGGCCGAAGCGGATCGTGCCGTCGATCTCGGCGATGATGGCGTGATCCTTCGGACGACGTGCCTCGAACAGTTCGGCAACACGCGGCAGACCGCCGGTGATGTCCTTCGTCTTGGCGCTTTCCATCGGGATACGCGCCAGCACGTCGCCGGGGCGAACCTGTGCACCCGGCTCGACCGAAAGAATGGCCTCGACCGAGAGCAGGAAGCGGGCGTCGCCGCCCTTCGACAGCTTGCCGACCTTGCCCTTGGCGTCCTGGATGGCAATTGCCGGCTTCAGGTCGTTGCCGCGTGGCGTCGAGCGCCAGTCGATGACCTCACGCTTGGTGATGCCGGTCGACTCGTCGGCCGTTTCCTGAACGGAAATGCCGTCGACCAGATCCTCGTACGACACCCTGCCCTCGATTTCGGTGAGGACCGGACGGGTATAGGGATCCCACTCGGCGATACGCTGGCCGCGCTTCACCTTGTCGCCATCGTCCACGAAGATACGCGAACCATAGGTGAGACGGTGCGTGGCGCGTTCCTTGCCGGCTTCGTCGAGGATCAGCACCGCCATGTTGCGGCCCATGACCATCTGCTGGCCGTCGGAGTTGCGCACCACGTTGCGGTTGCGGATCTCGACCTTGCCCTCATAGGAGGCTTCAAGGAACGAGCTGTCCACCACCTGCGCGGTACCGCCCATGTGGAAGGTACGCATGGTGAGCTGGGTGCCCGGCTCGCCAATCGACTGCGCCGCGATGACGCCGACTGCTTCACCCTGGTTGACCGGGGTGCCGCGGGCCAGATCGCGACCGTAGCAGACCGCGCAGACGCCAACCCTGACTTCGCAAGTCAGTGCCGAGCGAATGCGAACCGACTGGACGCCGGCCTTTTCGATCTGTTCCACGTCACGCTCGTCCATCAGCGTTCCGGCCTTGACAAGGATCTCGCCCGACACCGGATGGGTGATGTCGTCGAGCGACGTGCGACCAAGCACGCGCTGGCCGACCGAAGCGACGACCTGACCGGCATCGACGATCGGCTGCATGGTAAGGCCCTTGTCGGTGCCGCAGTCGACGGAGTTGACGATGCAGTCCTGCGCCACGTCGACCAGACGACGGGTGAGGTAACCCGAGTTCGCCGTCTTCAAGGCGGTGTCGGCCAGACCCTTGCGGGCGCCGTGGGTCGAGTTGAAGTACTCGAGCACGGTCAGGCCTTCCTTGAAGTTCGAGATGATCGGCGTCTCGATGATTTCACCCGACGGCTTGGCCATAAGGCCGCGCATGCCGGCGAGCTGACGCATCTGGGTGGGCGAGCCACGCGCACCGGAGTGCGACATCATGTAGATCGAGTTCATCGGCTTTTGACGGCCATTGTCCTCGAACTCGACCGCCTTGATGCGGGCCATCATTTCGTCGGCGACCTTTTCAGAGCACTTGGCCCAGGCGTCGACGACCTTGTTGTACTTCTCGCCCTGCGTGATCAGGCCGTCATTGTACTGCTGCTCGTATTCCTTGGCCAAAGCCTCGGTGTCGGAGACCAGCTTGATCTTGGCATCCGGGATCAGCATGTCGTCCTTGCCGAACGAAATGCCGGCACGGCAGGCATGGCTGAAGCCGAGCGCCATGATGCGATCGCAGAAAATGACCGTCTCCTTCTGACCGCAGTGGCGGTAGACGGTGTCGATCATCTTGGAGATGTTCTTCTTGGTCATCTCCTGGTTGGCGGTCTCGTATGGCACGTTGACATTCTTCGGCAGAAGCTCGCCGATGATCATGCGGCCAGGGGTGGTGTCGTAGATTTTCGACACGACTTTGCCTTCGGCGTCGACCGTGCGGAAGCGTCCCTTGATCTTGGCGTGCAGTGTCACCGCCTTGGTCTCGAGCGCGTGCTGGAGTTCGCCCATGTCGGCAAACACCATGCCCTCGCCCGGCTCGTTCTGGTTGACGATCGAGAGATAGTAGAGACCGAGAACCATGTCCTGCGAAGGCACGATGATCGGCGCGCCGGAAGCCGGGTGCAGGATGTTGTTGGTCGACATCATCAGCACGCGGGCTTCAAGCTGCGCTTCCAGCGACAGCGGCACGTGAACAGCCATCTGGTCGCCGTCGAAGTCGGCGTTGAAGGCCGTGCAGACCAGCGGGTGCAGCTGGATCGCCTTGCCTTCGATCAGGATCGGCTCGAACGCCTGGATGCCCAAGCGGTGCAGCGTCGGCGCGCGGTTCAACAGCACCGGATGCTCGCGGATGACCTCGTCGAGGATATCCCAGACTTCCGGACGTTCCTTCTCGACCAGCTTCTTCGCCTGCTTGACGGTCGAGGAGTAACCCTTGGCGTCGAGACGGGCGTAGATGAAGGGCTTGAACAGTTCGAGCGCCATCTTCTTGGGCAGGCCGCACTGGTGCAGCTTGAGCTCCGGACCGGTCACGATGACCGAGCGGCCGGAATAGTCGACGCGCTTGCCGAGCAGGTTCTGACGGAACCGGCCCTGCTTGCCCTTGAGCATGTCGGACAGCGACTTCAGCGGACGCTTGTTGGCGCCGGTGATGACACGGCCGCGACGGCCGTTGTCGAACAGCGCATCGACGGCTTCCTGCAGCATGCGCTTTTCATTGCGCACGATGATGCCCGGGGCGCGCAGCTCGATCAGCCGCTTCAGACGGTTGTTGCGGTTGATGACGCGGCGGTAGAGGTCGTTCAGATCCGATGTAGCGAAGCGACCGCCGTCCAGCGGGACGAGCGGGCGCAGGTCCGGCGGGATCACCGGGACCACCTTCATGATCATCCATTCCGGACGGTTGCCGGATTCCATGAAGTTCTCGACGACCTTGAGCCGCTTCAGATACTTCTTCTGCTTCAGCTCGGAGGTGGTCGAAGCCAGTTCCGAACGCAGGTCGCCGGCGATCTTCTCCAGGTCCATGCCGGCCAGGAGGTCGTGAATGGCCTCGGCGCCGATCATGGCGGTGAAGCTATCCTCGCCATACTCGTCGACGGCGATCATGTACTCTTCCTCGCTGAGCAGCTGGTGCTCCTTCAGCGCGGTGAGGCCAGGTTCGGTGACGATGTAGTTCTCGAAGTAGAGGACGCGCTCGATGTCCTTCAGGGTCATGTCGAGCAGCGTGCCGATGCGCGACGGCAGCGACTTCAGGAACCAGATGTGAGCGACAGGTGCCGCCAGCTCGATATGGCCCATGCGCTCGCGGCGAACGCGCGACAGCGTGACTTCGACGCCGCACTTCTCGCAGATGACGCCCTTGTACTTCATGCGCTTGTACTTGCCGCACAGGCACTCATAGTCCTTGATCGGGCCAAAAATGCGCGCGCAGAACAGACCGTCACGCTCCGGCTTGAAGGTGCGGTAGTTGATGGTCTCCGGCTTCTTGATCTCGCCGAAAGACCAGGACAGAATCTTCTCAGGGCTGGCAAGCGATATCCGGATGGAATCGAACACCTGCGCAGGCGCCTGCGGATTGAAGAGATTCATGACCTCTTGGTTCATGCCGTTCTCCTTTTCGGGGTCCTCGAAAACCCCTTGCATCTAGTCGCGAGCCAAACGCCCGCCGTCTTTGTCGGCCACTGGCCGTCGAATTCGATTGGCGCGCCGCGGAATCCGTGGCGCGCCATTGCCTTACTCAGCCGCGTCGGGCAGCCGCATAGGGCCGTCCTCGAGCTTGGTGTTCTCCAGCTCGACATTGAGGCCGAGAGACCGCATTTCCTTGACGAGAACGTTGAAGCTCTCGGGGATACCGGCCTCGAAAGTGTCGTCGCCACGCACGATCGCCTCGTACACCTTGGTGCGGCCGGCGACGTCGTCTGACTTCACCGTCAGCATCTCCTGCAGCGTGTAGGCGGCGCCGTATGCTTCGAGCGCCCAGACCTCCATCTCGCCGAAGCGCTGGCCACCGAACTGCGCCTTGCCGCCCAGCGGCTGCTGGGTGACGAGCGAGTACGGACCGATCGAACGCGCGTGGATCTTGTCATCCACGAGGTGGTGAAGCTTGAGCATGTAGATGTAGCCCATCGTCACCTTGCGATCGAACGGCTCGCCCGTGCGTCCGTCATAGAGCTGCGACTGACCGCTGGTGTGCAGGCCCGCCTGCTCCAGCATGATGTTGATGTCAGCCTCATGCGCGCCGTCGAACACCGGGGTCGCGATCGAAACGCCGCGGCGCATCTGCTCGCTGAGGCGAACAATGCTCTCGTCGTCATAGTCGCGGACCGGCTCGTTGCGGTCGTTAGACGGAATGAAGCTCTCGAGCGTCTTGCGCAGCGGCTTGATGTCGCCGGCTGCCTTGTACGTGTCAATCAGCTCGCCGATCTTCCTGCCCATACCAGCGCAAGCCCAGCCCAGATGCGTTTCCAGGATCTGGCCGACATTCATGCGGCTCGGCACACCCAGGGGGTTGAGCACGATATCGGCATGAGTGCCGTCCTCGAGGAAAGGCATGTCCTCGACCGGAACGATCCGCGACACGACACCCTTGTTGCCGTGACGGCCGGCCATCTTGTCGCCGGGCTGCATCTTGCGCTTCACGGCCACGAAGACCTTGACCATCTTCATGACGCCCGGAGGCATTTCGTCGCCGCGCTGGACCTTCTCGACCTTGTCCATGAAACGCTGTTCGAGCGCCTTCTTGGAATCGTCGTACTGGCCACGCAGGGCTTCGAGTTCGCTCTGGAGCTTTTCGTTCTCCACGGCAAACTGCCACCACTGCGAACGCGGATACTCGTCGAGCGTATCCTTGGACAGCGTCGAGCCCTTCTTGAAGCCCTTCGGTCCAGCGATCGCTTCCTTGCCGACGAGCACATCGGAAAGACGCGCATAGACGTTACGGTCCAGGATGGCCTGCTCGTCGTCGCGGTCCTTGGCGAGGCGTTCGATCTCCTCGCGCTCGATCGCCATGGCGCGCTCGTCCTTCTCCACACCGTGGCGATTGAACACGCGCACCTCGACGACGGTGCCGAAGGTGCCCGGAGGCATGCGCATCGAGGTGTCGCGCACATCGGATGCCTTTTCGCCGAAGATGGCGCGCAGAAGCTTCTCTTCCGGCGTCATCGGGCTTTCGCCCTTCGGCGTGATCTTGCCGACCAGGATGTCACCCGGCTGAACTTCGGCACCGATATAGACGATGCCGGCTTCGTCGAGGTTCTTCAGCGCTTCTTCCGAGACGTTTGGAATATCGCGCGTGATTTCCTCCGGGCCGAGCTTGGTATCGCGCGCCATGACCTCGAACTCCTCGATGTGGATCGAGGTGAAGACGTCGTCGGCGACGATGCGTTCGGACAGGAGGATCGAGTCCTCGTAGTTGTAGCCATTCCACGGCATGAACGCGACCAGCACGTTGCGGCCGAGCGCCAGATCACCGAGCTCGGTCGACGGACCGTCGGCGATGATGTCGCCCTTGTTGACCCGATCGCCCATACGAACCAGCGGACGCTGGTTGATGCAGGTGTTCTGGTTCGAACGCTGGAACTTCATCAGCCGGTAGATATCGACGCCGGACTTGCCCGGATCGAGATCCTCTGTGGCGCGGATAACGATACGCGTCGCGTCCACCTGGTCGACGATGCCGCCGCGGCGGGCGCCGATGGCGGCGCCCGAGTCACGGGCGACGATCGGCTCCATGCCGGTGCCGACGAACGGCGCCTCGGCGCGCACCAGCGGCACGGCCTGACGCTGCATGTTCGAGCCCATCAGAGCGCGGTTGGCGTCGTCGTTTTCCAGGAACGGGATCAGGGCCGCGGCCACCGACACCATCTGCTTGGGCGACACGTCCATCAGATCGACGTTTTCGCGCGGCGCCATCATCACTTCACCGGCACTGCGGCAAATGACGAATTCGTCGACGAAGCCACCGTTCTTGTCGAGCTCGGCGTTGGCCTGCGCGACATGGTGCTTGGCCTCTTCCATCGCCGAGAGATAGACGACGTCATTGGTCAGCTTGCCATCGACGATCTTGCGGTACGGGCTCTCGATGAAGCCGTACTTGTTGACGCGTGCGAAGGTGGCCAGCGAGTTGATCAGACCGATATTCGGGCCTTCCGGCGTCTCGATCGGGCAGATACGGCCGTAATGCGTCGGGTGCACGTCGCGCACCTCGAAGCCGGCGCGCTCACGGGTCAGACCGCCCGGTCCAAGCGCCGAGAGGCGGCGCTTGTGGGTGATCTCCGACAGCGGGTTGGTCTGGTCCATGAACTGCGACAGCTGCGAGGAACCGAAGAACTCGCGCACGGCGGCAGCCGCCGGCTTGGCGTTGATCAGGTCCTGCGGCATGACCGTGTCGATCTCGATCGAGGACATACGCTCCTTGATCGCGCGCTCCATGCGCAGCAGGCCGACGCGGTACTGGTTTTCCATCAACTCGCCGACCGAACGCACGCGGCGGTTGCCGAGATTGTCGATGTCGTCGATTTCGCCCTTGCCGTCGCGCAGTTCGACCAGCGTCCTGACCACGGCCAGGATGTCGTCCTTGCGCAGCACGCGCACGGTGTCCTCGGCCTTGAGCTCGAGACGCATGTTCATCTTGACGCGGCCGACGGCCGACAGATCGTAGCGCTCCGAGTCGAAGAACAGCGAGTTGAACATGGCTTCGGCGGTTTCGAGCGTCGGCGGCTCGCCTGGGCGCATGACACGATAGATGTCGAACAGCGCGTCCTGGCGGCTCTCGTTCTTGTCGACGTTGAGCGTGTTGCGGATATAGGCGCCGACATTGACATGGTCGATGTCGAGAACCTTGATCTCGTCCTCGCCCGTGCCGAGCAGCACCTTCAGCGTCTTCTCGTCGATCTCGTCGCCGGCTTCGAGGAAGATCTCGCCGGTGGCGTAGTTGACGATGTCCTCGGCCAGGTAGTTGCCGAGCAGATCCTCGTCGGTCGCCTTGATCGCCTTGAGACCCTTCTCGCCAAGCGCCCTTGCCTGGCGGGCGGTGATCTTCTTGCCGGCCTCGACAACGACTTCGCCCGTATCGGCGTCGACCAGGTCGCCGACGGCCTTGAGGCCGCGGAAACGCTCGACGTTGAACGGAATGCGCCAGTGGTCGCCGGCACGCACATAGGTGATCTTGTTGTAGAAGGTCGACAGGATCTCTTCGCCGTCCATGCCGAGCGCCATCAGCAGCGACGTCACCGGAATCTTGCGGCGACGGTCGATGCGGGCGTGCACGACGTCCTTGGAATCGAACTCGATGTCGAGCCACGAACCGCGATAGGGAATGACGCGCGCGGCAAACAGAAGCTTGCCCGACGAGTGCGACTTGCCCTTGTCATGGTCGAAGAAGACGCCCGGCGAGCGGTGCATCTGCGAGACGATGACGCGCTCGGTGCCGTTGACGATGAAGGTGCCGTTCAGGGTCATGAGCGGCATGTCGCCCATGTAGACGTCCTGCTCCTTGATGTCCTTGATGGACTTGGCGCCGGTATCCTCGTCGATATCGAACACGATGAGGCGCAGCGTCACCTTGAGCGGCGCGGCATAGGTGAGGTCGCGCTGACGGCATTCGTCAACGTCGAATTTCGGTCCTTCGAACTCGTACTTCACGAACTCCAGCATCGAGGAGCCGGAAAAATCGGAGATCGGGAAGACCGACTTGAAAACGGCCTGCAGTCCCTCGTCCGGACGCCCACCCTTGGGCTCCGCCACCATCAGGAACTGGTCATAGGATGCCTTCTGAACCTCGATCAGGTTCGGCATCTCCGCAACTTCCGGAATCTTTCCGAAGAACTTGCGTACGCGTCTGCGGCCA
Organism: Mesorhizobium sp. M0051; assembly: GCF_040323235.1. NCBI lineage: Bacteria > Pseudomonadati > Pseudomonadota > Alphaproteobacteria > Hyphomicrobiales > Phyllobacteriaceae > Mesorhizobium > Mesorhizobium sp. M0051. The sequence continues at coordinate 14,988 of NZ_JAMYUT010000050.1, forward strand.
TTGAAAGTCTGGGTCTGGGCCATCGTCGCTCCTTAGCTCTAAACTCGGGACGAGCCTCGCCGCGGCTCGCCTTGCATGCTGGGCCACCTTGGCGGCAACCCTTTGTCTGTTTTCCCGGTGCCTGTCGGCTGCCGGCTAGAACGGGAGAAAACCCGTTTCCTGAAGGCCGGTTTTCGGCCCTCAGGAAAGAGGTTTTCGTATGTCTCGCGTTACGCGTCCTCCCTCCAGGCGAAGGGAGTGGCGGGCGGCGCGTGGCCGTCCGCCGCTTTTACGCTTACTTCAGGTCGACCTTGGCGCCGGCTGCTTCCAGCTGGGCCTTGAACTTGTCAGCGTCGGCCTTGGAAACGCCTTCCTTGACCGGCTTCGGAGCCGCTTCGACCAGATCCTTGGCTTCCTTGAGGCCAAGGCCGGTGATGGCGCGGACTTCCTTGATGACGTTGATCTTCTGAGCGCCTGCCTCGGTAAGGACGACGTCGAATTCCGTCTTTTCCTCGACCGGAGCAGCTGCAGCCGCACCACCGCCAGCAGCGGCAACAGCCACCGGAGCAGCGGCGGAAACGCCCCACTTTTCTTCCAGAAGCTTCGACAGCTCGGCCGCCTCGAGGACGGTCAGCTTCGAAAGGTCGTCTACGATCTTTGCGAGATCAGCCATTGTTGTATTCCTTCATAAGGTTCGAACGTGTGTTTGTGATAGCGAGGAACGGCCTCATGCCGCCTCGTCCTTCCGGGCGTAAGCGCCGATGACGCGCGCGACCGAGGCCGCTGGCGCATTGACGATCTGGGCGATCCGGGTTGCCGGCGTGGCGATCATGCCAACCAGCCTGGCGCGCAGCTCATCGAGCGACGGAAGTGTGGCGAGTGCCTTCACACCGTCGGCGTTGAGCGAGGTGGTGCCCATTGCGCCGCCGAGAATGACGAGCTTGTCATTTCCCTTGGCGAAATCGGACGCGACCTTCGGCGCCGCAATCGGATCCTCCGAATAAGCAATCAGCGTCTGTCCCTTGAACAGCTCGATGATCGATGCGGAGTCCGTGCCCTGAAGAGCGATTTTGGCGAGACGGTTCTTCGCGACTTTGACGGTGCCACCGGCGGCGCGCATTTTCGACCGAAGGTCGTTCATTTGCGCGACGGTGATACCGGCGTAGTGGGCCACGACCACTGAACCTGCGTTCGAGAACGCACCGTTCAGGCCCGTGACGAGTTCGCGTTTTTCCGCTCTGTCCACTGCCTATCTCCAGTTGACCCCTGCCCCATTAACGGGGACAGGCGTCGGGTTGCCTTTGTCGGCCGGGCCATCCAGTAACGGATCTCCCGAACGACGCTCGAGGATCCTGCCCCCTTTCGCCACATCGACGGTCAAGCCGGCGATGCGCAGACAAAAGGCAAACACGGTTCGAACCTTTCATTGGAGCGATCGCTCCGTTGTCCGGTCTTCACCCGTCTCATGCAGGCCCAAATCGAATTAAGGCTTCTGGGCCGCCTGCAATCTCGGACAGGATGTCCGGAAACCTCTCGGTTTCCGGTACCGGGCCGCCGACAAGTCGGAGGCCCGGAATTCACTTGCGGATCAGGCCTTTAGCGGCCCGATCCAAATGTTCGTATCAGGACGCTGTGAGCGTCGCGACGTCGAGCTTGAGGCCCGGACCCATCGTCGAGGTGACCGACACCTTCTTGACGTAGTTGCCCTTGGCACCAGCCGGCTTTGCCCTGGTCACCGCGTCGGCGAAGGCGCGGATGTTCTCTTCCAGGGCCGTGACCTCGAACGAGACCTTGCCGACGCCGGCATGAACGATGCCGGCTTTCTCGACGCGGAACTCGACAGCGCCGCCCTTCGATGCCTTGACGGCGGCGGCAACGTCGGTGGTGACGGTGCCAACCTTCGGGTTCGGCATCATGCCGCGCGGGCCGAGCACTTTCCCCAGACGGCCGACGAGCGGCATCATGTCCGGAGTGGCGATGCAGCGATCGAAATCGATCGTGCCCTTCTGGACGATGTCGACCAGATCCTCGGCACCGACGATGTCGGCGCCGGCGGCGCGAGCTTCGTCAGCCTTGTCGCCGCGCGCAAACACAGCGACGCGCACCGAGCGGCCGGTGCCGTTCGGCAGGTTGACCACGCCGCGGACCATCTGGTCGGCGTGGCGCGGGTCGACGCCGAGGTTCATGGCGACTTCGATGGTCTCGTCGAACTTGACCGAGGAACGGTCCTTGAGCAGCTTCAGCGCGTCACCCAGGGCATAAGCCTTGTTGGGATCGATGCCTTCGCGGGTCTTCGATACACGCTTTGCAATCTTTGCCATGATCTTAGCCCACCACTTCCAGACCCATCGAGCGGGCGGAGCCCTCGACCATGCGCATGGCCGCTTCGACGTCGTTTGCGTTCAGATCCTTCATCTTCGCGGTTGCGATCTCGCGGACCTTGTCGCGCGAAACCGTACCGGCCTTGACCTTGCCCGGCTCCTTGGAACCAGACGTCAGGTTGGCCGCCTTCTTCAGGAAGTAGCTCACCGGCGCCGTCTTCATGACGAAGGTGAAGGACTTGTCCTGGTAGTAGGTGATGACGACCGGAACCGGCGATCCCTTTTCCATTTCCTGGGTCTGCGCGTTGAACGCCTTGCAGAATTCCATGATGTTGATGCCACGCTGACCAAGCGCCGGGCCGATCGGGGGAGACGGCGTCGCCGATCCCGCTTTCACCTGGAGCTTGAGCTGGCCTGCAATTTTCTTAGCCATCTCTTTTCCTGCCTTTGTCTATGCCGGCCCAACTGTCTGGGAAACCCGGCGGTTGCAGTCTGGTGGTGCGATCCATGCGGCCGGCTAAAGCCGCACTCGTCTCCCACCGCCCTCAAGAACCGCGCGATCTCCGCGCCGCTCTTTCCTGCCGCGCTTGGCGGCAGGGATTTCGGATCAGCCCTTTTCGACCTGTCCGAATTCCAGATCGACAGGCACGGCGCGCCCGAAGATCGAAACTTCCACCTTGAGCCGCGCCCGCTCCTCGTCCACTTCCTGGACGAAACCGTTGAACGACGCGAAGGGGCCATCCGAAACGCGGATCGCCTCGCCGATCTCGAACGTGACCGAAGGCTTTGGCCGCTCGACGCCTTCCTGCACCTGGTTCAGGATGCGCTGGGCTTCCGCCTCGGTGATCGGCACTGGCTTGGAGTCACCCAGGAAGCCGGTGACCTTCGGCGTGTTCTTGACCAGCGAGAACACAGCGTCGGTCAGATTGGCCTTCAGCAGCACATAGCCCGGGAAGAACTTGCGCTCGGCATCGACCTTGCGGCCGCGGCGAACCTCGACGACCTTCTCGGTCGGAACCACGATCTGGTGGATGTCGGCGGACAGGCCCTTCTGCTTGGCCTTGTTCTCGATATCCTCGGCGACCTTCTTTTCAAAGTTCGAATAGGCGTGGACGATGTACCAGCGCGCGGTCATTTCAAGACTTCTCCGTAATCGCCGGACTTAGCGTCCGATGCCCAGAATCTGTTCGACCGCGAGGCCCATGAGCTGATCAGCGGTGAAGAAAAAGATCATCGCGATCACAGCGAAAGCCAGGACCATGACCGTCGAGATCATCGTTTCGCGTCGCGACGGCCAAGTCACCTTGGCGGTCTCCGCGCGAACCTGCTGGAGAAAGACGAAAGGATTTGTGGTTTTCGAAGCCATATGCCGCTCTGTCTTCAAGACCCGTTGGCCGGGTCCCCTGGATGATCCCGCTGGCCGGGACGTGCCGCCTGAGCCAATCTCGCGCCGAATCAGCGCAAACATTTCGCCCATGCAAATCAGACGCGTAAAGCCGGCTTCCCAGCTCCACGCGTCGCGTGTCTGTTTCGTCTACATAAAACCGATTCTTGATCCACGCAAGTGGCAAGTGTCCGCTTTATGACCAAACGCCGCCTCGGAACCATCCAGTCGTTCCGTCCCGGCTATGAGGGCTTTATGCCCCAAGTGAGGTAATATGGCAAGCGGGTCGCCGATTTTCAAAGGGCAGACCGTAGAAATATCGTTTTGAAACGCCATTTCGAAAAATGGCGAAATATCACGTTGAGTGCCATTTCGAGAAATGGCACGGGCAGCAGGGCTCGAACCTACGACCTGCGGTTTTGGAGACCGCCGCTCTACCAACTGAGCTATGCCCGTATCGTGCGCATCTCGGCGCAGCAGGCGCTTCCTAAAAGCTTCCGCTCGCTCTGTAAAGAGTGGTTCGCAAGCAAACGCGCCTTAAGCCCGTTCCTCTGCACCAGATGGTTGAGGCTGGGGCCATCCAACTCGCGCAAGCGCACGACCTTGAAGTTTTTCGGCATCGCTCCGGGACCTCCCGTGGCGACCGAAAGCTACTTTGGATCCGGCGGCCGATATGGCCCGCCCGGCACGCCCCAGCCCCAGGCCGGCATCGGTTCCGTCTCGGGATCGCAGGTTTCGCCGAGATTGGAGTTCATCTTGGCCAGCCGCGATCCCCATTCGACATAGCCCATGAAGGCCGAACGAAACTCCGGATCGTCGGGCAGGCCGACCGCGTCGGCGGCATCGGCAAGGAGGTTGATCCAGCGGCGGCGCTGCTCCTCGGTCAGATGCTTGCCCAGATGGTGCATGACCATCTCGCGATGGCCGCCAAATTGCTCGCTGTAGGTTTTCGGTCCGCCGAACACCTCGCCGATGAAGGCCGCGACATGGGCGGGATGATCCGGCGACATGGCCTTGAACACCGGCCCGACGATCGGGTCCAGCGCCACCTTGTCATAGAAAGTCTGGGTCAGCCGGTTCAACGCCTCGCCGCCGCCGGCCCAGTCGTAGAGTGTCGGGATATCCTGGCTCATTCTCGATCCTCCGCCGGCCCCGGCGCCGCCAGCAGCGACGATAGCGGAAAAATCGAGAATGGCTCAACCTGCCTCGATGGCCAGTCTCCGACATTGCCGCCCTACAATTTGGCGGGCGCGTCAGCCTCGGCATTGGCGGAAGGCCGGATCCGGCAATTCTGCGGTTTCGGCACCGCGCCGCAGATGGTGGCGCCGGTCAGCGCGTCGACCGATTGCGGGCTCGTCGTCAACCCGACCCTCAGCATCGTGCTTGGTTCCAGTTGCCGCTCGACCGAGCGCCCCTCGATCGCTGCGAACAGAGCGGGACCGAGCGCCATCTCCTCGAGATAGGCCCTGACCACCTGCTTTTGCCCCATCGGGTAAAGGCTAAGCCGCGCACGGGGACCGACAAGCCGTCTCACCCCGCCGGCAAGCACAAGCGCACAGGCCGAACCGCACTCCACTCCCGCATCGACGCTCAGCCCGGCATAGGCGCCCTCCTTGGCCAGGCAACTCCACTTTGCCGGGTCACAGTCGACGAAATCGGTGCGGCCAACGGCAACGTCGAGCTTCCTTTGGTGGATAAGCCGTCCCGCCGCCAGAGCGCCAAGCAGGTCACCACCCTTTGAGCTGATCACGACCGGCAGCTGCCGGTCGCCAAGCGTGGCGAGCAACTGGCGCAGCTTCTGAGGGGTCTGAGGCGTGATCGCACCTTCCGCCGAGATCCATTCGGGGCAATCAGGATTGCAGAGCGGATTGCCGCCGCGAACCACGACGAAGCGCATGTCTTCATCGCGCTGCACGCCCTCGGGCTCCGCCGGCAGCGGGGCAGGCTTGGCCGCGGTCGTCAGGCCATCGGGCTTGTTCCCTGGTATTTCCAGGCAATTCGCGGCCAATCGGTCCGGCCTGCACAGGCCTGCGGCAGTCAACAGGTCCACAGCATCCAGGCTGGTGACCAATTTCATCGTCAGCATGTCGTCGAGGGCGATCTGGTGGATTTCGCTGGCCGGCGTGCTCTTCATCGTTTCGAGCACGCCCTGATCGATGCCCATCTCGTCGAGATAGGCCGCCAGCCTTTTCTCCACCGCCTTGCTCATCTCGTAGGTCTTGTAGCTGCCGGCGTCCTTGCGACTGACGATCCTTGTGTTGAGCACCTTCTTCTTGCCCGCCACGATGCGGTAGGTGGTCCTGTATTGCAATTTCGTGCGGATGTAGGTCGTGGTGATCTGGTGGACGCCGAGAAAGGCCCATTCGCCAACCACACGCCGGACACCGCCGGCAAACATCAATGGGCAGGCGGAGTTGCACATGGCGCCGTAGTCAACGATATCGCCGAGGTAAGGGGCGCCATTCTTGTTACGGTCATGGCAACCGTCCGCGTCGGGGCGGCAACCGGAGAACACCGTCTTGCCTATCGCGATATCAAGCATGTTCTTGCGGATCAGCCGGCCAAGCGCCAGCGCCGCCTCGACATTGCCGCCGGGAGAATCCACGACGATCGGCAGGCTTCGCCCGCCAAGCGTCTTCAGCATGCGTTTGAACAGGGCCGGCGTTCCGGCTTCTATCGAGCCTTCGGCCGAGATCCATTCCGGGCAGATCGGCTCGCACCCCGGTGCATTGCTGCGAACAATGCCAAACTGCATCGTCGGACCGAGATCCGGGGCGGTATCCGTCGCAAAGGCACGTCCCGTGACAAGCAACGCCAGCAGGCAGATCAGCCGCAGCCACAATGCCCGACGATGGAAAAGGCGCCCTGGAACCATCTGGAAAAAGCCCCTTGATGCAATCCATACTAAACGAGGTCCAAATGCTTGCAACAGGGTCTGCACGACATCGCGGGGCACCGATCTCCGGGGGCAAAAAGAAAGGGCGGCCCCAAGGACCGCCCTTTCTTTTTCGAACCTCACCGGCGCAGGCCGGCGTCGGTTATTCCTTGATGGTGACGACGATGCCGGCACCGACGGTGCGGCCGCCTTCACGGATAGCGAAGCGCAGCTTCTCTTCCATGGCGATCGGCACGATCAGCTCGACATCGACCGTGATGTTGTCGCCCGGCATCACCATCTCGGTGCCTTCCGGCAGCGACACGATGCCGGTCACGTCGGTCGTGCGGAAGTAGAACT
>NZ_JAMYUT010000051.1:0-21664 GCF_040323235.1 Mesorhizobium sp. M0051
CCGCTCAGCCACAAACGACTCAAGGCACGATGGGCCGATCAAAACCTGCTTAGCCTCTTTACTCATATGCGATAGCCCTGCCCTCGAGGGGGAGATGTCGCCGAAGGCGACAGAGGGGGTCGCCGGGCGTAGAGCGCCTGCCTGCATCTGTCGCGCAAGGCGGTCGCGTCCAGTCGTACCGACCCCCTCTGGCCTGCCGGCCATCTCCCCCTCGAGGGGGGAGATTGGATGTCACCTCGGCTTTCGCCAATCTCCAAAACTTAGAGAGAGGCGGGGATGGCGAAGCTGCCGATCTCCCTCCTTGAGGGGGAGATGCCTGGCAAGGCAGAGGGGGGCGCTGTCCCGCCGACATCTCCGCCCTCAATCCACAAAAATCAGCGCCGGCGTTTCCAGCAGCGTCTTGATGCGCTGGATGAACACCGCCGCGTCCCAGCCGTCGATGACGCGATGGTCGAAGCTGGACGACAGGTTCATCATCTTGCGCGGGATGAACTGGGTGCCGTCCCACACCGGCCGCACCATCATCTTGTTGACGCCGATGATCGCCACTTCCGGATGATTGATGACCGGCGTCGTCGCCACGCCGCCCATGGCGCCAAGCGAGGTGATGGTGATGGTCGAGCCGGACAGCTCGTCGCGGGTTGCCGTGCCCGACTTGGCCGCCTCGGCCAGCCTGATGATCTCGGCGCCGCACTCCCAGATGTCGCGCGCCTCGGCATGCTTGACCACAGGCACCACCAGCCCCGACGGCGTCTGCGCGGCGATGCCGATATGAATGCCGCCATGCTGGTGGATAATGCCGGCCTCGTCGTCGAACAGCGAATTGAGATTGGGCTGGTCCGATATCGCCTTGACCATCGCCCGCATCAGGAACGGCAGCAGCGTCAGCTTCGGCCGCTCCACGCCCGGGCGCTTCTCCTTGTTGAGTGCGGCGCGCAGCTCCTCCAGCGCGGTGACGTCGATCTCCTCGACATAGGTGATGTGCGGGATGCGCGATTTCGACAGCATCATCTTCTCGGCGATCTTGCGCCGCAAGCCGACCACCTTGATGTCCTCGACCGCGTCGTTGCGGGCGAGGCCCCTGGCGACCTGCGGACCGTGTGCCAGGAAAGCCTCGATGTCCTCATGGCCGATGCGGCCGGCCGGGCCGCTTCCCGCAACCTGCCGCAGATCGATGCCGGCCTCTTTCGCCCGCAGGCGAACAGCCGGCGACGCCAGCGGCTTTTCACCTTCGGGACGCGGCGCGCCGGTGGGCCCGACAACTCTGGACGTCGGCGCAGTACCCCCACCCCTAGCCTCTCCCCACAAGGGGGAGGGGGATTCTGTCTCGGCCGCCCGTAAGCGGGTATCTGATTCCCTGGCGCCGGTAATTCTTGGCGCATTCTTGGACGTGGCTGACTTGGCGTCGGCCTTCGTGGTTGAAACGCGTCCCCCTCCCCCTTGTGGGGAGGGGCTAGGGGCGGGGGTACTCTCAGCCGTGACTTTTGCCGGCGCCGCACCCCCCACATTGCCCTCGCCCGCCACCTTCAGCCGCACGATGGGCGAGCCGATTGCCACCGTGTCGCCGATCTCGGCGCCCAGCCACAGGATTTCGCCATCGACCGGCGACGGAATTTCGACCGTCGCCTTGTCGGTCATGACGGCGGCGAGCACGCTGTCCTCGCGCACGATGTCGCCGACCTTGACGTGCCATTCGACCAGTTCGGCCTCGGCGACACCCTCGCCGACATCGGGCAGCTTGATGATGTGCTCGCCCATCTCAGGCCTCCATGGTTTCGATGAGAGCGCGGCCAACGCGGGCGGGGCCGGGGAAGTAATCCCACTCCTGCGCATGCGGATAGGGCGTGTCCCAGCCGGCGACCCGCGTCACAGGTGCTTCCAGATGGTAGAAACAGTTTTCCTGCACCAGCGCCGACAGCTCGGCGCCGAAGCCCGACGTCAGCGTCGCCTCGTGCACGATGACGCAGCGTCCCGTTTTTTTCACCGAAGCCACGATGCTGTCGAGGTCGAGCGGCAACAACGTCCTGAGATCGATGATCTCGGCATCGATGCCGGTTTCCTCGGCGGCGGCCTGCGCGACATAGACCATGGTGCCATAGGCGAGCACGGTGATGGCTGACCCTGGCCTGCGGATCGCCGCCTTGCCGAGCGGCACCGTGTAGTGGCCGTCGGCGACCTCGCCGAGCGCATTCTTCGACCATGGCGTCACCGGCCGGTCGTGATGGCCGTCGAAGGGACCGTTGTAGAGCCGCTTCGGCTCCAGGAAGATCACCGGGTCCGGGTCCTCGATCGCCGCGATCAGCAGCCCCTTGGCGTCATGCGGATTGGACGGCACCACGGTCTTCAGCCCCGACACATGGGTGAACAGCGCTTCCGGGCTCTGGCTGTGCGTCTGGCCGCCAAAAATGCCGCCGCCGGTCGGCATCCGCACCACGATCGGGCAGGTGAAATCGCCATTGGAGCGGTAGCGCAGCCGCGCCGCTTCCTGGGTCAGCTGGTCGTATGCCGGATACATGTAGTCGGCAAACTGAATCTCCACGCACGGTTTCAAGCCATAGGCGGCCATGCCGATGGCCGAGCCGACGATGCCGGATTCGCTGATCGGCGCATCGAAGCAGCGGCTCTTGCCGTATTTGGCCTGCAGGCCTTGCGTGCAGCGGAAGACGCCGCCGAAGAAGCCGACATCCTCGCCGTACACGACGACTTTGCTGTCGCGCGCCATCGACACGTCCATGGCGTCGCGGATCGCCTCGATCATGGTGCGTCTCGGCATGGCTCAGACTCCCGCCTGCTGGCGCTGGCGCCGCAGATGCGGCGGCATTTCGGCGTAGAGGCCCTCGAACATGTCGCGCGTCGAAGGCTTGCCGCCGGCATGCAGCGTGCCGTGGCTTTCCGCTTCTTTCTGCGCCGTGATCACCGTGTCGAGGATTTCCGCCTCGGCCTGGGTGTGCCGCTCCTCCGACCAGACACCGAGCGCGATGAGATGGTTCTTCAGCCGCACGATCGGGTCGCCGAGCGGCCAGGCGTCGGATTCGGTCTTTGGGCGGTAGGCAGAGGGGTCGTCCGAGCTCGAATGCGCGCCGGCGCGGTAGGTGACATATTCGACCAGCGTTGGCCCGAGATTGCTGCGCGCACGCTCCGCCGCCCATTTGGCGACCGCATGGACAGCGAGATAGTCGTTGCCGTCGACGCGCAGCGACGGGATGCCGAAGCCGAGGCCCCTCGCCGCGAACGTGCCCGAGCCCCCGCGCGCGATGCCCTGGAAAGTCGAGATCGCCCACTGGTTGTTGACGACGTTGAGCACGACGGGTGCCTTGTAGGTGGAGGCGAACACCAGCGCCGAATGGAAGTCGGACTCGGCCGTCGAGCCGTCGCCGATCCAGGCCGCGGCGATCTTCGAATCATTGCTGATGGCCGAGGCCATCGCCCAGCCGACCGCCTGGATATACTGCGTCGCCAGATTGCCGGAGATCGAGAAGAAGCCGTGCTCCTTCGACGAATACATGATCGGCAATTGCCGGCCTTTCAGCGGATCGGCCTCGTTGGAATAGATCTGGTTCATCATCGTGACCATCGGATAGCCGTCGGCGATGAGCAGGCCGGCCTGCCGATAGGTCGGGAAATTCATGTCGCCCGGCGCCAGCGCCTTGCGGAAGGCGCAGGACACCGCCTCTTCGCCCAGATTCTGCATATAAAACGAGGTCTTGCCCTGGCGCTGCGCCATCTGCATGCGCGCGTCGAAGGTCCTGAGCGTCATCATGTGGCGCAGGCCGGCCAAAAGCTCGTCGCTGGAAAGCAGGCCGGCCCAGGGCCCAACGGCCTCGCCAGTGCGGTTCAGCACGCGGATGATCGAGAAAGCATGATCGCGGATGGTGCGCGGATCGACAGAGATTTCGGGGCGCGGCACCGAGCCGGCCTTCGGGATCGGCACATTGGAAAAGTCAGGCGTTCCGCCCGGTCGCACTTCCGGCTCCGGAACGTGAAACCGCAACATCCCAGCATCGGCCATGACCAAGTCCTCCAATGTTGCCTGGCGCCGATAGTTGCATATCTGCACGGCCAGTGCGAATTCGTCGGGCAAGCCTTCAGTCCCGGCCGCGCCGGCCGATGCAGCCTCCCCAGCACCAAGATGTAGATATGTCTGCGAAATTTCTTGTCGATGTTGGGGTGTGGCGCGCAATTAGGGGGAAGGTTGGGCTGGGTTAGCGGTCAGATAAGGCAAGTCGGTGGGTGAATACTCACCTTGCAGCGTTGATAGTAGGCGAAAGCGGCGAAGCGGCTATCTCCCCCCTCGAGGGGAGATGTCGCCGAAGGCGACAGAGGGGGTCGCCCAACGTGAAGCGCCAACCTCCATCTGCCGCAAGGAGGTCGCATCCGGTCGAACCGACCCCCTCTGGCCTGCCGGCCATCTCCCCCTCGAGGGGGGAGATTACGCGCACCATCCTTTGCCCCAGCCACCGCAGCCCCGTTCACGCCGACCCCGCCCTGTGCTAACCAACCCGCCATGGCACAGAAGAAAGCTTACGAGGTCGATGGTTGGCTGGCGCGGCCGGACCAGCGCATCTCCATTATCCTGCTTTATGGCCCCGACCGCGGCCTCGTCTCGGAGCGCGCGAAGGCTTTTGCCGGCAAGACCGGCCTGCCGCTCGACGATCCCTTCTCGGTGGTCCGGCTCGAAGGCTCGGAGGTCGACCGTGACGCGGGCCGGCTGCTCGACGAAGCCCGCACCGTGCCGATGTTTTCCGATCGGCGCCTGCTCTGGGTGCGCAATGCCAGCGGCCAGAAGGCGCTGGCCGACGACGTCAAGGCGCTGACGGCAGAGCCGGCACGCGATGCGATCATTCTCATCGAGGCCGGCGATCTGAAGAAGGGCGTCGGGCTTCGCGCCATCGTCGAGGCTGCCGACAATGCCATGGCTTTGCCTTGCTATGCCGATGAAGCCCGCGACATCGACGCCGTCATCGACGACGAGCTCCGCAAGGCCGGCATGTCGATGACCATGGAGGCGAGACAGGCGCTGCGCCGCAATCTCGGGGGCGATCGGCTGGCCTCGCGCGGCGAGATCGAGAAGCTCGTGCTCTACGCCCATGGCCAGCAGGAGATCGGGCTTGAAGAGGTCAAGGCGATGTCGGGTGACGTTTCCGGCGCGTCTTTCGATGACGCGGTCGACGCGCTGCTCGAAGGCAAGATCGGCGACTTCGACACCGCCTTTACCCGGCATTGCCAGTCCGGCGGACAGCCCTTCCTGGTTCTGTCCTCGGCGATGCGGCAGTTGCAGCAGATCCAGGCCATGCGCGGCCAGATGGATTCGGGCGGCCGCAATGCGGCTTCCGTCGTTGCCGCCGCCCGCCCTCCGGTGTTTTTCTCGCGCCGCAAGCTGGTGGAGAAGGCGCTGGAGCGCTGGAGCACCGACGCGCTCGGCCGCGCGCTGATCCGGCTGCAGACGGCGGTCCTGCAGACGCGCCGGCGGCCGGATCTTTCCGTCGCGCTAGCGCGACAGGCGCTGCTTGGCATTGCGGTGGAAAGCAGCCGATTGGCGCAGCGCGCCTGATCTCCCCCCCTTGAGGGGGAGATGTCGCCAAAGGCGACAGAGGGGGTCGCCTGACGTGAGGCGCCGACCTCTTCTTTGCTTCCGCAAGGGCGTCGGCGCTTAATGTGAGGCGACCCCCCCTGGCCTACCGGCCATCTCCCCCTCAAGGAGGGAGATTCGCGGCTTCGCCGATTTCGCCAATCACCAACGCTGCAAAGAGAGAAGACCGGCAATCGCCAGTCATGCTCGTGCCGCTGACAATTCGCCGGCTAACTACCGCTCCTGCTTCAGCCTGCGGCACAGCTCATCAAGCTGCTCCAGAGACCGATATGCGATGCGCAGCACGCCACCCTTGCCCTTGTGTTCCACGGACACGATCATGCCGATCGTATCCGTCAACAGCTTTTCCAACGCCAGCGTGTCGGGGTCTTTCTGCTCCGGGCTCGGCGCCGGACTGGCCTCTTTCGTGCTGCTGCTGCCGGCCGGCATCTGCGCCAGCGCTTCGGCCTGGCGAACCGACAGCCCCTCTTCGACAATGCGCTTGGCAAGGCCGGCCGGATCTTCCGCCGTCACCAGCGTGCGGGCGTGCCCTGCCGACAGCTCGCCGTCGACCAGCATGTCGCGGATCACGTCCGGCAGCTTGAGCAGCCGCAGCGTGTTGGCGACATGGCTGCGGCTCTTGCCGATCACCTGGCCGAGATCGGCCTGGGTGTAGCCGTGCTCGTCGATCAGCTGCTGATAACCAAGCGCTTCCTCGACCGCATTGAGGTCGGTGCGCTGGACATTCTCGATGATTGCCAGTTCCAGCGCCGTGCGGTCATTGACCTCGCGGATGATGACCGGGATCTCGGACAGGCCGGCGCGCTGTGCCGCACGCCAGCGCCGCTCGCCGGCGATGATCTCGTAGCGGCCGGCCTGTGTCGGCGAAGGCCGCGCCACCACCGGCTGGACCACGCCATGCTCTCGGATCGACTGGGCAAGGTCCGTCAGTTCGGCGTCGCCGAAATGCCGCCGCGGATTTTTCGGGTTTGGCGTCAGGAATTCGATCGGCACCTTGCCGTCGGCGCTCATGCCCGGCTTTTCCGGTGCTGCCGGACGGTCGATCTCGCCGATCAGCGCTGCCAGCCCACGGCCCAGTCTCTTTCTCGAAAGGTCGTCGCTCATCTTTGTTCCAAAGTCCCGTATATCCAAAAAGCGATCGTTTCGGCCTCGAACCGACTTTAACTATGCATCCGATCTCATCAAGCGGCGCGCAATTTACGCTCGCGGCGGATCACTTCCGACGCCAATTGCAGATAGGCCTGGCTGCCCGAGCATTTCAGGTCGTAGAGGATAGCCGGCTTGCCGTAGGACGGCGCCTCTGACACCCGCACATTGCGCGGAATGATGGTCTCATAGACTTTGTCGCCCATATGCGCGCGAACATCCTGCACCACCTGGTTGGCGAGATTGTTGCGGCCGTCATACATGGTCAGCACGATGCCTTGGATAATAAGGTCCGGATTGATCGAGCGGCGCACCTGCTCGACCGTCTCCAGCAATTGGCTGAGGCCTTCCAGCGCGAAGAACTCGCACTGCAGCGGCACAAGAACGGAATCGGCCGCCGCCATTGAATTCAACGTCAAAAGGTTGAGCGAAGGCGGGCAATCGATCAGCACATAGCCGAACGGTGCCCCGCGCTCGGTCGCGGCGCGCAGCGCATTGCGCAGCTTGAGCACCCGGTCCGGCGCCGAGGCTATTTCCATTTCAATGCCAAGCAGGTCGAGCGTCGACGGCACGATCGACAGGCCGGGCACGGCTGTCGGGATCGCTGCGGCTTCCAGATCCAGCTCGCCCGTCAGCACGTCATAGGACGAGACCGTCCGATCCTTGCGGTCGATGCCGAGGCCGGTGCTGGCATTGCCTTGCGGATCGAGATCGACGATCAGGACCTTTTCGCCGATCGCGGCCAGCGCGGTCGCCAGGTTGATGGCGGTAGTGGTCTTGCCGACGCCGCCCTTCTGGTTGGCTACGGTGATGATTCGGGGGCCACTCTTCATCATGGGTCTATGCCAGAAATTCATTTCGGGTCGCTTCGGGTCGCCTGGAGCAGATCAGACAGGTCGCAAGTTCGACAATTCGAGAATGACGCCGCCGCTGGCGTCGGTCACACTTGGATGTTCTACCAGATCGAAGGACCATCGGTGAACGCTTTCTTCCACTTCGGCGCGGTAATCCCGGCCTTTGTGAAACAGGCCACGCGCACCTGAAATCAGCCATGGCGCCGACAGGTCCAGCAGGGTCGAAAGCGAGGCGAGTGCCCGTGCCGTGACGATTTGCGGTGCCGAAACAAGCGCATGGCTGTCATCGATGCGGCGCGCCACGACCCGCGCCGGCAGGCTGAACTGCCCGACGACGGCCTGCAGGAACGATGCCTTTTTGCGATTGCTTTCAACCAGATCGATGCTGGCGCCGTCACGCTCGGCAAGCAGGAAAGCCATGACAAGGCCGGGAAATCCGCCGCCAGACCCCAGATCTACCCAGCGCGTCGCATAGGGCTCGATTCGCGCCAACTGCGCGCTGTCCAGGATGTGACGCTGCCAGACATCGCCAGCCGTCGATTGCGCAACGAGATTGATGCTGCGATTCCATTTCTGGAACATCTGCTCGAATGCCACCAGCCGATCGAATGTTTCACGTGAAACCGGGCCTGCCGCGTCCTGCAGGCTCTTCCATGAAGAAGAAGTCACGCAACATCCCTTTGTGGACGCAGGGCGCTCTCCGCGTGGCGAACATGCGCGACAATGATCGCCAGCGCCGCCGGCGTCATGCCTTCCATGCGCTGGGCGTCGGCGATGGAGCGCGGCCGCCGCGCCTGGATCTTCTGCTTCAACTCGTTGGACAGGCCTGGTACGCCCGCGAAATCGACCGCCTCCGGGATCAGCCGGCCCTCCTCATGCCTGATCTGCGCCACATCCGTCTTCTGCCGATCCAGGTAAACCGAATATTTGGCTTCCGTTTCGAGGCGTTCCGCCGTCTTGCCGTCGATTTCCGCAAACCGCGAATCGACACCGGCCAGCCAGGCCACATCGACATCGGGATAGGACAGCAATTCATAGCCGGACCGGCGCACGCCATCCCGGTTGACCTCCAGCCCGTGCCGCGCCGCTTCATTGGGGGTCAGGGTGAGCGAGCGAGCCAGGTCCCGCGCGTCATCGAGGCGATGCATGACAGCCCCATAGCGCTGCATCCGCTGCGTCGAGGCGATGCCCAGTTTCCCAGCCAGGGGTGTCAGCCGCTCATCTGCATTGTCGGCGCGCAGCGACAGCCGGAACTCGGCACGCGAGGTGAACATCCGGTAGGGTTCGCTGATGCCGCGGCTGGTCAGGTCGTCGACCATCACGCCGATATAGGCTTCAGTGCGGCTGAGCACGATCCGCTCGCTGCCTGACGCGCGCCGCGCCGCGTTGAGGCCGGCGAGCAAGCCTTGCCCGGCCGCCTCTTCATAACCGGTCGTGCCGTTGATCTGGCCGGCTAGGAAGAGGCCACCGATGCGCTTTGTCTCCAGCGTCTGGTGCAGCTCGCGCGGATCGACATGATCATATTCGATGGCATAGCCGGGCTGCAGCATGGTGGCGCGCTCCAACCCCGGAATGGTTTTCAACAGGTCGAGCTGCACATCTTCAGGCAGAGAAGTCGAAATCCCATTGGGGTAGACGGTATCGTCGTCGAGCCCTTCCGGCTCGAGGAAGATCTGGTGCCCGTCCCTGTCGCCGAACTTGACGATCTTGTCCTCGATCGAAGGGCAATAGCGCGGCCCGACCCCTTCGATCGAACCGGAATACATGGCGGAGCGGCCGAGATTGAGGCGAATCAACTCATGTGTGGCCGTCGTCGTGCGCGTGATGCCGCAGTCGATCTGAGGTGTCTCGATGCGGTCCGTCAACAGCGAGAACGGCACCGGATCCTCATCCGCGGCCTGGCTATCCAGCGACGCCCAATCGATCGTCCGACCGTCGAGCCGCGGCGGCGTACCGGTCTTCAGACGTCCGAGCTTGAAACCAGCCCGGTTCATCGTCGCAGACAGGCCAAGACTCGCCTGCTCGTTCATCCGGCCGGCGACGATCTTCGTCTCGCCGATATGGATGAGCCCGCGCAGGAAGGTTCCGGTCGTCAGAACGACCGCGCCACAGACAAGCCGCCGGCCGTCGGCCAGGAGAACCGCCGCAATCTGCCCGCCGGCGATCTCGAAGTCCAAGACCTCGCCCTCGACCACGTCGAGATCGTTCTGCTGCCGAATCGCTTCCTGCATGGCAAGGCGATAGAGCTTTCTGTCGGCCTGCGTGCGGGGTCCGCGCACCGCAGGACCCTTGCGGCGATTGAGCAAGCGGAACTGGATCCCGGCAGCATCCGCCACCCGGCCCATCAGGCCGTCCAGGGCATCGATCTCGCGAACCAGGTGGCCCTTGCCGAGTCCGCCGATTGCCGGATTGCAGGACATGACACCGATCGTGTCGAACCGCAGCGTGACCAGCGCGGTCTTGGCCCCGGCGCGCGCAGCCGCGCCCGCCGCCTCGCACCCCGCGTGGCCGCCGCCCACCACAACCACATCATAGTGATTGGTCATAACAAACTTCCCAGACTCAATGATGAGGGACACATGTCCCCGTGGGGCGGTGCTGTCAAGAAAACTCCGCAGCGAGTTTCACGTGAAACAAGATGGCGGGGAGTTGCAGCGGTGTTTCACGTGAGTCATTTGCAGTGAGGCCGTTCGCTGGAGCCCTGCCAACTTTCGTCATCCACGGGCGGAGCGGGAGCGAAGCGGAAGCGCAGACCCGAGGATGACGAGACGTTAAGCGTTTCCGCCAATTGCCAACGCGTGCAGTCCGCAAGCGCCGTCAGGCCTCTGCGCCAGAAACCAACTCCTGTTCGAGGCCCACGGTTTCACGTGAGTCATTTCCCAATGCAGAACTGCGAGAAAATCACGTCCAGCATGTCCTCGACGTCGATGGCGCCGACGATTCGGCCGAGGCGATCGGCGGCGAGCCGCAGTTCCTCGGCGCGCAATTCCTGTCCGACAGCCAGGCTGTCGGTGGCGCGAAGCAGATGGCGGTTGGTCTCACCAAGCAACTCGACATGGCGCAGACGCGATGGAAGGATATCGCCGGCGCTGCCGGTCGCCTCAGCGGCGCGACGGCCGATTTCCGCCAGCAATGCCTCCACGCCGGTCCCGGCCCTCACCGAGATGACAAGATCATAGTTCGCGGCCGCGTCGCTTGCCGCGCGACTATCCAGCAGATCGAGCTTTGTGCCGACCCGCAAGCTCGGCGCACCGGTCGGCAACGAACCGATGGGCCTGGGGTCCGCGACGTCCTGCAGCAGCAGCAACAGGTCGGCCCCATGTGCCTTGGCTCTGGCCTTCTCGATGCCGATCGCCTCGACCTTGCCCGGCGCATCGCGCAGGCCGGCGGTGTCGACCAACCGGACTCGAATCCCCCCCAGGTCGAGCACCACCTCGAGCAGATCGCGCGTCGTGCCGGGTTCATCCGTTACTATAGCGGCATCCCGCCGCGCCAGGGCGTTGAACAGACTCGACTTACCGGCGTTAGGCGCACCAAGGATAACCACCTCGAAGCCGTCACGGATGATTTCGGCAGCGCGAAATCCGGCAATGTGGCTGTCGATTTCGCCGATCATCGTCCGGACATCGGACCAGACCGTGTCCGAAACGGAACCGGGGACATCGTCCTCATCGGCAAAATCGATCTCCGCCTCGATCATGGCCCGGGCATGAATCAACCTTCGCCGCCAGCCAAGATAGAGTTCACTCTGGGCGCCCTCGGCATTTTGCACCGCGAAGCGCCGCTGCGCCTCGGTCTCGGCATTGACGAGATCGGCCAGTGCCTCGGTCTCGACCAGGTCGACCTTGCCGTTAAGAAAGGCGCGGCGCGTGAATTCACCGGGTTCGGCGTGCCTGACGCCGTCAAAACTGGTGATTACCTCCAGCATCGCAGCCACCACGGCGCGTCCGCCATGAACGTGGAATTCCGCGACATCCTCGCCGGTAAAACTGGCCGGTCCGGGAAAGAAAACGACCAGGCCCGTATCCAGCACTGTCCCGTCGGGTGCCCGCAGCCTGCGCAAAACCGCCGAGCGGTCCTTAACCATAGTGCCGGCAATCGTTTCGATCACGAATCGAGTCTGCGAGCCGGAAATGCGGATGACGGCGACGCCCGCCGGCAGTCGACCGCTTGATAACGCAACGATGGATTCGCCTGAAATCATTTGCCCGCTTTGCCGAACCGCCCTACGTCCATATGACTACTCCCAACCGAGTTTGCGATCGTGACGCTACCCGCACAAAATCTGCTTGCCGAAGAAGCCAGCCCCTATCTAAAGCAGCACAGCGGCAATCCCGTGCACTGGCGGGCCTGGTCGCCGGCTTCGCTCGAGGAGGCGAAGGCGCTGGATAGGCCGATCCTGCTCTCGGTCGGCTATGCCGCCTGCCACTGGTGCCATGTCATGGCGCATGAAAGCTTTGAAAACGACGACGTCGCCGCCGTCATGAACCGTCTGTTCGTCAATATCAAGGTCGACCGCGAAGAGCGCCCGGACATCGACCAGATCTATATGGCCGCACTCTCCTCCATGGGCGAGCAAGGCGGCTGGCCGCTGACCATGTTCCTGACCCCGGACGGCAAGCCATTCTGGGGCGGCACCTATTTCCCTCGCGAGCCGCGCTATGGCCGCTCCGGTTTCATCCAGGTAATGCAGGCGGTGGACAAGGCGTGGCGCGAGAAGAGGGCAAGCCTGAACCAGAGCGCCGACGGCCTGACGGCCCATGTCGAGGCGCGGCTCGCCGGTTCGCATGCAAGGACAGCACTCGACCGGGATGCGCTGGTGGAACTTGCCAAGGGCATCGACGGCATGGTCGACCGCGATCTTGGCGGCCTTAGCGGCGCGCCGAAATTCCCCAATGCCCCGTTCATGCTCACGCTCTGGCTGTCCTGGCTGCGCGACGGCAATGCCAGCCATCGCGACGACGTCCTGCTCAGCCTCGAACAAATGCTGAGCGGCGGCATCTACGACCATATTGGCGGTGGGCTCAGCCGCTACTCGACCGATGCCGAATGGCTGGTGCCGCATTTCGAAAAAATGCTCTATGACAACGCCCAGTCCATCCGCTTCTGCAACTGGGCCTATGCGGCGAGCGGCAACGAATTGTTCCGGCTACGAATCGAAGAGACGGTCGACTGGCTGCTGCGCGAAATGCGCGTCGACGGCGGCGCCTTTGCCGCCAGTCTCGACGCCGACAGCGATGGCGTGGAAGGGCTGTTCTACACCTGGAGCAGGGAAGAGGTTGAAGACGCTCTCGGCGACGATTCTACCTTGTTTTTCAAATACTTCACGCTGTCGAGCCCGCATGGCTGGGAAGGCAAGCCAATTGTCCACCAAACCCGCTCCCAGCAATCGCAAAGCGTCATCGAGCGTGAAAAACTCAGCCCGCTCAAGGCGAAACTTCTCGCTGTGCGGGAAGAGCGGGTCAGGCCCGGCCTTGATGCAAAGACGCTCACCGACTGGAACGGCCTGATGATTGCAGCGCTTGCCGAGGCCGGTCGATCATTGGCCCGGCCTGACTGGATCGACGCGGCGGCAAAGGCCTTTGCCCATATCAGCGCCGCCAGCCGCGACGGCCGCTTGCCGCATTCGATGCTCGGCGCCAGGAAATTGTTCCCTGCTCTGTCCAGCGACTACGCCGCCATGAGCAATGCGGCGATCTCGTTGTTCGAAGCGTCCGGCGATTGGAATTATGTCGACCAGGCTAGCCGGTTCATCGGACAGTTGGACCTGTGGCACGCTGATCCCGAAGGAACAGGCTATTACCTGACCGCTTCGGACAGCGCCGACGTGCCGATCCGCATCCGGGGCGATGTCGACGAGGCCATCCCGTCAGCGACGGGCCAGATCATCGAAGCGCTGGTCCGGCTGGCGTCCGTCACCGGCGATCTCGACCTGCAGGAGAAAGCCTGGAAGATCGCCGAGCACGCTGCCGGCCGCGCTGCGCATCAGGCCTATGGCCAGGCCGGCATCGTCAATGCCTGCGCGCTGGCCATCGAGCCGCTCAAGCTGGTCATCATCGATGCATTGGACGACCCGAAGCTCGTTCCGGTTGCGAATCGAAGCCCGGATCCACGTCGCGTGGATATTGTCGCGGCGATCGGTACGGCTGCGAATCGACCCATGTTGCCCGGCGGAATCCTGCCGCCGACCGACAAGGCGGGTGCGTGGTTCTGTACGGGACAGGTTTGCCTGCCGGTGGTTACGGATGCTGGGGAGTTGGAGAAGCTGTTGAGGTGACACCCTCCCCCTTGTGGGGAGGGTCGGCTCGCGATCGTAGCGAAGCATGGATCGTGAGACGGGGCGGGGGTAAATCGCCAACTTCGGTGCTGACCCCCACCCCGCTCCGCTGCGCGGATCGACCCTCCCCACAAGGGGGAGGGTAAACTCCTACGTATTCATCGAATCGAAGAAATCCGCGTTGGTCTTGGTCTGCTTGAGCTTGTCGATCAGGAACTCGATCGCATCGGTGGTTCCCATCGGCGCCAGGATGCGGCGCAGCACGAAGATCTTCTGCAGGTCCTGCTTGGAAACCAGCAAATCTTCCTTGCGGGTGCCGGACTTCAATATGTCCATGGCCGGATAGATGCGCTTGTCGGCCACCTTGCGGTCGAGCTGGATTTCGCAGTTGCCGGTGCCCTTGAACTCTTCGAAGATGACTTCGTCCATGCGGCTGCCGGTATCGATCAGCGCGGTGGCGATGATGGTCAGCGAACCGCCTTCCTCGATGTTTCGCGCCGCACCGAAAAAGCGCTTCGGCCGCTGCAGCGCGTTGGCGTCGACACCGCCGGTCAGCACTTTGCCGGATGACGGCACCACGGTGTTGTAGGCGCGACCGAGGCGGGTGATGGAATCAAGCAGAATGACGACGTCGCGGCCATGTTCGACAAGGCGCTTGGCCTTTTCGATGACCATTTCGGCGACCTGCACGTGGCGAACAGCCGGCTCGTCGAAGGTCGACGAGATCACCTCGCCCTTCACCGAGCGCTGCATGTCGGTCACTTCTTCCGGCCGTTCGTCGATCAGAAGCACGATCAAATAGCATTCCGGATGGTTGGCGGTGATCGAGTGGGCGATGTTCTGCATGAGAACGGTCTTGCCGGTACGCGGCTGCGCATTGATCAACGCGCGCTGGCCCTTGCCGATCGGCGCGACCAGGTCAATCACGCGCGCCGAGATATCCTTGGTTGTCGGATTGTCGATCTCCATCTTCAGCCGCTTGGTCGGATAGAGCGGCGTCAGATTGTCGAAGTGGATCTTGTGACGGATCTTTTCTGGATCGTCGAAATTGATCGTGTTGACCTTGAGCAGCGCGAAATAGCGCTCGCCCTCTTTCGGGCTGCGGATCGGCCCTTCGACCGTATCGCCGGTCTTCAGCGAAAAGCGCCGGATCTGCGACGGTGAAATATAGATATCGTCGGGACCTGGCAGATAATTGGCGTTGGCCGAGCGCAGGAAGCCAAAACCGTCCTGCAGCACCTCGACCACGCCGTCGCCGATGATCTCGACGTCCTGGGCAGCCAGCTTTTTCAGGATCGCGAACATCAGTTCCTGCTTGCGCATGACGCTGGCGTTCTCGACCTCGAGCGATTCGGCATAAGCGATCAGCTCTGGCGGTTTCTTGTTCTTGAACTCGGCGAGTTTCATTTCTTGCATAGACGGACCTTGAATAGATGGAGTCTGGGTAAGCTTTGGGAAAATATCGGCGGGATGCGACAAATGCCGGGCGCGGCCGAAGACACTGAGGGGCGGCGCATGACGGGAAGGAAGACCCGTCTTTTATCGTCGGTCGGTTGAAAGAGCAAGCTGCGTTTTGCGAGACCCGATAAAGGCCCGCAGCGCATCATGCAGCTATTGTCCCAAAGCCGGGGACCACCCTTGCGCGACAAGCGTCAGAACGGCTTGACGACAACCAAAATGACGATGGCGATCATCAGCAATGTGGGGATCTCGTTGACCATTCGCCAGTGCCTGGCGGGCTTTTCGTTGCGGTCCTCGGCGAATTTGCGCACAGCGCCGGCCAGGTAGCCATGAACGGCGGACAGCAGAAGCACCGCCCCGATCTTGGCGTGCAGCCAGCCGCCCTCGAAACCAAAGCCTTTCCAGGCGAGCCAGAGACCGAATACCCAAGTGACGATCATCGCCGGATTGACAATGCCGCGCAGCAGGCGCCGCTCCATCACCTTGAAGGTCTCCGACTGCACGGAACCCTTCTCGGCATCGGCGTGGTAGACCAGCAGCCGCGGCAGATAGAGCATGCCGGCCATCCACGAGATGACGGCAAGGATATGGATCGCCTTGGCCCACGGATAAAAACTGTTGGGCGCCGCGAGATACAAAAGCCCGGTGAGAACGACCAGCACCGCGATACTGATCGTCATGCGCATCATCGCCTGCCCGGTGCTGTTCGCGTTCTTCATCTCGGCCATCAGCGTGTCGCACTCCGCACTTGTCTCACCATCGCCTCGACATGGGCGATCGGCGTCTCCGGCGTGATGCCGTGGCCGAGATTGAAGATCAGCGGCCCCTCTCCCAGCGCTTCCAGGATCGCTTCGACGCCGTCGGACAGTGCCTTGCCGCCTGCCACGAGCCGCAAGGGATCGAGATTGCCCTGAACCGCACCTAGGCGCTGCAAATCCTTCGCCGCCTCCAGGGGCACCGTCCAGTCGATCCCCAGCCCCGTTACGCCGGTCTTCTGGCGGTAGGTCTGGTAGCGGGCGCCGGCGCCCTTGGGAAAACCGATGATCGGAACATCGGGATGAACGGCCCGAATTTGCCTGACGATCACCGCCACCGGCTGCACGCAGAACTGTTCAAAGCAGGCGCCGTCGAGCACCCCTGACCAGGAATCGAAAATCTGCACCACATCCGCGCCGGCCTCGATCTGACGGATGAGATAGGCGGCCGAATGATCGGCGAGCACTTTCAGCAGTCGTTGAAAGGCCGCCGGCTCGCGGTAAGCAAAAAGCCGGGCCGGCGCCTGGTCGGGCGTGCCATGGCCGGCGATCATATAGGTCGCCACCGTCCACGGTGCCCCGCAGAAGCCGATCAGGGTCGTCTCGTCTGGCAGTTTGGCCCGCAGCCGGCGAACCGTCTCGTAGACCGGTTCGAGATTCACGTGAAACAGCTTGCTTTCCAGAGCCGCAATCTCCGGCGCCGTGATCGGCGTCAGCAGCGGCCCTCGCCCCTCTTCGAAGCGGACGTCGCGGCCAAGCGCATGCGGGACGACGAGGATGTCCGAGAACAGGATCGATGCATCGAAACCAAAACGCTCGATCGGCTGCAAGGTCACTTCGACGGCAAGGTCTGGGTCATAGCAGAGATCCAGGAAGGAACCGGCACGCCTGCGTGTCTCCCGATACTCCGGCAGATAGCGCCCGGCCTGACGCATCATCCAGAGCGGAGGCGGAAAGTGAGCCTTGCCCTTCAGCACGTCCAGCATGATCCGGTTCGGGGGCATCGAGCGCTCGCTTCTCCCAGCCTCTTCTATAATCAAAGATTCTTATATCTAAGATTCTTCTGATTCTAAGAGTCTGTTGGTTCTGGTGGTTGTCACCTGTCCCGCTTTGCCCCGGAAAACACCAGCCAACATATTGTCGCGTGCTTCTTTTTCCAAACTGCAGGGTTCTGGGGACGAACAGGAATCCGCCTCTGGAGTCAAAGCGTTACGAGACGTGGGGAAAAGCCCGCCCTGTGGACAGGCGAGAGGCAGGGAAAGCCGTCCCCGGATTTGTCCCCAGCCGCCCGGCGAAGCTGACAGAGCAACGAATTGTGGACAAACCACCTTCTGATACAGTCGCGTCCGATCGGCCCGTCTTTTCATCCCGCTCTATCCACAGATGCCCACAGCCCCAGGTGACCCCCCTGTGAACAAACCCCAAAGCTTCTTCCATCTGCATCTGATTTCCGACGCGACCGGCGAAACGCTGCTCGCCGCCGGCCGGGCGGCTTCGGCGCAATACAAGGATGCGCGCGCCATCGAGCATATCTATCCGCTCATCCGCACCGAAAAGCAGGTAGCGAAAGTGTTCGAGGACATCGAGGAAGAGCCCGGCATCATTCTCTATACGGTCGTCGACCAGAAGCTGGCGCGCGGCATCGACGAGCGCTGCGCGACGATGGGGCTGCCCTGTGTGTCGGTGCTGGAGCCGGTACTGACCGTGTTCCAGTCCTATCTCGGCACGCCGGCCGGCCGCCGCGTCGGCGCCCAGCATGTTCTCGATGCCGAATATTTTCGCCGCATCGACGCACTGAATTTCACCATGGACCATGATGACGGCCAGCTGCCGCTCAACATGGACGATGCCGATGTCGTGCTGATCGGCATCTCGCGCACCTCGAAGACGCCGACCAGCATCTATCTCGCCAACCGCGGCATCAAGACCGCCAACATCCCGATCGTGCTCGGCGTGCCGGTGCCGGAAAGCCTGGTCAACGCCAAGACACCGCTGATCGTCGGGCTGGTCGCCACCGCCGAGCGCATCTCGCATGTCCGGCAAAACCGCCTCCTCGGCACCAGCAGTTCTTACGAGGCATCGGACTATGTCGACCGCGCCGCTATTAGCGAAGAGCTCGCTTATGCCCGCCAGATCTGTACGCGACATGGCTGGCCGATGATCGATGTCAGCCGCCGCTCGATAGAGGAAACGGCGGCTGCGATCGTTGCCCTGAGGGGGAAGAATAGATAGTTGGAGCCGTGCGCAACCACAGGCTTGAGATAGTGTCTGAAACGTCGCGATCCTTCGCACCCCCCTCTGCCCTGCCGGGCATCTCCCCCTCCAGGGGGGAGATCGGCGACTTCGGGGGCCGCACCTTCTGTTCAACGTTAAAAATTGGCGAAAGCCGAACCTACATCCAATCTCCCCCCTTGAGGGGGAGATGTCCGGCAGGACAGAGGGGGGCGCTGTCCCGCCAACCTTTGGCAACCCTGTGCACTGCGGCGGTCAACGACGATCAACCAGGCGAAAGAAAATGACCGAGAAAATCATCCTCGCTTCAGGCAGTCCGTTTCGCAAGGCGATGCTGGTCAATGCCGGCGTCGACGTCGAGGCGGTTCCGGCCGAGGTCGACGAGCGGGCGCTCGAGGCGCCTATGCAGGATAGCGGTGTCTCGCCTGAAGATGTCGCTCTGGTGCTGGCCGAGGCCAAGGCCACCGAAGTCAGCGAGCGCAGGCCGGGCGCCCTGGTGCTCGGCTGCGACCAGACGCTGTCGCTCGGCGACGAGGTGTTCCACAAGCCGGCCGATAGGGAAGGCGCGCGCCGTCATTTGCTGGCGCTGTCTGGCAAGACCCATCAGTTGAACAGCGCCGCCGTGCTGGTCCGCGACGGCGCGGTGCTGTGGCGACATGTCGGCATCGCCTCGATGACCATGCGCAAGCTCGACCCAGCCTTCATCGGCCGCCATCTCGCCCGCGTCGGTGCCAAGGCGCTGGGAAGCGTCGGCGCCTACCAGATCGAAGGCGAAGGCATCCAGCTGTTCGACAAGATCGAGGGCGACCATTTCACCATTGTCGGCCTGCCGCTGCTGCCGCTGCTGGCCGAACTGCGCACGCTCGGAGCGATCGATGGTTGAGGCGACAAGGAAGGCCTTCGTTACCGGCCACCCGATCAAGCATTCGCGCTCGCCGAAGATCCACGGATATTGGCTGGCCAAGCATGGCATCGACGGCAGCTATGAGGCGATCGATGTCGCGCCGGCAAACTTTGCCGGGTTCGTGAAGACGCTGCAGGCCAACGGCTATAGCGGCGGCAACATCACCATCCCGCACAAGGAGGCGGCTTTCGCGCTGGCCGACAACCGCGACCAGGCGGCGCAAGACATCGGCGCCGTCAACACGCTGTGGTTCGAGGACGGCATCTTGTGGGGCGGCAACACCGATGCGCACGGCTTTGCCGCCAACCTCGACGATCATGCGCCGGGCTGGGCGAGCAACGGCCCGGCGGTCGTGCTCGGCGCCGGCGGCGCGTCGCGCGCCGTCATCCATGCGCTGAAGCAGCGTGGCGTTGACGACATCCGCATCGTCAACCGCACGCTCGCCCGGGCTATGGAATTGCGCGATCGTTTCGGCGCCGGCGTTTCGGCACATGGCATGGCGGCGACCGGTGAACTGCTTGCCGATGCTGGCCTGCTGGTCAACACCACCGCACTCGGCATGCATGGCAATGAAGGCCTGTCCGCCGATCCCGCTTTGCTGCCCGACCACGCCGTCGTCACCGACATCGTCTACGTGCCGCTGGAGACGCCGCTGCTTGCGGCGGCCCGCGCGAGAAACCTCAAGGCCGTCGACGGCCTCGGCATGCTGCTGCATCAGGCGGTGCCCGGCTTCGAGCGCTGGTTCGGCATCAGGCCGCAGGTGACGGCTGAGCTCCGCGCGCTCATCGTTGCCGATCTGGTACCGAAGCCATGATCGTGCTCGGCCTCACCGGCTCGATCGGCATGGGCAAGTCGACCACGGCCAAGATGTTCGTCGAGGCCGGCGTGCCGGTCCATGATTCCGACGAGGCGGTGCATCGCCTCTATGCCGGCAAGGCCGCGCCCCTTGTCGAGGCGGCCTTTCCCGGCACCACATCCGCCGGCGTAGTCGATCGGGCAAAGCTTGGCGCGCGTGTTCTCGGTGACGCCGCCGCCCTGAAGCGGCTGGAAGCGATCATCCATCCACTGGTGCGCGCAGACGCCGACGCTTTTCTGGCGCGTCATCGTGCCGCCGGCGCGCCGATTGCCGTCCTCGACATTCCGCTGCTGTTCGAAACCGGCGGCAGCGACCGCGTCGACAAGGTCGTCGTCGTCACCGCGCCACCCGAAATCCAGCGAGAACGCGTTCTGGCGCGGCCTGATATGACCGAGGAAAAACTGGATTCGATCCTGGCCAGGCAGGTGCCAGATGCGGAAAAACGCAAGCTGGCCGACTTCGTCGTCGATACCGGCCAGGGATTGGGCTCCGCCCGCGCCGCCGTGGCTGCCATCATTGCCGAACTCTCCGGGGATAAGGTGCACTCCTGACACCACCGCGTCAGCATACCCATTGCCATTTTGTTCCGGTCTCACGATTCTGCTCCTTTGGAGCGACTGATTCGATGCGTGAGATTATTTTCGACACCGAAACCACCGGCCTCGATTCGCGCGACGACCGCGTGATCGAGCTTGGCGGCGTCGAGCTGGTCAACCGCTTTCCGACCGGAAAGACCTTCCACCACTATATCAACCCGCAAGGACGTGCGATCCACGCCGAGGCGCAGGCCGTGCACGGCATCAGCGCCGCGGACCTCGCGGGCAAGCCGACCTTCGCTGAGATTGCGCAGGAATGGCTGGACTTCACCGAAGGCGCCAAGCTGGTCGCCCACAACGCCACCTTCGATGTCGGCTTCCTCAATGTCGAATTCGGCCGTCTCGGTCATCCCCTCATCGACAACGGTGTTGTCGTCGACACGCTGGCGCTGGCGCGCCGCAAGCATCCGATGGGCCCCAATTCGCTCGACGCGCTCTGCCGGCGCTATGGCATCGACAACACGAAGCGTACCAAGCACGGCGCCCTGCTCGATTCCGAATTGCTGGCCGAGGTCTATATCGAGCTGATCGGCGGCAAGCAGGCAGCCCTCATCCTCGACAGCGCCACCGCGCCGGCGCAAGGCCGCGAGAACGTCCGCCAGATCGAGATCATCATCAGCCAGCGCCCGGCATCCTTGCCGCTCCGCCTGACCGAAGCCGAGCGCGCCGCGCACGCCGGCATGGTCGCGACGTTGGGCGAGAAGGCGCTGTGGCTGAAGGTTGCGGCTGGCTAAGCAAGACGGGACCAATGCCGTTCGCGGCGATCCTTCACACCCCCCTCTGTCCTGCCGGACATCTCCCCCTTGCGGGCCCCGCAAGGGGGGAGATCGGATGTCGCTTCTGCTTTCGCCAATCATTGACGTTGTAAAGTGAGCACCGATGCTGAAGCTGCCAATCTCCCCCCTTGCGGCAGGGGAATCGCATATGAGTAAGAGTAAGTCTTGCGTTGAGTGGAAAGGTTGATTCTTTAGGGGCCTTCTCTTTGAAGAGGAG
>NZ_JAMYUT010000052.1:0-21566 GCF_040323235.1 Mesorhizobium sp. M0051
GCGCATGTTCGATGGCGATGGCGCCAAGGCCGCGAAAAGCGCCCGACACTTTCAGATGCGCGACCACGATCATCATGCCGAGCAGCAGCGTGATGGTGTCGAAATTGATCGCCCGGTAGGCGTCCTCCATGCTGAGCGCGCCGATGGCGATCATCGCCGCCCCGCCGAGCAACGCGATCCCCGCACGGTCGAGACGCAGGCCAGGGATGCGGCCAACGGCGACACCGGCGTAAGTCAGGACAAGGATCAGCAGGGCCGCCGCGCTCATCAATGTCATGCGAAGGAGGCCCTGCTCGATTCGTCCAGCCCCGGCAGGGCTGCGGACACTTTAGCGCGATGTCGGCAAAGCGAAAGCGCCGAAGCCTTCACAAATCAGTGGGGTGTTCGAGGTTCTTGTCCACAATTGTGACAGGACACGACGGTTTTCCAGGTTGCGATGACCACCCATGATTGGACTAATCTCAATGCACGGTGGTGACGCTGGGTTGAGGCACCGGGGCGGTCCCCGCCGGATCGAAGCTGACCTGATCGCGCCCGTTCGACTTTGCCGTGTAAAGCCTTCTGTCGGCGGCGGAGAAAATTTCCTCATAGGTGATCGGGCCGGTAAAACTCGCGCCGCCGATGCTGACGGAAAGCGGGCAAGGTCTGCCGCCGGGCGAAAAGTCCATCTCCCTGATACGTCGGCGGATGCTTTCGGCAACCATCCAGGATTGCGAGGGATCTACGCCGGGAAGAAACACGCCGAATTCTTCGCCGCCGATGCGGCCGACAATATCGCCGCCACGCAATTGCCCCTTGATCGCCTGCGCTATCAGCTTGAGCGCCTGGTCGCCGCAGTCGTGGCCCAGGCGGTCGTTGATCAACTTGAAATGGTCGGCGTCGATGATCAGCAGTGCCCCCGAACGGGTCTGCTCCTCCTTGCGGGTCTGCTCCAAATAGGCCTCGACCAGCATCGAGAAGGCACCACGGTTCAGCACCGCCGTCAGGCTGTCGGTCGCGGCAATGACGCTCAGGTCGCGCTGCGCGATAGCCAGCTGGCGTATCTTCCACATGAGGAAAAACAGGAAGGATCCGCCCAGCGCCAAAGGCAGCAGCAGGTCCGTCATCTGTGCCCGCCACACGGCTTCGCGCGACAGATAGGGGAAATTAAAGGAATCGACGAAGAACGCCACGGCAATGAAGAATGCCGTACCGGCCGTGGTCACAGCGATCACCCTGCCCCAACTCGTCGGCGACAGATCGATCCTCATCGCGTTCAACTCCGTTAGTCGACGCGACTATGACGGACCAACGCAAACAAATTGATAAGACTTTCCCTCCAATTGAATAGCGCGCGGCAACGGCCGCCGCCGGCGGCCGCGCTGGCTCCCACGTTAAGAATTTCGGGCTGGTGCAGGGAAATGTCAGCGGTTGGAGGCCTGTTCGCCCAGCGTCTCGAGGACGAAGGATGCCGCGATCAGATCGTCGGCATCCAGCCGTAGGGAGCCGTCGCCAGGTCCCATGATGGCGGCGACCTTGTGAAACGTTTTCATCTCATGGTCGGAAATTTCCGCATCCCGCATTCTCGCCTTGAGTTCAGCGATACGCCGCCCCAACGAAGGGGACGTTCCAATTTCACGTTTCGACATAACCTGGATACTCCTACCCCAACCCGCGCTTGTTTTGCCCCTGCCCATTCGCCGGCCCCGCACATTGCCTTTTTATGAGGCACCGCGAATACAAGGCCCCGAACGCGCTATGGGAGCTAAGGTTCCAATCCCGCCAGATCACGAAATAATTCCGCATCGCCGCGCCCAATCGGCTGCAAGCCCAGACTAGGCTCGCTGCCGCATGGAGTTGCGGCGCTGGCAGTCGCTGGATGCCAGGCCTTGCGGCGTAGATCAGATCACCGGCACAAGTCTTTGAAATTATTGGCGATCCCGACAGGATTCGAACCTGTGACCATCGGCTTAGAAGGCCGGTGCTCTATCCAGCTGAGCTACGGGACCGCTGGCCGGCCGTTGGGCCGGCTGGATACTTGACGCTGGCTGCCGTTCAATGCGTCCAGGGCGTCCTGCGGTCATAGCGGAAATTCTCCGCATAGGAAATCTGGCGGCGCTTGGTCTCTTTCGGCTCCTCGACGCGGTAGGCGAGCCCTTCCTTTTCGGCATAAGCCACCGCCTCTTCGCGTGTATCGAAGGTGAGCCTGATCTGGCTTCTCATGTCTCGCGACGTCGTATAGCCCATCAGCGGGTCGATCTTCTTGCGCGTCTCGGGGTCGAATTCCAGCACCCAGTAGCCGGTCTTGGCCGTGCCGGACTGCATCGCGGTTTTGGCAGGGCTGAAAATGCGCGCGGACATGGCCACCTCGTTATTGTGCAAGGCAGCATCGCCGCCCTTCGACCGTCATTACTGCGCAATGCGCATGGCGGCAAGGTTTTTGCACTTGCCATGCTCCACTGAAATGAATAGGCAACAGACCGTTCGGAGTGTAGCGCAGCCTGGTAGCGCATCTGGTTTGGGACCAGAGGGTCGGGAGTTCGAATCTCTCCACTCCGACCACTCCCTGAAAAATTGCAAATGCCCCGGGCGCAAATGCGTGTTCGCCCTGCGCCAACTCCGGCGGTCGGCCTTGTCGCAACAGCTTGCCGGTGCAAGTCTGAGGGCAGCAATGCGGGTGCCATTGCCCGCTCGAACTTCGGCAAACGGGGAATTTCAGATGCTTGGGATCGATGCTTGGGTGTCGCTGTTTGGACCGGCCCACCTTGCCTATGCCGGCATAACGGTTCCCTTCATGGTGACGTGGGCGACTGCCTGCGCAGCACTGGCGATGTGGAACCGGGAAAGCCGCAGACAGGTCAGGCAGGCCCCAGGCGCCATCGTCTCCCGCTCCTGGCGTGCCAGTATAGGGATGTTTGTGCTGGTTGCCGCCGGCTATATCGCCGCCCACTCAGCCGTCTACCTCTTGGTCCGCCATTTTGCCAGAATGTGGCTGTGAGATCAGCCTCCTAAATTCAGCCTAAATCTCGAACTCGCCCTGCCCTTCATCCATGGCACTGACGGTTTCTGCGGCGAGCGTGCGCGTGATCGGCGTCTTGCGCTCGAGCGCGGTGCGGTCCAGCCTTTCCACCACGCGCATCGCTGTCGCCAGCGAGCGCTCGATGCGGCGCACCAGATACTGCACGACATGCGGCTCGACCTCGACCTGGCGGTCGGCGAAAAGCTTGGTGATGACGCCGGCGAGCAAGAGATCGTCGGGCTCATGGATCTCGACCGTCGCCGCCGCCTTCAATCGTGAGGAAAGGTCAGGCAGCCTGACACCCCAGGCCGACGGAAAGCGGCGCGCCGTCAGGAGCAGTGTCGAGCCGGCACCGCGCACCGCGTTGATCAGATGGAACAAGCCTTGTTCATCAATCGCTCCTTTATCGACATCGTCGATCAGTGCCGCGCGGGCGCCGAGATTGGCGATGCTGTCACCGATACGCTTGGCGTCGACCGCCACCGCGTCGGCACGTTTGCGCCATATGGAGGCCAGATGTGTCTTGCCCGAACCGGCGGGACCGGCCAGCACCACAACCTTCGAAGGCCAGTCCGGCCAGCGATCGACCAAGGCTACAGCCTGGTTGTTGGTGCCTGAGACGACGAGCTCGTCGCGCGTATAGCCGGTGCCATGGCCGAGATCGAGCGGCAACTGGCGCGGCGGGTCGGTTGGTTGGCCAGTCACTTCAGCGACGCGGTTGCGTGCGGTGGCCGCCGCCGCGATCTTCCGGAAGCTGCGGCACAGGCGCCGCGCCGTGGCCCTTGTAAAGCGGCGATTCGAGATAGCGGGCGATGGCAAACCGCACCAGCACGGCAACGGCAGCAGAAGCCGGCACCGCGATCAACAAGCCGACGAAGCCGAACAGCGCGCCGAACGCAAACAGCGAAAACATCAACCACACCGGATGCAGGCCGACGCTTTTGCCGACCAGTCGCGGCTGCAGGATGTTGCCTTCGATGAACTGGCCGATGAAGAACACCACCGCGACGGCGACGATCATCGTCCAGTCCGGCCAGAACTGGACGAAGGCTACGCCGACGGCGAGCACCAGTCCGGTGAGCGAACCGACATAGGGAATGAAGGAGATCAGCCCGGCGAACAGGCCGATGAGAATGCCGAAATTCAGCCCGGTCAGCGTCAACCCGGTGGCATACATGGCGCCCAGCACCAGGCACAGCGTGCCCTGGCCGCGCACGAAGCCGGCGGTGGCGGTGTTGATGTCCTTGGCGATGGCGCGCACCGTCGCGACATTGTCGCGCGGCACCCAGCTGTCGATGACCGCCACCATGCGATCCCAGTCGAGCAGCATGTAGAAGGCGACCACCGGCGTCACCACGAACAGGCTGACCACCGAAACCAGCGCCACGCCGGAACTCCATATCGAGGTGAAGACCGTGGTGAGCAGGCCGAAGCCGGAGGTCAGCAGCGAATTCAGCCCGTCACGCAGGCCATTGGCGTTGACACCGAATTTCTGTTCCAGCCATTTCGGATCGAAAGACGTGATCAGGCTCTGCAGCCGGGTCAGGTATTCCGGCAATTTGCCGGCGAAATCGGCCATCTGCGTCGCCAGCACCGGAATAAGGATGACGAAGGCCAGCACCAGCACGATGAGGAAGGCGATGAGGATGACCACCGTCGCCATGAAGCGCGACAGGCCGAGGCGCTGCAGCCGGTCAGCGACCGGATCGAGGAAGTAGGCCAGGACCATGCCGGCGACGAACGGCAAAAGGATGCCTGAGAAGACGTAGAGGAAGACCGCCAGCAGGACGGCGCTGATCAACCAGAAGCGGATCTGGCGGCGAAACGCCAGAGACGCAGTTTCGCCTGCCGCCGCAGCCTCGGCGGCCGCTTCGATTGATTCCTGGTCAGGTGTCCGGTTTGGAGCCTTCGCCATAGCCGCTCATATGCCTCAGCCAAGCCACGAGATAGGCCGCGGCCGAAGCCACGGTCAAGACCCCGGACAGCAATATGAGGACTGGCCTTAGCGGGTCGAGGTGAACCGACAGGGCAAGTTCGCCGAGCACCACCGAGGCCAGCACGATCTGGATGGCGGTGTTGGCCTTCGACACGAAAAGCGGCTTCATCTCGACCGGATGAGCCATGACGGAGGACAATAGGACCGCGCAGACGATCAACGCATCGCGCGACACCATGGTGATGACCAGCCACAGCGGCAATTGCCCGATAAAGCCCATGACGACGAAGACCGAAACCAGCAGCAGCTTGTCGGCCATCGGGTCGAGATAGGCGCCGAGCCTTGACTGCTGGTTGAACCGGCGGGCGATAAAACCGTCGACGCCGTCGGAAATGCCGGCAACGAGAAACCCGGCAAAGGCCCAGTCCCAGCTTGCCTGCAGCATTGCCAGCACCACCGCCGGCACCAGAACAAAGCGCAGGATGGTGATCAGATTGGGGATGGTCAAAGCGTGCCTGCCGGGTTTGCTTCTGATACATGATGGAGACGGAGGAGGATCGCAAGGGAGCAGCGCGCCAGACATGGCAAAGGTCTGTGTGTGAACCACCCCTGCGCCCTGCCGGTCGGCCATCTCGACAGTCTCGGGTATGCGATGTCCCTAACCTTCACGGAAAAGGTGCGGCGACACTTTGCTTGATCAGACCGCAGACGCCTCGAGGATGGAAATGGGTCCTCGGGTCTGAATCACTCGTTCAAGGCGTAGCCCGGCGGCGTCGAACAAGCTTGCATATTGGGTCCGCGTTCTCTCCAGGCCGCCAGTGACGGCGAGCATGACCACGTCGATACCCTTGATCTGGTTCGGTTCGTCACCTGGCGGCACGAGCGTCTCGGCCACAAGCACCTTCCCGTTCGGCAGCATTGCCTTGCGGCAATTTCGCAGGATCTCCGCGGCACGCCCATCATCCCAATCGTGAACGACCTTCTTGATGATGTAGACGTCACCGGTGGGAACGCTTTCAAAGAAATTACCGGCGACAAATTCGGTGCGCGGCAGGTCGCCTCCGGCACCCTGGCGTGCTGCCGCGACGCCCGAAGGCAGATCGAAAAGCACGCCGTCCAGGTGAGGGTTGCGCGCCAGGATCGCCGAGAGAAGCTGGCCATGTCCGCCGCCAACGTCGACGATCCGCGTGAACGGCTTGAAATCATAGGCTTCGGCAACGGCCTCGTTACTGCCTTGGCTCAAGGCGACCATGGCACGCTGAAACAAGGCAGCCTGCTCCGGATGTTCCGACAGCCAGTCAAACCTTGGGCTCCCGAAAACCTTGTCGAAGGCCGGCTTTCCGGTGCGAACAGAATGCAGGAGCTGTTCGAAGGCAAGATAGGCTTCGCTGTTGATCATACGGATGAAGTCACGGGGACCCGGCCGATCGGAGCGCAGCACCGCACCAACCTCCGTCAACTCGAAATGACGGGGCAGCACTTCGCTAAACACCCCTTCAGGCGCGAGAAGTCGCATTACACGATAAAGCGAGTCAGCATCCGATTGAGTGGCAGCCGCCAGTTCATCTACCGACCGCTCGCTGGCAGCCAGGAGATCGGGGATGCCGAGTTCGATAATGACGCGCAGCGCCTGTGACACGGCGAATCCGAGGCCTAGCCTCATGATCTGTTGCGAAGGATTGAGCATGGCCTGTTCCCCGATGCCTGATGACTGGCAACAGAGCACCAACAACAACTACTTACAAGGATGCAAAGGGGTGAGGCGAAATGGAGACGCGAGGTTTTGCCTCCGATGAGAAACGAGGGCGGAGGAGATTTTGCACAAGGGCGCCATCGCCTCGCTTTTATCGGGGGCAAAAGCCAACCATTCCGTCGTCATCCTTGCGAGGCGCAGCCGTTCATGCGAAGAGCCCGCAAACGAGCAGGAAAATTGCGATGAGCAAGCGCTACACAAGCCAGCCCAAAACGGGCCAGCCCAAAACGAGCAAGCGCAGGAACGGGCTCACCAACGGGCTCACCTATGCAGAGGCCGGCGTCGATATCGACGCGGGCAATCTCATGGTCGAGAAGATCAAGCCGCTGGTGCGGGCGACGCGCCGGCCGGGCGCCGATGGCGAGATCGGCGGTTTTGGCGGCCTGTTCGACCTCAAGGCCGCCGGCTTTATCGATCCGGTGCTGGTGGCCGCCAATGACGGCGTCGGCACCAAGCTCAAGATCGCCATCGATGCCGGCAAGCACGATACGATCGGTATCGATCTCGTCGCCATGTGCGTCAACGACATCGTCGTGCAGGGTGCCGAGCCGCTGTTCTTCCTCGACTATTTCGCCACCGGCAAGCTCGATCCCGACCAGGGTGCCGCGATCGTCGGCGGCATTGCCGAGGGCTGCCGCCAGGCCGGCTGCGCGCTGATCGGCGGCGAGACGGCCGAGATGCCCGGCATGTATCACGGCAACGACTACGACCTTGCCGGCTTTGCGGTGGGCGCGGCAGAACGCGGCCAGCTCTTGCCCACCGACGACATCGTCGAAGGTGACGTGCTGCTGGGCCTGGCTTCCTCGGGCCTGCATTCGAATGGATATTCGCTGGTGCGCCGCATCGTCGCCGTCAGCGGCCTGGCGTGGGGCGATCCGGCGCCATTCAACGACGAGGCCACGCTTGCAGAGGCGCTGCTTGAGCCGACCCGCATCTACGTCAAATCGATCCTCAAGGCTATTCGCAACACGCATGGCATCAAGGCGCTCGCGCACATCACCGGCGGCGGCTTCCCGGAAAACATTCCGCGCGTGCTGCCCAAGGATTTTTCGGCCGAGCTCGACCTCGAGGCGATCGACGTCCCTCCAGTGTTCTCGTGGCTGGCCAGGACCGGCGGCGTGGCGCCGGAAGAGATGATGCGCACCTTCAATTGCGGCATCGGCATGATTTTGGCGGTCGCGTCCGGCCAGGCGGCGCAGGTCGCCGCCGTGCTGCAGGAGGCCGGCGAGACGGTGACGCCGATCGGCCGCATCGTGCCGCGCCGAGATGCCGGCGTCATCTATCGGGGCTCGATCGGCCTATGAGCGCGCAGAGGAAACGCACCGTCGTCCTGATCTCGGGGCGCGGCTCCAACATGACCGCGCTGATAGCGGCAGCCAGCGACCCGGCCTTCCCGGCCGAGATCGTCGGCGTCATTTCCGACAAGGCCGACGCTGCCGGCCTCGGCATCGCCAGGGCGCGCGGCATCGCCACGCAGGTCATTCCGCGTGCCGATCATGGCAGCAAGCAGGCGCATGACGCCGCCATCGACGCAGCGCTCGCGGCATTCAACGCCGAGATCGTGGCGCTGGCCGGCTACATGCGCATCCTTACCCCCGGCTTCGTCCAGAAATGGCAGGGCCGCATGATCAACATCCATCCTGCCCTGCTGCCTGCATTCAAGGGGCTCGACACCCATGCGCGTGCACTCGCCGCCGGCATACGCATCCATGGCTGCACCGTGCATTTCGTCACCTCCGAGATGGATGACGGCCCGATCATCGCCCAGGCTGCCGTGCCGGTGATGATCGGTGACACTGCGGATACACTGGCTGCCCGCGTGCTGAAGACCGAGCACCGGCTCTATCCGCTGGCGCTGGGGCTGGTCGCCGAGGGCAAGGCGCGCATGGAGGCCGGCCGCACCGTGCTTGCCCACTTTGCCGACGATGCCGACAACAGCACCTCGGTGGTGATGGCCCCCGACCCGCTGCGCGAGGAAGCTGACCTCGAGCATCTGGCGCGCATCACGCCGTGAGTGTCGAGAGCGTGGCGATGAAACAGCTTCTCCTGCTTCGCCACGCCAAATCGAGCTGGGACGATCCGGCACTCGATGATTTCGACCGTCCACTCACCGATCGCGGATTGAAGGCAGCACATTTGATGGGGCGTGAGCTTGCGGCGCGCGACTGGCTGCCGGAACTGGCGCTGGTGTCGCCGGCATTGCGCACCCGCGACACCTGGCGGCTGGTGGCGGCGGAACTGCCTGCGCATCCCAAGGTCGCATTCGCCAAGGCGCTCTACGACGCTTCAGCGGCGGATATTCTAAGCCAGATTCGTCAGGTCGATCCGTCGGACGGCAGCTTGCTCGTGGTGGGACACAATCCGGGTCTGGAAGATCTGGCCAACCAGCTTGCCGGGCCAGGATCGGAGGCCAAGGCGCGCAAGAAGCTCGAGGAAAAATTCCCGACAGCGGCCCTCGTGCGCTTCGTTTTCGAGGGCGACTGGTCGGCCTTGTCTTGCGCCCGGCTGACACATTGTCTGCGGCCGAAGGATCTGGGCTAGAATCCAGGCGCGGCAGACCGAGCCTGCCATGCAGCGGACCCCAGCCAATCCAATTTTATTTTTGGCCGAGAACTGTTTGTTGCCGACAGCGAAGATTGGCCGCTTGGGCCAGCGCCCCCGGCTGGTGCTACTCTGCGCAAAAAACAAGAGCGGCGGGCCAAGCCCACCGCTCTTTGTAGTCAAGACTTGGTAGTCAAGACTTGCCTGGATTAGCGGCCCCAGATGCCCCGGCCAGACTCAGCCGGCACCTTAGCGTTGGCGTCGCCCTGTGCCTTCGAGGGCTTCAGGATCGAGCCGGTGTGCGAGGTGTCGATGTTGAAAGTCGACTGGCCCGAAATCGACTGGCTCGAAGTCGACTGATTGGGAACCGGCTGGTTGGCATTGTAGGAGCCGTAATTGTCGCTGCCGGCGAAGGCGGTGCCCGTGGCAACGAGAATGGCGGCGGCGGTGAGTGCGATCTTGGTCATTTTATTTACTCCAATGGTTCTCTGTTCTGTCCGTCTAGTGCGTGCCCTTGGGAGGAATTTCGCGTCGCTCGGACCTCCCCGAGATGGGTTTGCCCTGCCGCGGATTCCAATCACGAAGATGTTCCAAAGATTGTGAGATTTCGGCCCTTGAAATTCGACAAATGGCCTTGGCAATCATAATTTTATCGTTCAAAATCAAGTAGTTAATATACATCACCACCGCGGGCGCGACCGTGCACCGAGCCGGTCGTTCACCAAGGGCTGCACGGTCCGTCAACGGAAAACGAACCGATCGGTTCGATTTGTCTGGATCGACTGGTTCAAGCTTTCTCTTCCGAGCGCCGAAAGGGTTCCAATTGTGTGGCCTGACCTACGCCGGATGACAGCCGGCTGTGTTTTCACGGCTTCCAATCTGTCGGTTCGGAGGCTGAGGTTCACGGTGCCCGTCGGCCGTGCATTTGCCTTGGCGTCAGATCGATATTATCGCTTGTGCACGACCATCAATCGGACGCGACCTTGGCTGTGCCGGTCGAAGAACGGGCGGAATTCCGGGTGACCTGCTTTCCAGGAAAGCGATAGAAATGCGGCTGCTGCTCGTCGAGGACAATCGCGAACTGGCTGACTGGCTGGGCAAGACTCTGCGTCAGGCGAATTATGTCGTCGACATCGTTCATGACGGCGAGGATGTCGAGCACGCGCTGGCCGCCGGCGACCACGCGCTTGTCATCCTGGACTTGGCGCTGCCGCGCATGGGTGGGCTGGAAGTGCTGCGCATGCTGCGGGCGCGCGGCAACCGAGTGCCGGTGATCGTGCTGACCGCCAATGCCAGCCTCGACGGCCGGGTCAAGGGTCTTAATGAAGGCGCCGACGACTATCTGGCCAAGCCCTTCCAGATCGAGGAGCTCGAAGCACGCATCCGCGTGCAGCTGCGCCGCGCCAATGACCGCACCGCGCCCGTCGTTGCCTGCGGCGATCTCGTCTTCGACACCAATACCCGCCTGTTTTCACTCGCTGGCGAGACGTTGGCGCTGACGCCGCGCGAACACGCAGTGTTGGAGCAATTGATGGTCAAGGCCGGACGCACAGTGAGCAAGGCGGCGTTGTCGGCCGCGATCTATGATTTCGAGACCGACGCCGACCCCAGCGCCATCGAGATCTATGTGCACCGTGTACGCAAGAAGCTCGAAGGATCTCGTGGATCGCCACCTTGCGTGGCCTCGGCTATCTCTTGCGCCATGACGATTTGGCGCCATGAGGACTAGCAGCCTCCGTTTGCAGTTGCTGGCCTGGGTGGTGTTGCCGCTCGCCGGGCTCGCCACCATCAACCTGTGGACCAGCCACCGCGGCGCGCAGGCGACCGCCGATCTGGTCACGGACCGGATGCTGTTGGGTTCCGCACGTGCCATCGCCGAGCAGGTCGCCATCGTCGACGGCGTGCTCGACGCCACGGTGCCGCCGGCGGCGATCGAGATGTTCGACACCGGCGATCGCGACAGCGTCTATTATCGTGTCGAGACGGCTGGCGGGCGTTTGCTGACTGGCTACCCAGACCTGCCCAAGGGTCCGAGGCAGCGCAGCATGGAAGCGGTCTATCGAGACCACGCGCTGCGGCTGCTGACATTCAGTCATGCGGTGGTCGGCGCCGGCACTGACTCTCCAATATCCGTCACCGTTGGTGTCACGCCGGCCGGGCATGATGCGATGGTGAAACGGCTGTGGCTGAGCGCCTTTGCCCAGCAACTGGCGCTGGTGGCCATTGCCGGCATCTTCGTGCTGCTCGGGCTGCGTCGCGGTCTGGCGCCGCTGATCCGGCTGCGCGACGCAGTGCGCTCGCCAGGCCGCAGCAAGCTTGATCCGATCGAAGTGCCGGGGGCGCAAAGCGAGATTCAGCCGCTGATCGATGCGTTGAACGCCTACATGGAGCGGGTACGCGCGCAGATGGCGGCGCAACGCCGCTTCATCGCCAATGCGGCGCACCAGTTGCGCACACCGCTGGCGCTGCTGTCGACACAGGCAAGCTACGCGCTTCGCGAAAGTGCTACGGAGGCGCGCCAGGAAGCCCTGGTGGCGCTGCAGGCAAGCTCCGGCAAGCTGGCGCGGCTGGCCGAACAGTTGCTGACCTTATCGCGAGCCGAACCCGGTAGCCGGCGGCCGCGCGCCGACCGCATCGACCTGACCGACGCCGCCCGGCACGTGCTGGAAACCCAGGCGCCGGCCGCAATCGCTCGCAGGATCGATCTCGGCTTCGAGGAGGCTGGCCCCGTACCGGTCATCGGCGACGGCACCATGCTGCGCGAGATGATCGTCAATCTTGTCGACAATGCGCTTCGCTATTCGGCAGCCGGCGGCAGCGTCACGGTGAGACTGGCGGCCACAGACGGCGAAGCCGTGCTGACGGTCGCCGATGATGGGCCCGGCATTCCGGCGGAAGAGCGAGACCATGTGTTCGAACGCTTCTACCGCATTGCCGGTTCGACGGAGGAAGGCAGCGGGCTTGGCCTCGCCATCGTGCGCGAGGTCATCGAAAATGCCGGCGGACGCGTCACCCTTGGAGATGGCGCGACCGGTGGCCTGGTGGTTGAGGTA
Organism: Mesorhizobium sp. M0051; assembly: GCF_040323235.1. NCBI lineage: Bacteria > Pseudomonadati > Pseudomonadota > Alphaproteobacteria > Hyphomicrobiales > Phyllobacteriaceae > Mesorhizobium > Mesorhizobium sp. M0051. The sequence continues at coordinate 12,282 of NZ_JAMYUT010000052.1, forward strand.
AGATTGCCTTTGGCCTGATCGCATGCCGAAGTGGATCAGGTCCCCTGCTCGTTGAACGGCGCCGGCCGCCATTTGACGACGTAGTTCTCGAAGCGGGTGATGATGAACTCCACCACCAGCGCCATCACCGCCAGGATGATCATGGCGGCAAAGACACCATTGGCGTTGAAGGCGCCCTGCGCCGTGGAGATCAGCAGGCCCATGCCTTGCTTGGCGCCGAGGAATTCGCCGACCACCGCGCCGACCAGGGCAAAGCCGAAGCTGACATGCAGGCTGGCCAGGATCCAGCTCATCGCCGACGGGATGATGACGGTGCGGGTGATCTGGAATGGCGAAGCGCCGAGGATCTGGGCGTTGGCGATCATCGCCCGGTCGGCCTCGCGCACGCCCTGGAAGGCGTTGGCGAAAACGACGAAGAACACCATTACCACGGCGAGCGCCACCTTGGAGGCCATGCCGAGGCCGAGCGCGATGATGAACACCGAGCCCAGCACGACGCGCGGCACCGAGTTGGCGATCTTGATGTAGATCGAAAAGACGTCCGCCAGCAGCCGGTTGCGGCCGAGGATGATGCCCGCGGCGATGCCTCCGACGGCGCCGATGACGAAGCCGAGGAAGGTTTCCTCGAGTGTCACATAGATTTGCACCCAGAGCGGACCTTGCGACGTGCCCTCGGTGACCCACACCCAGATCTGGTCCCAGATACCGGACGGGCTGGCGAAGAAGAACGGATCGATGATGTTGTGGTCGGCACCGAGTTCCCATAGGCCGAGGAAGACGACCAGGATAGCCAGGCGTAGGCCGATGACCAACGCATGCCGGCGGCGGAGCCGCGCCTTCGCCCGGCCTTCGGCAACGGCAATGGAGGCATCGCGGACGGCGGCTTGGGAAGTGGTGGGAGATATGGCGGTCATGGCAGCGTCTCCTCTCAGAGCAATTCCAGGAAAAGCGCCAAGCGGTTTTCCGTCCGGAATTGCGAAAAACAAAACCATTAGAGCGGGTCGGCGACCCGCTTTAATGGCCGGTTTGCAAGGTGCGGCTCTGGCCGAGTTGCACTTCCTCGCGCAGGTCGTTCCAGATCACCTTGGCGATCTCGACGAATTTCGGGTCGTAGCGAATGTCGGCCATGACGCGCGGACGCGGCAGGTCGATGCGGTAGACGCTCTTGACCGTGCCCGGCCCGGCCGTCAGCACATAAACCTTGTCGGCCAGTGCCACTGCCTCCTCCAGGTCGTGAGTGACGAACACGACGGAAGACTTCTGCTGCGACCACAGACCCAGCAGCTCGTCCTGCATGGCGGTGCGCGTCTGCATGTCGAGCGCGCTGAACGGCTCGTCCATCAGCAGGATCTTGGGCTGGTTGATGAAGGTCTGAGCAAGCGCGACGCGCTTGCGCATGCCGCCGGACAGCTGGTGCGGATAGTGCTTTTCGAAGCGGCCGAGGCCGACACGGGCGATCCAGTCACGCGCCAGTTCATAGGCCTGCGCCTTTGGCATGCCGCGATAGAGCGGGCCGGCGGCGACATTGTCGATGACACTGCGCCAGGGAAACAGCGCGTCAGCCTGGAAGACGAAGCCGATGTCGCGGCTGATATCGGTGACGGGGCTGCCCATGACACGGACATTGCCTGTCGTCGGCCGCAGCAGCCCGGTGACGAGATTGAGCGTCGTCGACTTGCCGCAGCCGGTCGGCCCGACGACGCAAGCGAATTCGCCGCGCGCCACCGTCATGGTGAAATCGCGGATCGCCGTCATCATGTGGCCGTCCGGCGTGACGAAGCGCAACGTCACGTCGTCGATGGCGATCGCCGCATCGGCTGGCAGTGCGGCCTGAGACAGCTTCTCGGCCGCCATGGGTTGCAGTTGCATGGCACACTCCTGTCGCAATCGGGCAAGGGAGCCCACAGCGCGGCCGCGGGTCTCCTGGTGGTCTGGCAAGGCCGTGCCGCTGCCGGCTAGATTCAAGCAAGCGGCGCAAACCGTTGTTCTTCAACGAGCGGAGACGGGAAGCAGTGCCCGTCGGGCGACGCTACTTGGCAGCGTCGACGAACGTCGTCGTATAGGTCTTCGACAGGTCGATCTGCTTGCCCTGCAGACTCTTGGAGAATGTCGAGAGGACCTTGAGCACGGTTGGCGGGCCGTCGGCCGGCATGCGGCCGTCCGGCGTGAACATCGCCTTGCCGCTGGCCAGCCCCTGCACGTAGAGGTCCCTGTTGCCAGCGTAGTAGTCCTTCGGCATCTTGTCGGCGATCTCCTCGGCCGAATGCGTTGCGATGAACTTCATCGTCATGACGAAGGCATTGGCGAGTTTCTGTGCCTCATCCTTGTGGTCTTCGAGCCAGGCGGACTGGACGTAGAAGGACGCCGCCGGATAGGGGCCGCCCAGCGCTTCCTTGGTCTTTTCAGGGGTACGCATGTCGACCAGGACACTGGCCTCACCGGTCTTCAGCAATCGGCCAATCGTCGGCTCGGTGGTCATGCCGGCCTGGATCTGATCCTGTTTGACGGCGGCAATGAAGGTGTTGCCGGCGCCGACTGGCAGCAGCGTATAGTCGCCGGGCTTCAGCCCGTTGCGCACGGCCAGATACTGACTGAGGAAATCGGTCGACGAGCCGAGGCCGGTGACGCCGAGCGTGGCGCCCTTGAAGTCGGCCGGCGATTTGATTTCGGGATGCTTGGCGGAGACCAGCTCGACCTCGCCCGGCGCCTGGCTGAACTGGACGATCGACTGGATGTATTTGCCCTTCGACTGCAGGTCGACGGTGTGGTCGTAAAAGCCGACGACGCCCTGAACGGCGCCTGCCAGCAATTCATTCTCGGCCTCGACGCCGGCGCGCGAATTGACCAGTTCGACATCGAGTCCCTGGTCCTTGAAGTAGCCGAGCTGCTGGGTGAGTACGGCCGGCAGATAGATCTGTTTTTCCATGCCGCCGACGATGATGGTGATCTTGTCGGCCGCCGATGCCGCCGTGGCGCCTGCCGCAGCGATGACAAGGGTTAGCGCCGCTGTGCGCAAGGCGCACTTCGAGATGAAACCGGTCACGAAACTTCCTCCACTTGGGCGACGCGCCGTGAAGCTGCGCCGCATTCTCCTCCTCGCCGGCCGCTTGAGGACCGGTCATGCGGTGACACCGCGACCCTGTCATGGCACGCCCAAGCTTTCAGCTGGCTTTCAGCCACTGGGCGAAAAAGATCAGCCGCAATGCCGTGCCGGGGCGCCCAGTCCCAGCACGTCGCGCATGTCATATTCGCCGGGTGGGCGCCCCGCCACCCAGAGTGCGGCGGCGATGGCGCCGCGCGCGAACATGACACGGTCGCCGGCCGCATGCGACAGGGTCACGGTCTCGCCCTCGGCGCAGAAGCCGACGCTGTGTTCGCCAATGATACTGCCGCCGCGCATCACAGCAAAGCCGATCTCGCCGACCGGCCGTGCGCCGACGTCGCCATTGCGGACCCGCCTTGCGACCGTTTCCAGGTCGATGCCACGCCCGCCGGCGGCGGCTTGCCCGAGCATCAGCGCCGTCCCCGACGGCGCATCAATCTTGTGGCGATGATGCGCCTCGACGATCTCGACATCCCAGTCGTCGGGATCGAGCGCCTTCGCCGCCTGCTCGACCAATCCGAGGAGCATGTTGAGCCCTAGCGAGAAGCTGCCGGAACGCACGATTGCGATGGTTTTCGAGGCATCGGCGATAGCAGCCAATTCAGCGGCATCGAAACCCGTCGAGCCAATGACCAGGGCTGGACCACCGCGCTCGGCGCAAAACCTGGCCAGGTCGGCCGATGCCTTCGGCGTGGTGAAATCGATCACCACATCGGCCTTGGCAAGCGCCTCGTCGCGGCTCACCAGACCTTCGCCGACGATGCCAGGCCGATGGAAGCGGGCAGCAAGCGCCAGCCGCGCATCGGCCCGGACGGCATCCGCCATCTGGCGCCCCATGCGGCCGAGCGCACCCGCGACGGCGACCTTGATCGGTGGTTGCGACATCGCGCCGACCCCCTGAGACTATTTCCACATTCCGCGCATGCGCGCGCCGATGTCGACGCGCACCTCCGGCCGGGCTGCCCTGCCCTGCGCTGCCTGCGCGCTCGGCCACGACATTTGCTGGAACGCCGCAAGGATCGAAGCCGGGATGAAGCGCGTGCGCGAGGCATAGAGATGGCGGTCGCCGCGCGCCGCCTGGCCGTGCGGAAAGAAGCGTTGCGGCATGACCAGGTTGAGATTGTCCTTGGCCCGCGTCATCGCCACGTAGAGCAGCCGGCGCTCCTCGTCGATATCTTCCTTGGTGCCGACGCCGAGATCGGCCGGAATGCAGCCGTCAACGGTGTTGAGGACGAAGACATTCTTCCATTCCTGACCCTTCGCCGAATGGATGGTCGAGAGGATCAGATAGTCCTCGTCGCGATGCGGTGGGCCGGCCTGGTCGCTGGTCGCGTCGGGCGGGTCGAGCGTCAGTTCGGTGAGAAAGCGTTCGCGCGAGACATAGCCCGATCCGATCTGCTCAAGCTGCAACAGGTCGGCGCGCCTGGTCGTCGCATCTTCGTGGATGCGCTCCAGATGGGGCTCGTACCACAGCCTGATCTGTTCGAGATCGGCCGGCCATTTGGCGCCGGCCCGCAGGCCGGAATAGAGCGAGACGAAGCCCGGCCAGTCATCAGCCGCGCGTTGCGGCGGGCGCCAACCGGCCAGGCCCATCGCTTCGTCGAGCGCCGTCGTCATCGTCTCGACTATCTGCGCGGCGGCCGAAGGGCCGATGCCCGGCATCAGTTGCAGCACGCGGAAGCCGGCGACGCGGTCACGCGGGTTTTCGGCAAAGCGCAACACCGCCAGCACGTCCTTGACGTGAGCGGCATCGAGGAACTTCAGGCCGCCGAACTTGACGAAGGGAATGTTGCGACGGGTCAGCTCGATTTCCAGCGGCCCGCTGTGATGCGAGGTGCGAAACAGCACCGCCTGGGATTTCAACGCGGTGCCGGCCTCGCGCTCGGCCAGGATCGTATCGCAGACGAAATTGGCCTGCTCGACCTCGTCGCGCACGGTCACCAGCCTCGGTCTGTCGGTCGACTTGCGCTCCGACCATAGATTCTTGGTGAAGCGCTCCGAGGCCTCGCCGATCACGGCATTGGCTGCGGCGAGAATGGTTTCGGTCGAGCGGTAGTTGCGCTCCAGCATCACCACGTCGGCGGCCTGCGCGAACTGTTTGGGGAAGTCGAGGATGTTGCGCACCTCGGCGGCACGGAACGAATAGATCGACTGGGCATCGTCGCCCACCACAGTCAGCCCGGCGCCGTCGGGTTTCAGCGCCAGCAGGATCGAGGACTGCAAGCGGTTGGTGTCCTGATACTCATCGACCAGCACATGGTCGAAACGTCCGCTCAGATGCGCCGCTATTTCAGGCTCGGCCGCCATCTGCGCCCAGTAGAGCAGCAAATCGTCATAATCGAGCACGTTCTGCGCCTGCTTGGCCTCGACATAGCCGGCGAACAATTGCTTCAGTTGCTCCGCCCAGCCGGCGCACCAGGGAAAGGCAGACCCCAACACCTCGTTGAGCGGCGCCTGCGCATTGACGGCACGGGAATAGATGGCGAGGCAGGTGCCCTTGGTGGGGAAACGCGCTTCCGTCTTCGAGAAACCCAGTTCGTGGCGGACCAGATTCATCAGGTCGGCGGAGTCCTCGCGGTCATGGATGGTGAAGGCCGGATCGAGGCCGATCTCCAGCGCATAGTCGCGTAGCAGCCGCGCACCGATGCCGTGAAAGGTGCCGGCCCAGGTCAGCGCATCGGTGATGACCGCGGCATCGCGGCCGAGCACTTCGCCGGCAATGCGTTCGACGCGCTTGGCCATTTCGGACGCGGCGCGGCGCGAGAAGGTCATCAGCAGGATGCGGCGCGGGTCGGCACCCTTGACGATCAGATGAGCGACGCGATGGGCCAGCGTGTTGGTCTTGCCCGAACCGGCGCCGGCGATGACCAGCAGCGGGCCGGCGATCTTGCCGTCGCCATGCTCGACGGCCAGGCGTTGGGCATCGTTCAGCCGGGCGAGATAGGCAGGCTGGACGGTCGGTTCCCGGAAGGTCGAATCAGCAGTGGCGAGGTTCATCGCCCATCAAGCATCGTTTCTGCTTTGTTCGCAACGTTGATGCGAAGCAGACATAGCCTAGCGGAGCGAGGAAACGTGTCACCGCTAGCGCTGGGGATCGACGCCCATGGCGGCTGGCTGTCGGCGCAAGGTCTCGCGATCATATTTCAACGGCGGCAACAGCAGCGGGTCGACTGTATTGGGCACGTCTTCGACCATCTTCCTGACGATGCGATAGGCGACATAGGCCAAGGCGCCGGCAACAAGCAGACGAAACATGGTTGCAACACTCCTTTGGAGCAGGACCAACCGAGGAGACGGCATTTGGTTCCCTGCCGATCATCCACGCGCGGTCAAGCATCGAAGGCGGCGATGGCTTCGCTGGCGCTTCCCGATGCGTTCTCGAAGGAACTTGGCGTAGCGAAATTCGTGTCCTGCCTCATGCCGCCGCCTGTGGCCTCGGAGCTGAGGTCGTCATCAGCTCGCGCTCCAGTTCGGCAGGCTCTTGAAGAAGAAGGCCGGCGCCGCTTGGGAGGAAGGGAGCGCCGGCCAAGCGGATGATGAGGTCCGCCGCGCAGCAGAAGTTAGCTGAGTCTTTCCCCAGCGTCATCGGGGGATTGTCTTCGTTAAAAGCGTACCAACAACCAAGGCGCCCGTTTTGCCGACGGCAAGCATTGCGAGTTCGATGCGATCATCTTCGCCACAGGCTTCCGGCCGGGCTATGCCAGATTGTTGCAGCCGGGCATCCAGCCGGGCCGCAGCGGCGTCAATGCGAGGGCTTCGGAGCTCGGCCTTTATCTCATCGGCTTTCACAATCCGGTCACCGGACTGCTGCGCGAAATCTCGATCGAGGCAGAGCAGATCGCCGACGACATCAGCTAGCGACGAAACCGAAGGAAGGCTGCCGAAATCCTGCCGGTATGATTTGGCGCGTGAGGAACTGAGTTCTCAGCCTGCCGCGCGCAGCCAGACCTTGTTGTCGTGGAAGGCAGCACCGCCATAGGGTGCCGGCGCATCGGCGCCTGTCAGCACGTTGATACCCTCGCCACGCTCGTGCGCGCTGTTTGGCCAAATGCCTTCGGCGATGACCACGCCTCGCTTGATGCCGTCGAAGAGTTTTGCGTGCAGCACGACTTCGCCACGCTGATTACCGACTTCGACGCGGTCGCCGTCGGCCAGCCCATGTTCCGCGGCGTCGTCGGGATGCAACAAGAGTTCCGGCCGGCCTTCCCTGGCCTTCGACACCGGCGTCTCCGAGAATGTAGAGTTGAGGAAGTTGCGCGCCGGCGACGTCGCCAGCCGGAACGGATGCGCCTCGTCGGCGACCTCGATCAAGTCGACATGGTCGGGAAATTCCGGCAGCCGCGCCACTGGGCCGAACAGGCCCATGCTTTTCGGCGGCCGGTTGGGTGCCGCCTGCCCGGTCCAGTCGGCGCGGAAGCGGAATTTTCCATCGGCATGGCCAAACCCCTTGATGAAATGCGCGGTGTCGAAATCCGGCTGCAGGTCGACCCATTTGTCTTGCTTCAAGCTGTCGAAGCTGCCCAGCCCGCGCTTGCCCAGGATGATATCGATATGCTGCTGCTCGGTGAGACCGAAACCCGGACGGTCGGCGACCCCGAGGCGCTCAGCCAACTCCTCGATGACGTAATGGTTGGTGTGCGGCCCTGCCGGTGGCTCGATCAATTTGGGGCCAAGCGTGATGTGCTGGTTGCCGCCGCCCTTGTAGACGTCGTCATGTTCCAGAAACATCGTCGCCGGCAGCACGACATCGGCGAGCTTGGCCGTGTCGGTCATGAATTGCTCATGCACGCAGGTGAACAGGTCGTCGCGCAGGAAGCCCTGCTTCACCAGCCGCTGCTCGGGCGCGACATTAACTGGATTGGTGTTCTGGATCAGCATGGCCGTTACCGGCGGGCCGCCATAAAGCGCATCGCTGGCGCCGGTCAACACCGGGCCGATGCGTGAATGGTCGAGATGACGGATCGAGGGGTCGCGCATCTTCGTGCCTTCAAGCACGTCCTGGTTGAGCTTGAAGATGCCGGAATTGGAGTGGAAGGCGCCGCCGCCCTCATATTGCCAGCTGCCGGTGACAGCCGCGATGCAAGATGCGGCATGCATGTTGACGGCGCCATTGCGCTGGCGCGCAAAACCGTAGCCGAGGCGGAAATAGGTTTTCTTGGTCGTGCCGACTATCCGGGCGAAGGCCTCGATCTCGGCGACCGTCAAACCTGTGATATCAGCCGCCCACTCCGGCGTGCGCGTCCGCAGATGGGCCTCAAGCCCTTTCGGGTCGTCGGTGTATCTTTCGAGATAGGCGCGGTCAGCGAGGCCGTCGCGGAACAGCACATGCATGATCGCGCAGGCCAGCGCGCCATCGGTGCCTGGCTTCAGCACCAGGCCGAGATCGGCCTGCTTCATCGTCGCGTTCTCGTAGACATCTATGACGACGATCTTCGCGCCGCGCTCCTTGCGCGCCTTGATGGCGTGGGTCATGACGTTGACTTGGGTCACCACCGCATTGGTGCCCCAGATCACCACGCAGTCGGATTTCGCCATCTCGCGCGGATCGGGACCACGCAGCGCGCCTGCCCCCATCATCCAGCCGGTCCAGGCCAGATTGGTGCAGATCGAACCGAAGAAGCCGGAATATTTCTTGGCATGGCGCAGCCGGTCGATGCCGTCGCGCTGCACCAGTCCCATCGTGCCGGCATAGTAATAAGGCCAGACCGTCTCCGAGCCGAATTTTTCCTCAGATGCGATGAACTTCTCGGCGACCAGATCGAGCGCGGCTTCCCAGCTCGCTTCCTTCCAGGCGCCATCGCCCTTGGCACCGGCGCGGATCAGCGGCTTCAGAAGCCGGTCGGGATGATGGACGCGGTCGGCATAGCGCGCGACCTTGGCGCAGACGACACCGGCCGTATAGCTGTTGGACTTGGAGCCATGGACGCGGCCGATGCGGTTGCCGTCGAGCAGTTCGACTTCGAGCGCGCAGGTCGACGGGCAATCATGCGGGCAGGCCGAATGGCCGATTCTGAGGTTGGCGTGCTGGTTCATGGGTTCAAACTAGTCGTTTATGACGGCGGCGTGTAGGGCCAGATGACTAGCCAATCTCCCCCCACGAGGGCAGGGCTATCGCATATGAGTAAAGAGGCTAAGCAGGTTTTGATCGGCCCATCGTGCCTTGAGTCGTTTGTGGCTGAGCG
>NZ_JAMYUT010000053.1:0-20377 GCF_040323235.1 Mesorhizobium sp. M0051
CGATCAACCGCATCCACCTGGTGAGTGCTTTCAATGCCCGCTTGACGCATTTCCACGAGAACAAAGGATGCCTACAGTTCGATAATTCCCAAGTTTAAGGCTTTTATAGCCGCGAGCATTCTACTAGACGTATCTAATTTTTGCTTTGCGTTTTTTATATGGAAATTAACAGTATTTACCGATATCCCTATAATCTGTCCTATTTCCCACGAAGTTTTCCCTCTCGCCGTCCACAGAATACACTCTATTTCTCTTGGGGAAAGGTTGGGGGCTTCCTCGCTGCCGCTCGAATTCGCGAATTTCGTGACCTTCAGATGAAAATGGGACGCGGCAAGTTGCAAGTAGGTGATTGTTTTATTTTGGAATTCGCGGTCCCAGGATTGAGCAAAACTCATGATCGCAAAGCTGCCATCAGGGCCATGCAATGGAATGCTAATGCCTGACCTTAAGCCGAACGCCGCGGCCTCGTCGAAGACGCGCCGTTCGTCTTCAGTCGTGCTTGTGTCATTGTAAACCTCGCTCCATCGAAAGGCTCCTGCCCGCTGTCGACCCGTCTTGATGATGGGGTCTATCTTGTCATAACCCTTTTCGAAATAGCGCTCCTGCCATTCATCAGGATAATTCAGCATGACCGCCGGATTACGTCGGACCGGCTTCAAAACTTTCTGGTCCGATGCAAGAAGGCCATAGGCGGTCCACGGACAATCAAAAATCAGAGCAAAATCAGATAACAGGTCGAACAACTGCTCAGATTGCGCAGCACCATCGGCCTGGTCGATAAATCGGCCGAACTCGACCGTAAACTCCCGCCTGGTTGCCTTCAGGAAATGCACCGACGGCTCCAAGGAAAACGGGTCGGACACTCGGTTGCCAGCGCTTGAAGTTGAGAGACCGCAGTTATAGGGGGGCGTTCCATGGTCACAGCTCCGCAGCCATTTGCGCTGGATCTTGTCACTGGTGCACATGCACAAAACTGCCGGGTGATAGGCTGCGAGTCTGGGCACCGTCATCGAGCGGCATAGAAACTCTATCGCATCCAGCACAAGACGTAACGTTAAAGTTGGTTAAGTATAGATTATCTTGTCTCTCGGAAGAGGTGCACCTTCTGAAATATATGTTACCTTTGTGGTGTTTTGACATCGGCTTGGTTGATCATATTGATCTCTGCACGACGCTCCTGACGCCTCGAGTGATACATCTCGTTTGCCTTTTTCACCGTCACGCCGCCCAAACACCGATGAACTGGCAAGCTTGTCAGACCCTCTCGTGAAAATGGCTCCCGGCAAGACGAGTAAGGTTCTTCTCGCAGGATGTCGGGGAGGATGTCAATGAGGCGCAGGCGAAGCTACTGTAATAACTTCGCAGCAAGCCTTGGAAGAAGAAGATCATCTCGCGCGACCGGTTATCATGGCACAGTGTCGTTTCCATCTCGATGACGGGCATGAGCTTCAATTATGGTCACATGGACCGTTCGCATGGTGCTGGGGTCGATCGCGGCTTCGGCGAAGCCGTGCCTCGGCCTGCCGATATCGCGCATACGCGAGCTCTGACTGACCGGGGGCAGTGCACCTAACTCAAACGCTCATTTGTTGGCCACGAGGATGCCAGATCTCGAGGTTCAAGGCTCGCCGACGGTATCCATTTATCCACTCCTTCAAATGCCTTGGTGCCGCTCGATGAGTTCTTTCACCCTCTGTTTGCGGTGCATCTCAGCGTGCGCCCAGCGCTCCCGTACGTCTCCGCATTTCAGCTGCAGGTCCTGAAATAGCGTTTTTGCTACAGAAACCTGGTCGTCGGTTGATCCTTTAGCGGGCCCGCCTCCGAATTGCAGAGCGTCCCTGCACTCTTCAAGACTCGCCGGCAACACATCAGCGAGTTGGTCGGCCAACTCGCTTCGGCGCTCCTCGGCGCAGCTATCCAGAGACGCGCGCCTGGCGATCTCGCCAACTAATGTATGGGCCCTTCTGAAAGGAACGCCTCGCGACGTCATTCGCTCGGCGGCGACAGCCGTCATCGATGAGCCGTCTTCCAGATTTTCACGCATCGACTGCACGTTGAACGACATGAACTTCACGATGAGCGACGTGAGGCTTATGGCCCGCTTCAGGGTATCTTCTGCAAGGCCTAGCGGAGAGCAACCGTAGTTGCTTACTTCGATCGAGTTGCTGAAAGGCGCTTTGCAGCTTGCCGTTGCCGCAGAAACGTAGGCCCCAACCACCGTGCTCGCCGACCCCTTGATGTGTTCAAGCAAAAAGGGGTTCTTCTTTTGGGGAAGCATGGAAGAGCCGCCGGCAAGATTGTGAGGAATGTCGACGAGGGCGAACTCCCGCGTCGTCCAAATTTGCAAGTCCTGGGCCACACGACTGAGCAAGATTGAAACGCCAGCGTAGACTGAAAGCCCTTGCAGGTGATGATCGCGGCTCGCGACCGCATCAAGTGAGTTGAACGACGGCCGTTCGAACCCCAGAAGACTTGCGGTTTTCAAGGGATCGATGGGAATACTGGTGCCTCCGCCCGCACCCGACCCCATAGGGCAATTGATGTCTTCCAGCAGGCAATGGAGGCGCTCGCGCTCGCGTCCCAGAGCGAAGAAGACGCCAAGCAGGTAGTGCCCTGGCGATCCAGGGAGTGCGATCTGGTACTGACTGTACAGCGGAGCCACAAGTTTTGATGCCTCTTCCGCTCGCTGAAGCAGTGCATCCTGTAGAATCCCTATTTCTTGCGAGGTGGAACATGCGGCTTCCCGAAGGAGCAGGAGAGAAATGGTCGCGTTCAAGTCGTTTCGGGATCTCGCAAGGTGCAGCCAGCCGGCTTTTTCCGGTCCAGCTCGGGCGGCAAGTTCCGCCTCATAGGCCAGATAGAGGCCACGCGGAGCATCGCGGCCCTCCAAAGACTGAAAGCCATCGTCCTGGAGGTCCAAGATATGCTTGAGGAGATCGGCAGCGGCGGCTTGGTTGATCAAGCCCTGGTCCGCCAGCATCACCAGATGTGCTTCGTCTATGGCCGCTTGGTATTGCAGAAGGCGACCATCACGCGTGATTTCGATAGGCGGAGCGAGCAACTTCATCGCTTCGGGATGTAGGTTCCACTTGCCCTCGCTCGACCCAGCGTCTTGCTTGTTGTCCGATTCGCCAGCAGCCGTCTCGATATCGATCACGATGGAATCGATCATCCTTTCAGCTGCCGCGGCGGCGGCATTGAGTTCATCAGCGACGCCTATGGCGTAGGCTACCCGGTCTCTAAAGTCGCCATTTAGTTGGATTTCCTCCCCCTCAGATTTCAGAAGGCCCGCCTCGGGCACTTTCGGGTCCGGATTTCGAGAAAAGCCCAAGCGTTTGAGTTTGCCGGATTTATGAACGACTTGGAAACGGATGGCTCCTGCCCTTGCGCTCGCGCCTGGAGGCGTGAATCCTTCTCCCGCGTAAAGTTTAATCACCATGTCAAGGATTGACGTGCCCAAGGTGTGCGAGAGCATGACTGGAATCATTCCTCCAGCCAGCCTGGGATTGACCTCAATGATGACAGGCCCCGACTCCGCTATTACGAACTCTACATGAGCCGGTCCGAACTCCAGGCCCAGCGCCGACACCGCTCGCGCAGCAAAAGAAGCCAATTCCTTGAGGGACGGCTCCGGAAGCGGGGCCGGGAAGTCGTGCCCTACCTCAACGAAGCAGGGAGCCGGCCCTTTGTGCTTGGCAAGAATTCCAAGGCAATGCAGCGCCCCATCGTACGCAATTATTTCTGCAGAGTATTCTTCACCCACTATGTATTGCTGGATGAGGATGTCGGGACTGGCCAGATCCACTTGATCGACCAATACGTCCTTTGCACTCTCAAACGCCTTGATGGCGGCTGCGGCACTATCGCATAACCGCACGCCGCTACTACCGCTTCCGGAGACCGGCTTCACGACGACTGGCAGAGTAGCTTGGGCGAGAATGTTCTCGACCTCTCTGACGGATATGGCCAACCGAGTTTCAGGGATCGCAATTGATTGTCGCTGTAACGCGGCCGCTTGCTTCCATTTGTTCCGGCATGTGGCTATAGCCTCCGGATTCGGTGCTGGTAACCCCATTGCCGTCGCGACACGTGACGCTGCTTCCACAAAGTAATCCGACGATGAATATATTCCTTCCAGCCTTCTTAATTTGGCGGCGACTCCGATGAGTTCATCCGAACTACGCGTTTCAGCTTCGATCACTTGAGCGACGAAGTCCTTAAGAAACGGATAGCGCGCAGGATTGCGCGTAACAAGATACGGCTCAAAGCCCAGGACTCGGGCCCGCTTCATCAATAGTTCGCCAGTGCCGGTCGTGTTGCTTTCCACGAAAAGGAAGCTACCTCGGTTCACCATGAAGCATTCTCCAGCACGTTTAGGACAGCCTCCCGGGTTCTCCGATTCCAACGATATCGGTTCCATGGTGGGAGAGCCGTCGAGGGATGATTTTCGGTTGCCGGTGTGTCCAGCAGAACACTTTCATTTAGACAAGCGTTCTGCTTGAGCCACTCGTGGTCGTATGCAGCTTCGACGTAGCGGTGGCCTTCATCAGGGCATATGACGACAACGGTCTCTCTTGGATACTGTCGAGCGCGCCAACGCCCAACGATGTAGCTCGCTCCCGAGGTCGGACCGGCGAAAACGGCGTGCCGCTCGTGGAGGGTTCGCGTTGCAGCAAATGCGAGCGGAGCCGAGATGAGATGCACCTCGTCATACAGTTCATGCTTCACGTTCTTGGGGACAAGGCTGTTCCCCAGCCCCCGCAGTTTCCGTTCGCCATCCTGTTGGCCAAAAATGACGCTATTGAAGGTGTCCACTCCAATCAGGCGCGCGCCAGGGGCTTTTTGGCGGAGGCCCTTTATCGTTCCGCAAGTAGAGCCGCCTGACCCCACAGAACCGACCAAAGTTACCTCGGCGTCCAACATCCCCGATATCTGATCGGCGAAGAGCTTATAGGCTGCCGGGTTGTCCGGTGTTTCGTATTGCCGGGGCCAGAAACAGGAGTGGCCCAACTGTCTCATTCTAGCGTGTAATGCGTCGAGGCGGCTTCTTTGATAGCCACCCTGCTTCGCCTTTTCAGTGATTATGAAGACTTCGGCTCCCAAGGAGTTCAACCTGTTTTCCAGACCTTTGTCCATCACTGGGTCCGTGAAGATTTCGAGCTGGAACCCACGTTCCCGGCAAACTACCGCCAAACCCAGCGCGAAGGTTCCGCTCGAGGTCTCGAGAACTTTCATGCCGTGCGTCAAAGTCCCTCGAGCCAGCGCCTGCGCAATGATGTACTTCGCAGGGAGAAGCTTCATGAAAGCGAACTGCGCAAGATAAAGATTTGTCTCACATCTAATAATGCTGGGGAGAGCATAGGCATCAGAATAGTCGGAGAATGGCAGGCGTTTGCGAACAGCGTCCATATTGTTTACCTCACCGGCAGCCAGTCATGGTCAGATATATTTTTGGCGAGCTGTCGAACGGCGATACATGGGCGAGCACCGACCGAAGCTTCTGTGGAAAGTCAGCCGCCATTCGATCAAGCAGAATTCCAATCATTGTGCCGCTGTGCGCGACTATGACCCCGAGAGCGTCAGTGGCCTCAGATGCTTTTAGCATCGAGTTCAGATGCTCCTTTGGAGCCCGCTCCTGATGCAGGAGCGCGCTGGCCGTAGCTATTCTGCCTATTGAGGCCGTGTCACCCTGTGGAATTGCCATCCGCGCGCGGTCGAGTAATTCGTGATATTCTGTTCTATTACTGGCCGAGATTTCACCTCGCCGTTGATCATAATCGACGGTTTCGACCGTCCCTCCTTCATCGATACCTACGATTGCAAGCGGCGGCATTTGCCCAAGGAAGGAGAGAAGGCTACATGCTCGCTGCTGATATGCGACCACGCCGGGGTACATCACCCCGTCGGATGGCTCGATCTTCGCCATTAACTTCTCAATCAACGATGTCCGGACTCTACGCTTGAAGCACCCGGCGATTGACCGTGCAGCCGCAACAAGATCCGCAGACGAACTCGCCAGCCCTTTGCCTTCTGGGAGTTCAGATTGCAAAAGGAGGATTCCTCCTGAGACGCCGAGCGCAATCACGAGATTCTCAGCCAGTCGTTTTGCTTTGACTTTATGTGACGGATAAACGGTTACGGATCGTGTGCCTGCAATCGGCATGAAGTGAGCTCGCGCAAAGAGCGCGATTGGCATCGTGACCAAGAAGTGAGGGTCCCGGGGAACGCAGCCGGCCGGCAGCTGACCTTGCAGCAACTCGCCGAATGTGCCGCAACAAAGAGCGTCGCTAGAATGAACCCTTGGCTGCTGCGCATCCTCGGCGATAATCTGGGTCGCATCCGCGCTATCGAACGTCTGGTGATACATGTATGAGCTCCAAACTTCATCGGCGGCCGCCTCGAGAAGTTCTCTGGTCGACATGCTCGCACCGCTTCCCAGAGGGCCGATAGGATGTATAGAATTTTGGACCGCCATATCACTTCCCCGTCAGGTACATCGAAGTGGGATTTGCTGGTACGAGACGAGACCCGATCATCCGAACAGGGCTCGCGTTTCAGTTGGGACACTTTCAAGTACCTAGGGCGCTAGGTGTCTGATTCAGACTTGGGGTGAACGTAGCATTGTTAGGGATTTTAGGTCGCAAAGGTTCTGTGAAATTACTTGTAGAATCTGTTGCACCCTTTGATTACCGGCGGCGTGGCATGGAGCGTCTCAGCGAATTTCGGTGGCTGTGACGTCGCCATTTTGCGCAGGGAGTGATCCTGCTTTGCGTGCGCTGATATGTGGCGAGACTGCAAGCCCCCTTTGCTTGGCGAACAACTCCTCAGCCTGGGCCGAAATGGTGTCCACTATCCGTGCCGGACCCTCACTTAGCCGCCCAGCACTCCTTCCGCAGCAAGATCAAGGTAACGAGCGCATGAACTTTCGCGTATGGCGAGGAAGTTGGCGGCGCACCCAGCAGCATGGCCGTGTGGCCGTTATAGCCTCATGCCTATCTCATCTTAGGTTTCAGAGGGCTGGCCAGGTCTGCTTGACACCTCATTCATTGGCAATGCGCCCATATACGCCTTAATCCGATCGGCGGACCGACTCCGGTATTTGATGCCAAAGTTGCTGACCCAGGAGGTAATCTTCAGTGCCGAAAACTGGCCGGTCTTTGGTTGGAACGGTGGCCGGCTTCATACCGGAATGATGGCCGGTGTTTGATCGGAATGGCGGCCGGCTTCACGTCGGAATCCGCATCCGATGCGTTGCTGCCCCTAAGCTGCATGCCAATGAAACGATTCCAAAGCTCACAGCGCTTCAGTAGTTTTGTAAAAACACAGCCCTCCCGTGGGGTCCAAGGAGCTCCCGGAAGTGTGAAGCCGACATCTGATCGGAACCTTGGCGGATCAGCTGTTCAATGATGTCAATCTGGACCGTCAAGGCGCTTCGTCTCAAACTGGAAGGCGCGTTCTCAGACCCCGCATCGAGGGACGAAACAGCAGACGGGGATCGAATAGCTACAATTATTGTCATCAAAAAAGACGACGCCGCACGCTGACACATGCGCGCTCGAATGCTCGCTGGAAAAATCCTTGACAGCCCCATTTATCCATAAGCGGAGTTGTTTAAGAAAATTGTGCAATATTCCATCTCCAAGTCGTGCCAGCGGGGTTGGACGGTGATTTAAGCCCGAGGATCCCAGCCCAGTGGTCATGCCGGCGACATGTGGTTCGTTGGCGGGATCGACGTATGTCCTAGTTCCGACCGCCTCGATGACCGCGTCACCGTCAGCGAGATGCTTTCCAAGCCTATTCCGGATTTTAGTCCGGCGCAGCCGCCCGCCTCGACCATGATGCGCCGACCTTCGGCCGGCTTGGCGGCCAGCTAGAGCGCGGCCTTAAATGCGGCGACAGCATTTTCGGTGAGCCTGATCATAGGACGACCTCCGCTGATGCGTTCGGAAGGTCTCAGGCATGGAACGTGCCAGAAAGGAAATTATCATTGAAGCAACGGGTTAGAAGATTTGTGTTCCTGTCGGGTATCCGACATTGACACGTCGTTGCCCTTTTGCCGGTAGGCTAATAGGGCAGTTCCGCACCGGAAACGGAGGCTAGCACCCAGTATTTACGGACTGTGGCGCGGAAAACGGCTCTTGCCATCTCCTCGCGGCGCGGATCTCGCTGAGCTGATCTGCGTTCAAGGCTCTGAACTTTCCATCTAATCGATAAGAGTTCACCCGTCCTGTGGATGCATTGCATCGAAACAATCGATTTTACGACGAGTAACGGACAGGAAAAGACGCCGCTTCGGAAGGCGACGCCTACGAGGAGGTCGCTCCCCGTCATGCGGAAGGTGGAGGCGGATCTGATGCCGACGGCACAAGACACTCGATGTAATCCGCGTATGGCCGGCAAGCAGGACTGCCTTTATCTCGGAAACCTGGAGGCAAAGCGCGACTGGGGCTCGGCGCGCGACTATGTCGAGGGCATGTGGCACATCCTGCAGCACCACGAGCCTGACGATTTTGTGCTCGCGACCGGCGAGACGCATTCGGTCCCGCAGCTTTGTCGAGGCTGCCTTCAGGCGGGTCGGGAAGGAGATCGTCTGGGAGGGCAATGGCGTCGACGAGGTGGGCCGCGAACGCAGGAGTAACCAGGCACTGATCCGAATAGACAAGCGTTATTTCCGTCAGACCGAGGTTGACCTGCTGATCGGCGACGCCTCTAAGGCGGCCACCAAGCTCGGTTGAAGCCAAAGACCACCTTCAATGAGCTCGTCTCGGAAATGGTCGAGGCCGACTGCCGCGCCTACGGGATCACGCTCGCTTGACGTGAAAAGATAATGATTTCGCAAGAGGGCAACCGCATTTGTGTCGCCGGCAACCGCGGCATTGGTGGGTCCGCACCAGTGCGCCGGCTGTCCGGCTTGCTCGAGGTGAAGATCCTCACGGTGGACAGTCGTGATCTCGACCTGACCGATCGCGCAGTGACGACCGCCTAGGCCATTTCATGGCTGCCGGCCCCCAGGGGAATCCCGGCTAACAACGAAGATCCGGTCGACTTCCTCCTAGGACAATCTCATTGTCGATCTCTCTACGATCACGGCCGCATTCGAGGCGGGCGTCAAGAAGTTCATGCTGCTCGGCTCGTCCTGCATTTACCCCAAATTTGCGGCACAACCGATCTGGGAAAGCACGCTGATGACCGGGCCGCTCGAGCCGACGAATCAGTGGTACGCGATCGCCAAGATTGCGGGAGTGATGCTGTGCGACGCTTATCCTCCCAATCCGCAAGCGGTTCGCGTTCGATGCTGTCTGATGTCCGACAATGTCGGATACGCAACGTAGCTGAGCCATATCTATCGCTTTCCCTCGAAACGAAACTCTCATTTGGCTTGGTACATGCGTGCTCGTCCGCAAACCCCGTCATGAGGAGAAATCGTCCCATGATCGCCTCCCGAAATATACCGCCGCCGCGGGTCTCCCGAACGCATCCAAAGATGACGCTCGACCAAGGCCTGGCAACATGAAGACGGTTGCTCATCCGGCTCGGCGCTGCCCGCCGATCCACCTTCTCCTACAAGACGGGAAGCAGCGCCTTCAAACTGAGGAACAAAATCACTTTGCCTCGAACCTTGCCTCTCGTCCCGCGACCACAACCGGAGCCATCGATGAAACTTCGGTCTGACTGGCTGCGCGGCACACTTTTCGTGAGCGGTGAGCAAGCCGCTCTTCGGCCAGGAGGCGATCGACCGCGTCCGCGCCCAGATCTTGTCCGGCATCATCGCCAATGAGCGCGACCTCAGGGCAATCGCCCAGCGCAAAGGGCTGCGCGCGATCTGCGGCACGCATCCTTATTCGAGGCCGAACGAAGGCGCCAAGCAGAGCCTCGCCGCCATCACGCATACGGATCTGAGCGCCGCTTGATCAGCACAAAGGAAATTCAGACATGCACCAACACACCGTCCGGGCGAGAGCTTTCGCCATGCCGCTGACCAGCCCGGCTCCCGGCCGGCCCATATCGCTTCCGAAACCGGGAGTATCTGATCATCACATATCGTACCGATCCACAGAAACTGCGCGACCTAGTGCCGGAGCCGCTTGAGGTGTGCGAGCCTCTCGTCAAATTCGAGTTCATTCGCCTCCCGGACTCTACGGGCTTCGGCGACTACACGGAAGGCGGACAGGTCATCCATGTCGCCTTCCGTGGCCGCAGGGCAGCTACACCCACTGCATGTTTCTCGATGACCATCCGCCGATAGCCGGCGGACGCGAATTGTGGGGCTTTCCCAAGACGCTCGCCAGCCCAACGCTCCGAACGGAGACGGATACCCTTGTTGGCACGCTGGACTACGGCCCCGCGCGCGTCTCGACGGGTACCATGGGCTACAAGCACCGAGCCGCCGATCTTGCGAGCGTGAAGGCCTCGCTCGCCGAACCGAACTTCCTCCTCAAAATCATCCCGCATATCGACGGCACGCCGCGCACTGTGAGCTCGTGGCATATCACCTGGAGGGCATCGATTTGAGGGGCGCCTGGACCGGCCCGGCAGCCCTGAACCTCTGGTCGCATGCGCTTGCCCCCGTCGCCGAACTGCCGGTGCTGAAAGTGGTCGGCCGTACATCTCGTCGCAGATCTCACGCTCGCGCTCGGGAAGGTCGTCCACGACTATCTCGCGGAACTCGATCCTCGCTATCGGAAAGGAAGAATTCATGAACTTTCAGAATGATATCCCATCGAACCAGCGCGACGACGGAGCCGCTGCGGGCTTCTCGACAAGGTGGCGGTGATCACCGGAGCCGCGAGCGGCATCGGCAAGGAGATTGCCTATTTTGCCCGTAGGTCGGCCTCCCCAAAGATGAAGCGCTCAACACCCTCAAAGAGGCCCGCGTCCTGAAACCCTTGCCTAGCAGAGACCGGGCAAAGGCCCAGTAGCCAGCGCTACCCAGCCGTAGGGGAAGGGGAGCCGCCAACCCGTGATTACGCTTTAGGCACGCAATAACGATAAGGGAAAAATCTGCGCGAAACGGTCGCACCGGTATTGACTTTAATTGACACACCCCGCGAACACTTGCATAAGCCGCATAGCGGTAGTTGCTGAGGGGCATGCCGCATCCAACTTTTTCCTAGGGGCGAGGTCTGATCTATGGCGGCACTGGCAAAATTCAGACCAGTTGATTCCGGCCAACACGGCAAGGACGAACTCCGCGAGATTGTCCGTGAGCGCTCCTTTCGATTCGGGCGCTACACGCTCTCGTCGGGCATAGAGAGCGACATCTATTTTAATATGAAGCCTACTATGATGGTGGCGCGAGGCGCGCAACTTGCCGCACTTGAGTTCCTAAAGATCGTTGAGCAAACGAAAGCAGAGTACGTCGGCGGCCTTGAAATGGGCGCGGTCCCCGTAATTGGATCAATGGCGGCTGTCAGCTCGGTCATGAACAAACCCATAAACACGATCTTCGTTCGCAAGGCTCCAAAGGCCCACGGCACAAGGGACGTGATTGAAGGCCTTGGCCCCAAAGAAGATCTCAAGGGAAAAGTCGTCCTGATCGTTGACGACGTTGCCACAAGCGGCAAGTCGATATTGAAGGCGATCGAAGAGGTTCGCCATGTCGGGGGCATTGTGAGTGACGCTGCTTGCCTCGTGGACCGCGACGAGGGAGCTACGGCGCTGCTAGCCCAACATGGCGTAACGCTGCATTCCGTGCTGTATGCGAGCGAATTTGTGGAACGCCACTGACAATCTCATACAACGTCTTTCCGGCGACCTAGCCTTAGAGGACATTCCGCCGATTTGCAGCGAGTGCAAGCGCCTCGCGACTGAGAGCGATTGCCCATGCCCATCCTCCCTGTTGTTGGTGCAACACATGCTCGGTACCGTTCACCAGCGGCTTGACGCCGTTGGCTACCTCTCTGAGCAAGGCGCCATAAGACTGAAGGCTTTTACCGATTATCTGGCGGCGGTCGTTCGCATAGCTTCAGAGACCGGCGACGCGGCACCGTGGATTGATCTAGCCAGCCGGTTTAGCGCTCTTTTCGGTCCCGATGAGGTTGCCCATTAGGGCTTATCGCGCTTTTGCTGGACGAGCAGCCTCGGCGGCAATGCGTCATGGTTCGCCGGCGGCATGCCGGCGCCATGGTGCGAGCGTAAAGGCGCCGAGCAGCCGGTGCTGGATCTCGGACGCGACGCCGCCGACTGGTGGGATGCAGCGTTGATGCACGGGGCCCTCGTGCCGCGTTCCAAGCACGGATGAGCTGCGTCCCCCATTCGGCGATGCTCGCGACCCCTCGGTGGCGTTTCATGCAAGCGGGCCCGAGCGAATTGCCATCGAGATAGAACCGATTAAGACATTCCGAGTGAACCCGGTTATCTTCGCGTTGGACGGCAGTTAACAGCCGGTCCCAGGTTTGCCGGGCCCGAACGAACTTGGAGCGCATCGCCGGCACGGCAGGACGGCGCAACCGCAATCTGTCGAGCGTCAGCCATTGCGGAATGTGTAGCCATAACCGTTGATCGCTGACGCACCGCCGAGATGCGCGTAGAGGACCCTCGATCCCTCTGGAAAGAAGCCTTTCTGGACGAGGTCGATCATTCCTTGCATCGATTTGCCCTCGTAGACGGGATCGTAATCATACCCTCGAGCCGCGCACACAGGCGGATGGCCTCCTTGGTTCCCTCAGACGGAATGCCATAATGGGGGTGCACAGCTCGAGCAACACCACGTCATCCTCGACGAGTTCGGTTCCGAGATCTACGAGCGTCGCTGTATGTTGGGCATGTGGCCTGTGCAGCGGCATCGAGGGCGGCCTCGCCGTCTGTAGATATCGACGAATTTAGGTCGTCGTCCCCTTCGTTGCGCAGCACATGGCGCTTCAAAAGGCTCGAATAGAACGACATCACTCGACTCGACCGAGATTTCCCCAAGGTCAGTCCTAACTTGCCCGCTCCGACAGGACCGTCGTGCCGATGGGGCTCGGATGTGACGCCCGGTGCCACCTTGCCGAATGAAAACCCCGTGCCGGCGCTTCCCGTTTCAAGCGTGGCCCTGCTTGATGCCGAAGGCACGGGTCTGCGCCGTTTGGGAAATCGCAAATTTCCGCATGACGAACCTATGTTGAAAGAGTGGTATCTTCGGCTGCCAACGCAACAGCCCTCCCGTGCAAGTTTGCGCAGAGGAACGGCAGCCCGACCTGTTGCAGCCCGAGCTGATGCCATGGAACTACTCGACCTCGACAACCCGGCCTGCTGCTGCCGATCCTGATCTACTGCGTCGACAAAAACGGGGGGCCGTCCTCGGCAAGCCCAGGCCGGGGCCCGAGACCGCGCACTTCATCGAGCACGAGGCGTACAGAGAAATCGCCCTCGTCATTCGTGCTGCGCCGTGCGCGACCTCGCCACCAAGCGCATCCCTCAAGCCATCCCGTCTCGACCGCCACCGCGCTTGCAATGACCGTCGTCGGCGCTACTTTGTTGGCGCCGATGGGCGGCTGGACGCCGATGACCGGCAAAAGCACGGCGCTGGTGGCGCTGGCGGCGGTGCTGGTGCTCGTCGGCTATCAGTTCATCATCATGGCGATGCGCTCGGGCGAAATCTCCTTCGTCGCGCCACTCCGCTATACGGCGCTGCTCTGGTCCATCCTGCTCGGCTTGATCGTCTTCGGCGACATGCCCGAGATGCCGATGATCGCCGGCGCCACCATCGTCGTCGGCTCCCGTCTTTATGCGCTCTATCGCGAGCGGGTGGTCGGCCGGCGAAGGATCATTGCCGAAAGCACCGGGCCGGCCATGGCGCCGGCAGCGGAGGCTGCGGATATGTCATCCGAAATCTATCGATCAACAGATACTCCCGGCCCACGGGTGCACAGAGACCGATGCGCAACTGTTCGCCGTCTTTATTGCGGTGGGCGGTCTGGAGCAGGACCTCTTCAAGACCGTCGTAGGGCCCTTGACAATATTACGTCGACTCTCCCCTTTGTATGTGCGTCGCACGCCGGTGTTGTGACAGTCGAAAACGTGGATATCGAGGTACCGCTCCAACCCCGCAGTTCCGGCTGACCCTCAAATCCTGCACGCCCAGCGCTGGCGCAACGCGCCGCATGCTGCCATGTTCCATGGCAGTCACGAGAACGTCAGGTTTCACAAAACAGATACCCCAACTATTTGCCGGTCAGTGGTTCAGGATCAACTGCTTCATCCGAACCGTTTGGCCGCACGCCCAAGCCGCCGCGATGGGCACCTCCGTTGCGCAACGGAGGTGCTGAAGCACGATGTGCCATTTGGATACGGTGCCTGCCGCTTTCTCAACCCGTTGATCGCGAACGTGCGGCAATTACTCCGAGCCGAACCAGATTACTGTGGCGAGATAGGCTGCAATCTGATCACTCCAACGCCGTTGTCGATGGTGATTTCGGTCCCAAATGGCTTCGAGAGCTTCTGGAGACGCTCCAGAATAGTTCTTCCCTGAGCCGCCGAAGCAAGCCGCGGGACACCCCGATTGGCAAACCTCTTTGAGAAACCGAGCTCGATCGGATAGAGCCGCAATTCAGCAAGCTGGTTCTGCTCAAATCGGCTGACGGTGACAACGCTCTCGAAGAAGACCGTGTCGACCGAGTCGCCGTTTGAGGCGATTGTCACCTCGGCATCCGTGTCGACTCGTGGGTCCTTACCGTAGACCTCGAACATGTCAGCCCCCACGGGCGACCGCAGGTCGTCCCAAAAGAAATTCCCCAAGCTATAAAAGATCGGCCGGCCCTTGTAGATCTCGATGCCGCGCAACTGATGCGGTCCGTGCCCGACATATGCGTCTGCTCCAGCATCGATGAGGTGATACGCAAACGACTGTTCGTAGTTAGCTGGCTCCTGGCTCCAATTCCCGGGCTGGTGACAGTGGCTAGCTGCGATGCAGAAATCGGAGAACTGCTTACCCCGGCGAATGTTTCGTAGAATGTCGGTGACATCGCGCGGGTTGGGCTCATAGCTGTAACCGACCTTGTCGCCCGTTTCATATGTCACACCTCCATGGTAGGGATCCGGAGTGAATTCGACGCGTTTTGGATCCTGGCGGCTTGGATCCGGAGCGGGCACCGCGTTGCGTAGCTGCTTCAAGCTCTCGAGCATCTCCGGCGAGACCACGATGCTAACAGCTAAACGAAGGGCGTTGAGTCCTGGTCTGCCTGGCGCTTCTCCAGCGGGATCGCACGCACGAGACATAGGGGTGTACCTTGCAGCAAATGACACCAACGCCACGCGACCGCGTGCGGTCTCCAGAAAGCGTGCGGCGCCGGCTTGTGCGAGATTCTCGCCCGCACCTGCATGAACGATACCGTTCTCATCGAGCAGTCGGCTCGTCTCGCGCATGCCTTCAAGGCCCCAGTCAAGGGTATGATTGTTCGCGCGACTGACAATGTTGAATCCCATCGCCTTCAGGTCTGGTCCGATCTCTGGTGGGCTGGCAAGATATGCACCGCCGTACTCGGCCTGCGGACTTCCCTTGAACGATCGGATATCGAAGATGTTGGCTTCCATGTTGCCGAACGTGACATCAGCCTCATGGAGAATCTTGACGATGTCGCTGAAGCCGCGATGATGGCCTTTGGTCAGTGACCGCGACACAATGAGGTCGCCGACTGCAACCATCGTGAAGCCGTCTGCAACGTTCGTCGCAATCGAACCGACCGTATCAAAGCCACCCTGACAGGCTGGATCATCGTCGGCTACGTGTGAATTACTTTCCATAACATTCTCCATATGCTGATAGTGTTGTTATTAGGCAGACAAGCCACTAGACAGTTCAGCGCTGAAATGTCCGACAAACTCATCATCACAGGCTGGACTGCATGCTTATCTTTGAGACGGGCAGGCTGTATTGATCCAGGTCTCACTAAGTCAGCGAATCAAGCTCATGGAGCAATGCAGCACCAGTACGAATTCCGCTATAGAAACAGCTGAGTTCCAAATTTTCGTTTGGTGCGTTGTTTGCTTTGTCGTGGTTTGCATAGGGCGTGACGAAGGCGGGAATTCCGAGAATTTTGGTGAACACATAGCCCGGCAGGCTGCCGAAGCCGGCTGGTCGCGTCGGGGATGATGTACTCGAGCTTGCGAAGCTTGTTTCCGCCAAACGCGAGACCGGAGTTGCAGTCCTCGCGTTTGGCGTAGATTTCCACCTTTCCTTCTAAGTGCTTGCCGAGGCGGTCGAGCTTCTCGATAGGCGTGGGTCCAAAGGTGAGCGGATAGCGTTCGAACTTTTCCAGCATGTTCTCTCCGACAACACGTGATCGAGTTGAAACCAGCTACGCACCGGTCATTCCAAGGGCGTGTTTGAGTTGAAGCGAGCTGCGTGCTCGGACGCTGCAGAAGAGCCCCATCATTATATCCAGCGCCTTGTCGTCGAGACCAAGCAACCCGCATGCCGGCGTGCTGCAATAGGCAACCCACGCCCATGGAACCGAAAACTGTATCTCCCGGATTAGAACGACCGGAATGCGGTCGCCCACCGACCATATCAAGCGCAGTATTACTTCTAAGTACCGCTCAATGTTCATAGTTGATCCAAAGTGTTGTTAACCTGACAACTGATCTTGTCACGGCGCCTCAAGGCAGCAGCAGCGATATGGCTAGCATTTTATTGAGCTGAGGCACATCTGAAGATTCATTCCTCACCTCATCATAGTTTGGCGGCTGGTATCCAACTTCCTTGCAATGACCGAAATGCTCAGCCCTTTGGCCAGATCTGCTGGCGCAGCTAGAGCGCCAGATCAGAAAGAGCACGCTTGCAAAATAGGCTACCTGGAGGAGCAGCAACCAAGCCACCGTTGTGACGACTACTGTGCGGATGGAGTAAGAAGCGAAGTAGACGGTCAGAGCGTTGCTGCACAGGACCAGCCACAGGAAGCAATAAAAGATTCTAAAGGGCAACGCCGTTCTCCTGGTTTGTCCGCCAGATCATGCAGCGACCTGGTCGGCCGCAATATGGGTCTGGCAGTTCTTCGGGCAGACGCGGGCGCAGGCTCCGCAGCCAATGCAGCGGCCGGCAAGATCGACGACCATAATCATGCGATTGAGCTCGCCATCGAAATCGTCGTCTTCGCCGTTGCAGACGCCCAGAATTTCACCCGCGTCATCGACGCCGTAAAGATGCATGACCTCGCGCGAGCAGACTTTGAAACAGCGGCCGCAGCCGATGCAGGTCGTGCCGTTTATAGCGGTGAGGTATTCCGGCACCCATCCGGAGCCGTCGCGGGTGGTGAATGTGCTCATCATCGTAACTTCTTCATTGTAGCGAGCTCTCTCTTGGCACCATCCAACTCAGCAAAAACCGCCGACGTTTCCTCGGCAACTTCCTCTATCTCCGTCCATTTTCGCGGGAGATTCTCTGCAAGGTCGCGCAATTTCATCTTGACAACTGCCGCGCGCAGCTGAAGCTTTCGGACTTTCTTCCCCATATCATCTAGCTTTGACATAAATCCTTCCTCGAAATCGGTTTCATCACGCCCGCGCCAGGTTGCGATAGGCTTCAGTGGCTGAGGTCGCATCGTCGACCAGTTTCGTACCGGCCTCCGCGAGTTGCCGGAACGTCTCGAAGCCGAACCGATGGACGTCTAGACAGAACGACGAGCTGCCCGACCGTGAAAAGCACGTGCCCGAAGGCCTTAAGGTTTTCATCTCCACGATTGGCGATGTCACCGGGCGGAAACGCTCCGCAATCGCAAGCCCGACGGCGGTGTAGAACATGTCGAGCCTCCACAATACGTCCGGATCGGGATAGCCCATGCCAGGGATCACACGGCGCTTTTTCCTGGTGACGATGAAGTCGACCAGCAGCGTGGCGTCCGATTTGCCTTCCCATAAACAGTAGGACTCCTGGGCACGGATCAGCCGCACGAGGCATCTGACAAAAGGCATGGCAAGGGCCGCCTCGTCCTCGTTGACAGCCGGGCTGACCGCGGCATCAGACATTTCGCCTTCTCCTCATTTCAGTCCTCTTCCTCGAAGCACGATGTCTGTTTTCGGGGACGCCTACTCCGGGCACACTTGCGCAGCCGACGTCCGGCTCGGGGCGGCCGATTCCACGCAATTGATGTCCCTGTGGTCGACCTTAAAGACGTCCTCGACTGCGAGGTCTTCCACCGCGGCCCTAATTCGCGTCGAACATCACTTCCGCCGCGATGCGGCCGCAGGTCATCGCAAGATACGAAGCTCGAACCTGCTGCAAACGATCCGCCCTGTGCTGCATGGGGCCTGCTTGCTGCGGCCAGGCCAGGGAAATGGATGAACCGGCCAGTAAACATTCCGACCGCCCCCCCTTCTTAAGTATTCTTCTCGCCCGGCCGCACTTTGGCACCTCCGGGAAGCTTGTTTTGCGGAACCGCACAGAGCGCGCCGTAACAAACCTTCCCGCCTCTGTAGTTGGCCAGGGCCTGCAGCAAATCCGGTAGAAGGTGCTCTTTCAGTTCCTCCGGGATAGGCTCCGGACGGTCCAGCGACTTCAGTGCCAGTTCGACCAACTCGATCGCGCGATCATTGTTGCCGTTCTCGTGATAGTATCGGGCGACCGCGGGATAGGACCGGAACTTAGGGCTGTCCCCTGGCGGGGGATTCAGCGCCAGGATGTGTTCGGACAGCTCCTTGCCCATCGCGAAGCGCTCAGCAGGGGGAAGGCGCGAATGGTCATTGGCCGGATGGAAAAGTTGGTCTAGCGCCGAAACCATCCAGTCCTCGGAGTTTTTGTCGATCGCGTCGCTAACCAATTGGCGCATCACGGGCAAGCCGGTCCACATGTCTTGAATTTTGTGAAGCAACAGATGCGCATGAGCCAGGCGGAAATTAATGTCGTCCGGCATCAAAGCGATGCCCTCTTCGATCGCCCAGAGCGCCGTCTTCCAATCTTCTAACTTCACCGCCGCCCAGAATCTGTCATCGATCGGCTGCTTCAACGCTTGTTCGCGCGCCATGGGTTCGCTTGTGGCGATCCGCTCCGTATCGGCGGCTTTAGCTTTATCGCTGATGCGCCAGCTGCCGTTGAGCACTTTCGGCAAAACCTCATCGAGTTGGCTGGGATGACCGACAAACGCGATGTGGCCGTCTCGGTCGACCACGAACGAGGTCGGAATCCCAACAGAAAAGCTGGGTTCCCTCCAAAGCTTTTTCATTTCACCTGTGTAGTCGAACGCGATCCGATAGTTCAGATTCGAGCACTTTTCGGTCAACCACGCGTCCAACTTGGTTCGAGCCTCAACGGCCGTTGGAGCGTCTTCATCAGCCGCGACGCAGACGACCTCAAGTCCGCCGCCCTTGTATTTTTCCTGGAGCCGCATCAGCTCGAGCATCTCCGCCACACATAGTTCGCACCAAGTTGCCCAAAATTCGACGATATAGACTTTGCCGGGCTGGAAGTTCGCAAGGGGCTCGCCACGCAGCCACTCCTTCACTTTGATCGAAGGAGCCGGTGACCCCATCTGCAATACCATGTTGCTCTCCAAAGCTGTTGCCAAAGGTTGCGTGACCTTATGCGCGAGCTTGTTGGCCCTTTGAGACGGGGCACGAGGGTTCAAGGAAGGGAGAGCATCGCTCGTCTTGCGCATCTGCGTGCAGTCAGCCTTCACTCAGTGTTGCTGAATCTCAATTCGCAAAGGCCGTGCCAACGCGCTCAGCGCGCAGTAAACGCTTGATTATACTTTGAAACACCTTCAAATGCAAAGATGGCCGGTTGTATTGAAGCCGACATGTTTTCAGCCGCTGTCAGGTTTTGGACAAGCATCACGCGCTTCGCGTCGGCAGAAAAGCGTGGCCACAGATGACTGAACAGGTATTCGGCCTGAGCGACGAGCAGATAGACATCATGACTGCGTTGGCTGCCGCCAGGCTCGTCGTCATCGTCCGCTCGCGTCACAAAATCTAGCTTGAGCTTCTTGCCGTTCCGGTCCGGAGGCGGTTGCGATCTCGCCATTTGCGATTGCAAGGGGCCGCCCCATCCGAGCGCGGCCTGTGCCCCTAGCCCGCCTTGCGATTGAATTCCTGGGCTGACGACACGGGAGTTTTCACGACCGAAGCCGTCCAGCTGTGGCTCGCCAAACAGCCATCGTCAGATCGACGGTTATGTCGTGGCGAAAAAAGTCATGCCGAGTGCCGGCATGTGCCGGCCGGTGAACTCTCCGGGCTCCTGCTTTGTGCCGGATATTTCTGTGTTCCCTGTGCTTAGGCGCTGCAGGGACTGCCTGGTGCGAATGTGAGCGATTTGACCAGCCCAAAGACCGCTCGGTCGCCACGCGGCTGGGGGCCGGACCGACTGAACCGCTGAAGATGCGGCCGTCCTCGCCGCTAGCCCGACTACCATCCCAGGCGGTGACAACGTGATTGATGTCATCGATTCCCGACGACTCCGGCAAAGCAC
>NZ_JAMYUT010000054.1:0-19500 GCF_040323235.1 Mesorhizobium sp. M0051
CGTCGATCCACGACGTGGCAAGCCGCGCCGGCGTGTCGGCCGCCACCGTCTCCAAGGTCATGGCCGGCGTCACCACGGTGAAGCCCGAGAACGCGCAGCGCGTCTTCGATGCCATCGAGCTGCTGGGCTACCGCATCGATCCGCTGGCTTCCGACATGCGCCGGGCCAAGCGCCGCATTATCGGCGCCATCATGCCCGAGTTCGAAAGCGAGTTCTTCGGCCAGATGATCACTCAGCTCGAAACCCACGCCGAGCAGCGCGGCTACACGCTGGTGGCGGCATCGAGCCGCGAATCCGAGGTGCGTGAAACGGAGATCCTGGCCCGCATGCATGACTGGCGAGTTGCCGGCGTGGTGCTGGCGCCAGTGCGCAACGAGCATGGCCCGGCTGCCGCATTCATGAAGGCCAACGGCATGACCGGCGTGCTGATCGACCGCGTGCTGTCCGACGACGCCTTCGACACCGTGTCGGCCGACAGCGCGGCCGCAAGTGCTGAGGTCGCGTGCGAGCTGATCGGCAAGGGCCACCGCCACATTCTGGTCGTCGGTCTTGGCGAACAGGCGGCGACCGTGCGCGCCCGCCTCGAGGGCTTTCGCGCCACCGCGCGGGCGCTGGCGCCGGATGTGCGCATCGACGTCGTGCTTGCCGAAAGCGATGTCGAGCCGCTCAGGGCGCAGTTGCGCGACTATTTTGCAAAGGGAGAGCGCCCGACAGCGGTCTATTCGCTGTTCCTCAAGGGCACGCTGGTGGCGCTCTCCGAATTTCGCCGCCGCGGCTGGCACTGCCCCAACGACATTTCGCTGATCGGCTTCGACGACGCCGAATGGATGCAGGTGACATGGCCGGCCATCGCCGCCGTGGTGCAGCCGATGCGCCAGATCGCCGGCCACGCCATGGAGGCGCTGTTTGCCAGGATCGAGGGCGGGGAGGGGCCGCCGATCGCGCGGCTCGAACCTTGCAAGGTTTTGATGCGGGAATCCGTTGGCTCGCCAGGTAACGTCCCGCATTCCGGGGGAGGAGACCGACAATAGCCCCCATTGTCGACAACCAGTAGCGCTGCACCTGGCCTTGGCTCGCGGCACGTGACGTCAACCGGAGGATGAAAAATGACACCGTTCGTTATGAAGATAAATCGATTTACCTTGGCTCTGTGCGTTGCGATGGTGCTCTGCGCCATCAGCGCGGCCAAGGCGGAGGATGGTGAATACGGCGTGCTGATGAAGACGCTCGCCAATCCGTTCTGGGGCGCAATGGGCAAGGGCGTCGAGGACGGCGCCAAGGAAGCTGGCGTGAAATATTTCCAGCAAGCGGCCGAAAGCGACCAGGCGGCCGAGCCGCAGCTCAACCTCTGCAACACGATGCTCGAACGCAAGCCGGTGGCGATGATCACCGCCGCCATCAACTCGACCAATCTGCTTCCTTGCCTGAAGACCGCGCAGGATGCCGGCATCAAGATCGTCGATCTCGACAACAATCTCGATCAGGCGGTGCTCGACAAGGAAGGTATCAAAGTCACCTTCCACATCGGCTCCGATAATGTCGCGGCCGGCGCGCAAGGCGCCGAATATCTCGTTTCCAAGCTAGGCAAGGACGCCAAAGGCCCGGTGCTGGTGATCGAAGGCCTTTCGGGCAACATCACCGGCGAGAAGCGCGCCAAGGGTTTTGCCGACAAGCTCAAGGAGCTGGCACCAGGGTTGGAAATCGTCGCGTCGCTGCCGGGCGACTGGGACCGCGGCAAGGCGGCCTCGATCGCCACTGATACGCTGACGGCGCATCCCGATCTCGTTGCCATCTTCTGCGCCAATGACGGCATGGCGCTGGGCGCGGTCGAATCCGTCTATGCCGCCGGCAAGGGGCCGCAGGTGACCATCATCGGCGTCGACGGCAATTCGGATGCGGTGAAGTCGATCAAGGACGGGCGGCTCAACGCCTCGGTGGCACAGCTGCCTTACCTCGTCGGCAAGCAGGCGGTCGAAAACGTCAAGAAGGCGCTGGCGGGCGACAAGGTCGAGGACAGCATCGCCGTGCCAACCCTGGTGCTGACCAAGGATGTGCTCGATGCCGGCAAGGAGCCGATGCTCGAATACGTGAAATAGTCCTCCCGGACTGGGCTGGCGCGGGGTTAGCCTGCGCCAGCCACCTCTTTCAAAGGTGAGGCAAATGGCTTCTGAAATGGCACAGCCTGGGTTCTGGGCTCGGGTGCAGCGTGCGTCCGTCGAACGGCTCCATATAAGGCTGGAGTCGCTGGTGGTGCTGCTGGCGCTGAGCGCGGCGATGGCGGTGCTGTCGCCGTACTTCCTGTCGCTCAGCAATTTTCTCAACATCCTGCTGGCGACGTCAACGATCGGCGTGCTGGCAATCGCCGCCACCTTCGTCATTGGCTCGGGCGGGCTTGATCTGTCGCTCGGCTCGGTCATGGGACTTGCCGGTGTTGCGGGCGCATTCATTGCCGTCAACCTCGGCTGGCCTTCGGTGTTCGCGGTCGCCGCTTGCATCGTGGCCGGCGGGCTGGCGGGTTATATCAACGGGCAATTGGTCACTCGCGCCTTCGTACCAGCCTTCATCGTCACGCTCGGCATGCTTGGGCTGGCGCGCGGTCTGGCGCTGGTGATCTCGCAGGGCAGGGCGATCTACGGGCTGCCTGCGGCGATCGTCTATATCGGTCAGGGGCGGCCGTTTGGCATTCCAATGCCGGTCATCCTGCTGGTGCTCACAGCTATCATCGCGCATTGCGTGCTTGCATACACGCGCTTCGGCCGCCACACGCTGGCGCTCGGCGATAGCGAAGGCGCTGCGCGCGCCGCCGGTATCCGCATCGAACACCATCGCCGCATCATCTATACGCTGTCCGGGGCGCTTGCCGGTCTCGCCGGCCTTCTGTTCACGGCACGCGTCAACGCCGGCGACCCGACCGCCGGCATCAACTATGAGTTGACGGCGATCACCGCGGCGATCATCGGCGGCACCAATCTGTTCGGCGGCCGCGCCTCGATCCTCGGCACGATGATCGGTGCGCTGATCATGGGCGTGCTGCAGAACGGGCTGACGCTGCTTGCCGTGCAATCCTATTACCAGCAAATGGCGATCGGCGCCGTGCTGATCCTTGCGGTGTTCATCGACCAGTATCAGGTGCGGAAGGAGTCACGCGTATGACCCTTCTCACCCTCCATGGCATCCGCAAGAGTTTTGGCGCCGTCGATGTGCTGCACGGCGTCGACCTCTCGGTCGAAGCGGGCGAGGTGGTCGGCCTTGTCGGCGACAATGGGGCCGGCAAATCGACGCTGATGAAGACCATCACAGGCATCTACCGCGCCGATACCGGATCGATCGAACTCGACGGCAAGGACATCCAGCCGCTCGATCCCGGCCAGCGGCGCGAGCTCGGCATCGAGATGATCTACCAGGATCTGTCGCTGGCCAAGCAGCAGGACGTGGCAGCCAACATCTTTCTGGGCCGCGAGCCGACCAGAAAACTGTTCGGGCTGTTTCCCGGCTTTGTCGACAAGGCAGAGATGGACCGCCAGGCGGCAAAGATGATTGAGCGGTTAGGGGCGCATTTGCCGTCGATCAACCGCTCGGTCGGCTCGTTCTCGGGCGGCCAGCAGCAGACGGTGGCGATCGCCCGGGCGCTGACTTTCAATCCGAAACTGGTGATCATGGACGAGCCGACTGCGGCGCTCGCCGTGCGCGAGGTGCAGAGCGTGCTCGATCTCATCCGTCGGCTGAAGTCGGAAGGCATCGCCGTCATCCTGATCTCGCACCGGCTGAACGACGTGCTTTCGGTCACCGACCGCATCGTGGTGCTGCGCCACGGGCGGGCTGATGCCGATCTCGTCACAGCCAGGACCAATATGAACGAAGTCGTCAGCCGCATCGTCGGCGGCGGCGATACCGGTGCCGCCGCGGCGCACGAACAACGAGGCTGACCGATGAATGTTTTTGGATTGCATACTTTCGCCATTGCTCCGGTCTGGGACCTTGACCTGATCGAGCCACAGATGGAGCGGCTGAAGGAACTCGGCATCGGCCTGCTCGAGATCCCGCTGCTGCGACCCGAGGAGATTGACACCAAGCAGACACGCGCCTTCGCCGAACGCCAGGGTATCGAGCTCATACCATCGCTCGGCCTGCCGCGCGCGCTCGACGTGGTCGAGCGGCCGGATGAGGCGCTGGCTTTCCTCGAGCTGGCCTTCGGGGTTTGCGAAGCGGTCGGCAGCGCGGCGCTCGGCGGCGTCACCTATGGCACGATCGGCAAGACCTCGGGCCGTGCGCCGACCACGGCAGAAATCGACGGCATGTGCCGATTCCTCGGGCGCGCGGCGAAGGCTGCCAAGGCGCATGGGTTGAAGCTCGGTATCGAGCCTTGTAACCGCTACGAGACACATCTGATCAACCGCGGCATCGATGCGGCAAGGATTATCGAGCGCGTCGGCGCCGGCAACGTCTTCATCCACCTCGACACCTACCACATGCATATCGAGGAGGAGAGCTTTGCCGCCGGCTTCGCCGCGGCGGCACCCTTCCTCGGCTACGTCCATGTCTCGGAGGCCAATCGCGGTGTGCCGGGGCGCGGCATGCTCAACTGGCGGGCGTGCATGAAGGCGATATCAGACATCGGCTACACCGGCGCCATTACGCTGGAAAGCATGAACCATGTCGATGTCGACATTGCCGGCGGACTGGCGGTGTGGCGTCCGGTGGCGGAAGATCCGCGCGAGGTCATCGAAGTCGGGCTGCCATTCCTGCGCGATGCGGCGCGCCAGGCCGGACTGACGTTGGGCTGACTACCTTCGGGCTTGCACACGCGCCGCGTCGAGCGCCCTTCGGTGGGCAAAGCACAATGCGCAGCTCACCCCCGTCGCGCTGTTTACTTCTCAGTGCTCGATGCCGGAGCAAGGGTCCTCCGAGGGCAGCGAGTCACCGACTCGAATCCGAATCCGATTGGGTGCACCAATAATTCGCAAAGTGTCCGAGGGTTCGGGTCGGTAGGGCGCTACGATCGCACTTGCGCAGTACCGTGACGTCCTGATTGGTACCAGCCTGGTCCGCCCCAAAAACGCGATCGGACGTGGCTCCGTGACGCGGGCCAACTTCGGCCAGGATCATCCGCGCGGACCAGGGACTGAGTTGCGATTGTCGCTGCAGCAGACCATCGAGCCCATTGGATCGAGCGGCTTGATGCTTGCCCGTCTGATCGAGATACATCCCGTCGCTAAAGTGCCATATAGACACGATGGGTCCTCTTCGCGCCATTTTTTCCAAACGATTGGCGCTTCCTGCTCAAATGAACGTCGCCTTTCCAACCTCCGGGGCAGCATGTCAGTTCGCAGATTCCCGATGCTGGAAGAACTGCAAAAACAGTTCCCGCTCGGTGGTGATGTCGAGCTTTTCGTAGATGCGCCGGCGATGGTTCTTGACCGTGCCGACTGTGATGCCGAGGCGCTCGGCGATGTTCGCCGTCGGATGGCCGGCGAGGATCAGCTGGACGAGCTCCCGCTCGCGCAACGACAACTCCGGCCACAGGCTGGCTGGGATGGTCGGCTCTTGCCGGGGTGAGGCGCCGGGGCCCGTCGGCGCTGACGTGCGGGAGAATTCGGTTCCGCGTGCCTTGATGTCGAGCGCATGCAACGCCTCGAACACCGGCAGCCGCTCATTCAGAAGTGAGATCTCGCTGTCCTTGAATGAAGTGGTCGAGCGGTCGAGGAAGATGCCGAGGCACCAGTCGCCGCCATCCGCCAGCATGATGCCGACCTCGTCGCAGATTTCCGACTGTGCCAGGAAGCCGGCTATGTACTGGCCGCGCTTGGCCTCGTCGTCGGCGAGCCGTTTCAGCGGCATGATGCCCAGCCTTCGCTCGCGCCGCCACGAGGCATAGAACGGATCGAAGACATAATAGCTGGCGAGGTAGCGCTGGACCATTTCGTCCGAGAAGCGCCGGTGCTTGACGAATTCCGGCGTCTGGGTCGCCGAATAGCGCGTCACGGTGACGAGGTCGTGCTCGATGTCAGCGCCGATCAGATCGATCAGGCAGTCGACATGCCTGTCCGTGCCGGTGGCGGCGATCGCTTTGGCGAGCGGCGCCCAGATATTGCCCATGCGCATGCCCTTTTCTCGGCGATGTCAGCCCAGCCGTCATTGTGTCTTTAGGCATATGGCGCGAGGCCGCCCGTCGAATCTAGCCTAGCGTCAACCTAGACCAGATCCCGAGGCGACCGTGACCCATCCCAATCTCACCGCCCCCATCGTCGGCAACCCGCCAATCATCGGCAATCCAATCGTCATCGGTATCGACGCCGGCGGCACCATGACCGACACGATCCTTGTCGATCAGGACGGCCACTTCAAGATCGGCAAATCGGCAACCACGCCGAAGAACGAAGCCGAGGGGTTCCTGGCCTCCGCGGAGGACGCGGCCGATGCATGGGGCATTTCGCTGGAATCGCTGTTTTCCGGCGTCAATGTCGTGCTCTATTCCGGCACCGGCATGCTCAACACGCTGTTGTCGCGCACCGGCCGCCGGCTTGGTCTGATCACCACCAAGGGCCTCGAGGACATGATCCTGATGGGCCGCGGCCTGCAGGCCTGGGCCGACTATTCCTATGCCGACCGCCTGCATGCGGTGACCCATCATCATCCCGATCCGCTGGTGCCGCGCCGCCGCACCCATGGCGTCACCGAGCGCATCGACCAGTTCGGCGATATCGTGCTGCCGCTCTACGAGCATGAGGTTTCCGCCGCCGCCAAGAAGCTGATCGCCGACAAGGTCGAAGCGATCTGCATCATGACGATCTTCTCGCACGTCAATCCGGTGCACGAGAAGCGCATCGCCGAGATCTGCCGCGAAGAGGTCCAGAAGGCCGGTGCCGACGTCACCGTCTACACCAGCCACGAGGTCCGCCCGGTCATCCGCGAGCAGTCGCGGCTGAACTCGGTGCTGATCGAGGCCTACGCGACCTCGCGCGGCCGCGAGCAGCTCAAGGGGATCGAGGACGTCTCGAAGAAATACGGCTTCAAATACGGCGTCCAGACTTTGCTGTCGTTCGGTGGCCTGACCTCGATCAACCATCCGCGCCTGCACGAAACCATGATCTCCGGCCCGATCGGCGGCATCCTCGGCGCTGCCTATGTCGGCAAGCTGATCGGCAATGATTCGCTGATCTGCTCGGACATGGGCGGCACCTCCTTCGACATGGGCGTCATCACGCGCGGCCAGACGCGGATCGAGAACGAGCCGCTGATGGACCGTTTCAAGCTCAACGTGCCGACGCTGCATCTGGACACCATTGGTGCGGGCGCCGGCATGATCCTCAAGGTCGACCCGCTGACCAAGAAGGTCTCGCTCGGGCCGGAAAGTGCCGGCTCCGATCCCGGCCCGATCTGTTTCGATCGCGGCGGCACCGAGCCCACCATCGCCGACTGCGACGCCATCCTCGGCCGCCTCAACCCGCACTATTTCCTCGGCGGCAAGGTCGTGCTGCAGGTCGAGAAGGCCCGCAAAGCCTTCCAGGAGAAATGCTCCGACATATTGGGCGTCGGGCTGGAGGAAGCCGCCGAAGGCATGATCGACATGCTTGAATCCGATGCCAACAACGCGCTGCGCCGCGTCATTTCAGGCCAAGGCATCCATCCTTCGGAGTTCACGCTGCTCTCCTATGGCGGCTCCGGCCCACTGCATCTGGCCGGTTGCTCCAGGGGAATCGGCTTCAAGGACATCATCACCTTTCAGTTTGCCGCCGCCTTCTCCGCCTTCGGCTGCACCACGGCCGATTTCATGCGCCGTCATTCGGTGTCGACGCAGCACGATATTCCCTCGCGTGCCGACGAGGCGACGTTGGCCGCTTATGGCGCCAGGGTCACGACGGTCTGGAACGACCTGACCAAGGCCGCGGTGGACGAAATGATCGCCGACGGCCACGCGCGCGAGAAGATCAGGACGGTGCCGTTCCTGATGATGCGCTACACTGGCCAGCTCGAGGACGTCGAAGTCATGGCGCCGCTTCCCGAGGTCAATTCGGCCGATGAAATGCGCAAGGTCATCGACGAGTTCGAGGCGGTCTATGCCAAGGTCAACCATCGCGTGTCGCGCTACGGCGAAGCTGGCTTCACCATCACCGAGCTCGGCCTGATCGCCACCGCCGACAAGGTCAAGCCGGTGCTGCTCAAGCGGCCGCTCGGCGCCTCCAATCCGGCAGCCGCCCACAAGGGCATGCGCGAGGCCTATATCGCCGGGCGCTGGCACAAGGCCAATCTCTACGAAATGGATTTGCTTCAGCCCGGCCATGAAGTGATCGGCCCGGCCATCATCGAACATCCCGCCACCACGCTCGTCGTTCATCCGCAGGACCGCGTCCATGTCGATGAATGGACGCTGCTGCACTACACCCACGCTTGAGAGGGCGACCGCCATGTTGGACAAACCTGCCTCGGCCCTGCGCCTTCGCGAAAGGCTGCTCGATTCCGAACGGTTGATGGAAGAGACCGGCTGCTATGACGGCATCACCGAGCTCTCACTGCGCAACCAGGATCCGCTGAAATTCGAGACGCTGCATACAAAGCTGCGCGCCTATTGTGTCTCGGCACGCGAGATGGCCCGCCGCATCTCGGCCTCGCCCGGCGTGCGCGAAGTCGGCGAAATGGTGGTCGCCATCTACACGCCCGAGGGCGACGCCATCGCGCTCTCCAACGGCATTATGGTGCATGTCCACACGATGAGCCGCTTCATCAAATGGATGATCAAGAACAACTACGAGGAAAATCCACGCATCCGTGAAGGCGACATCTTCGCCAACAATGACGCTTTCATCGGCACCGTGCAGGTGCCGGACGTGATGGACGTGGTGCCGATCTTCCATGAAGGCACGCTGGTCGGCTGGGCCGGCGCTGTCTGCCACGAGCTGGAAGCCGGCGGCATCACGCCGGGCGGCGACGTGTGTCTCGCGCAGGAGCGCTTCACCGAAGGCCTGTTCGTCTGCGCCGAGAAGATCGGCGAGAATGACGAGATCCGCCGCGACTACGTCATCCGCTGCGAGCGCAATCTGCGCATGCCGATCTACTGGGTGCTGGATGAGAAGGCCAAGGTCGCCTCCTGCATCGACATGCGCGAAAGCGTCAAGCAGCTGATCTCCGAGATCGGCCTCGACTACTGGATGAAAGTGTCGAAGGAGTTCATCGAGGAGGGCCGCCGCGCCCAGCTCGCCCGTACCCGCCAGCTTACCGTGCCCGGCATCTATCGCGGCCACACCTTCTATGGCCACGTCACATCAGGCAAGCCCGGCTTCCAGCTGCTCGGCGATCCGGACTGGCTCTACAACATCCCGATCGAGATGGAGATCACCACCGACGGCAAGATCACCATGGACTTCGAGGGCACCCAGCCCTGGGGCTACCATTCGATGAACTGCACGCCGGCCGGCATGGATGGCGGCATGTTCGTCACCTTGACCCAGCACATGAATTTCGAGGGCCTGGTCAATGACGGCGCCTGGATGGCGACCGAACTGAAATTGCCGCACGGCACCTGGACCAATCCCGACAACGAGATGGTGGCGACAGCCACATCATGGGCGCTGCTGCTGCCGGCTTACGGCGTGTTCCAGCGGCTGCTGTCGCGCAGCTTCGTCGCCCGTGGTTTCGTCGAGGAAGCCTTCGTCGGCCAGGTCAACAGCCCGATGATCGAGATGGGTGGCGAGAGCCAATACGGCACACCGTTCGGCATGGCGCATTTCGAATGCGCCGCCGCCGGTTCCGGCGCGCTCGCCATCAAGGACGGTCTCGACACCGCCTATGTCGGCTGGAATCCGGAATCCGACATGGGCAACATCGAGGTCTGGGAGCAGTCGATGCCGATGGTCTATATCGGCCGCTCGATCGTGCCGAATTCCGGCGGCGCCGGAAAATATCGCGGCGGCTGTTCCTTCGTCTCGACCTGGCTGATCAACAAGACCTCGCATCTTCGCCTGCACACCTCGGAGCACTCCTCAAGAGTGTTCGACAATGGCGGCCTGTGCGGCGGCTATCCGGCGCCAACCTGCCAGAAGCATCGCGCGGTGCGCAATTCCAACATTCACGAGCTGGCCGCCAAGGGCGAACCGTTGGCGCATGCGCCGGGTATTGATCCGCATGTCTCGGATTACGAGAAGCACATTGGCGGCGATCATTTCGTGGTCGAAGGGCCGTATATCACTGCCCCGCACAAGGAAGGCGATATCTTCAGCCATTCCTATAA
Source organism: Mesorhizobium sp. M0051 (assembly GCF_040323235.1). Classification (NCBI taxonomy): domain Bacteria; kingdom Pseudomonadati; phylum Pseudomonadota; class Alphaproteobacteria; order Hyphomicrobiales; family Phyllobacteriaceae; genus Mesorhizobium; species Mesorhizobium sp. M0051. Next base: position 10,226 of record NZ_JAMYUT010000054.1, read on the forward strand.
TGGCGGCGGCGGCTATGGCGATGTGCTGGAGCGCGATCCGATCAAGACCGCATGGGACGTCGAGAATGGTTTTCTCACCCGTGAGGCGGCAGACCAGGTTTTCGGCATCGTGCTGAACGACGACGCCGACGGTTATCCGGTTGCCGATATCGACGCCACCGTCAAGCGCCGCGCCGCCATGCGCAAGGAGCGTCTGGCCAAGGCGATCCCGGTTTCAGCCTGGATCGCCAAGGAGCGCTGCCGTGTCGAGAAGGCCGACTTCGCACCGGAGGTGAAGAAAATGTATGCCAGCGCGATCAAGCTTTCGTCGCGCTTCACCAAGGAATTCAGTGATTTCTGGAACGTCGATGCCAGATCCATCTTCATGCCGGGAGCAAAGCCATGACCTCGTATAGCAAGGAAGTCATCCGCGATCTGGCTGCCGGCCAACTGCCCTGGCCGCAGACAAGGCGCATCATGAGCGCCTACAAGGACGATGATCGCTTCTTTAAGATGGTCGCCGTCTATCAGGACCGCGTTGCGTGGAAGGATCCGATCCTGCTGCCGGTCTCGGATCATCTATTCATCTGCCAAAGTGGTGACGAGCGGATAACCCGCTGCGAGTGCGGCCATTCCTTCGGCGACTACCGCAGGAACTGGAAGCTGAACGCAGCGATCAACGTCCGCAACACCGAGGAGGCGTTGCGCGAGATCTATCCGAACAGCGACCTTCCCGATCCCCAATGGATGGAGATCCGCGAATTCATCTGCCCTGAGTGCGGCACGTTGCACGAGGTCGAGGCGGCGGCGCCCGGCTATCCGATCGTCCATGATTTCGAACCCGACCTCGAAGGTTTCTATCGCGAATGGCTGGGCAAACCACTCGAAGGAAGCTGATGTTGTGAACCGCGTCGCAGGCAAGGTAGCACTCGTCACCGGGGCCGGAATGGGCCTCGGGCGGGCGGCTGCGTTGCTGCTTGCAGCGGAGGGAGCCAGGCTCGTCGTCACCGACATCGATGAGAAGGCCGCTGGCGAGACGGCCGATCTGATTGCTCAGAACGGCGGCGAAAGCCTCTCGCTTCGCCACGACGTTTCAAACCCCGACGAATGGCCGCTGGTGATGGCGGCGGTGACGAAGCAATTTGGGCGACTCGATGTGCTGGTCAACAATGCCGGCATCGCCATCGCCAGGAACATCGAGGACACCACGCTGCAGGAGTGGCGGCGCACCATGGCCGTCAATCTCGACGGCGTCTTCTTCGGTTGCCAGCAAGGCATCGCCCTGATGAAGCAATCGGGCGGCGGCTCGATCATCAACCTGTCCTCCATCGACGGCATCATCGGCGAGGCCGATCTTGCCGCCTATTGCGCCTCCAAGGGCGGCGTGCGGACACTGACCAAGGCGGTGGCCGTCCACTGCGCCGAAAAGCGCTACGGTATCCGCTGCAATTCCATCCATCCCGGCTACATCTGGACGCCTCAGACCGAAAACTATCTGCGCGATCTCGGCACGCTCGACCAGGAGAAGGCCAAGGCGCTCGCCCGCCACCCGATCGGGTTCCTCGGCGAGCCCAACGACATCGCCTACATGGTTCTCTACCTCGCCTCGGAAGAATCCAAATTCGTCACCGGCTCCGAGATGGTCGTCGATGGAGGCTATCTTGCCGTGTGAATCTCAACCCTTTTCGGGCCTGTCTGCCCGCACCAAACTGTTCGGAGACCACGCCTGATGAAAAACCTTTTTGGCCGCAGCGCGATCGTCACCGGCGGGTTTTCGGGCGTGGGTTTCGCCATCGCCACGGCGCTAGCCGAGGCCGGCGCCAATGTTGCCGTCGGCTCCTACATCGCGCCCGCTGGCACTGATAAATCCGATGCCGCTTATTATCCGGATGCGGACGAGATCGAGCGCGTGCGTTCAGCCCTTTTGGCCCATGGCACCAAGGTTCACGCCGCCCATCTCGACGTGCGCGACAGCGACCTCACCAATCGCTTCGCGGCGGAAGCCGAGGCCGCTGTCGGCCCCGCCGACATTCTGGTCAACGCCGCCGGCACCACGGTCGAGCAACCTGTCTGCGGCCATTCCGATGCGCTGTGGGACAAGATCGTCGACACCAACCTTACCGGCGCTTTCCGCACCACCCGCGCGGTGCTGCCCGGCATGATCCGGCGCGGCTGGGGGCGCATCGTCAACATCGGCTCGACGGCGGCTTCCGTCGGCTGGAAGGACAACCCAGCCTACTGCGCCTCAAAGGCCGGACTTCTCGGCCTGACCCGCTGTGTGGCGCTGGAGGGCGCGGCACATGGCGTGACCTGCGTCATGATCAGCCCGACCTGGGTCGAGACCGAACTGATGCGCCGCAATGTGGCGCAGGTCGTCGAGCGCGAGGGCAAGGGGCGCACGGCGGAGGAAGCGATGGCTGAAATCGCCAGGGGCAACCCGCAGCAGCGCATGCTGCAGCCGCAGGAGATCGCGGCTTTGGCCGTCTTCCTGTGCTCGGATCTGGCCAAGGGCATCACCATGGAAAACATACAGATCACCGGCGGAGCGTTGTGGTAGCGTTCTCGGCGGATGGTTGCGGCCTTCATGGGAGAGGCCCGCATAAGACAAGGAAAAGTCCAACCGACAGGGGAACTGATATGAAAAGGACCAATGTCTTGAAAGGCGCCGGCATCGGGCTGGCGCTGCTGCTTGCAGCCAACACTCAAGGGCGAACCGCCGAACTCGGCGCCAAGGACGAGCCGATCAAGCTCGCCATGCTCGAATGGACCGGTGCCCACGTATCCACCCACATCGCCGGCCAGTTGCTCCAAAAGATCGGCTACAAGGTCGAATACGTCACCGCCGGCAACTTCCCGCAATTCTCCGGCCTTGCCGACGGCTCGCTCAGCGCGTCGGTCGAGATATGGCTGAACAATGTCGGCGATATCTATCCAAAGGTGCTGGCCGAAAAGAAGATCGAGGACATCGGCAAGCTCGACCTCGAAACGCGCGAAGGCTGGATCTATCCGAAATTCATGGAAACGGTCTGCCCGGGTCTGCCCGACTGGTCGGCACTGACCAAGCCCGAATGCGTGCAGGCGCTGTCGACGCCCGAAACGGCGCCCAACGGACGCTTCCTCGACTATCCGGCCGACTGGGGCTCGCGCGCCGCGACCATCCTGGCCGACAACAACATGCCTTATACCGCCGTTCCGGCAGGGTCCGAAGGCGCATTGGTCGCCGAGCTTGAATCCGCCGAGGCGGCCAAGTCTCCGCTGGTCATGATGTTCTGGGGCCCGCACTATGCGCTCGCCGAAAACGACGTTGGCTGGATCACCATGCCGCCGTGCAAGGAACAGACCAATGAGCATTGCATCACCCCGCCTGATGTTGACAAGATCGTCTGGTCGGGTTTCGGCGCAAAATGGCCCGCCGCCTATGCCTTCCTCAAGGCCTTCAAGATGGACGCCACCGAACAGCAGAAGATGATGCTCGCCGTCGACAAGGACGGCAAGGATCTCGACGCTGTCGTCAAGGAATGGGTCGGCAAGAACGAGGCCGTCTGGAAGCCTTGGATCGCCGCTGCCAAGGGATAGACGCCTTGATGTCCCGCCACTTGGGCGGTAGTCGATTTGCCAACCCGGCTTCGCATCGATGCGTGGCCGGGTTCTGGCCGCACGAGGGCTTCACGCAATGAACGCCGCCGCCCCATCAATCAAGCTGGCCTGTCGCAATGTTTGGAAGGTCTATGGGCGGCGCCCCGCCTACTATTTCGATTCACGCGGCTACATCATCGAGCCGGACGCGCTGGCCGAGCGGTTGCGTTCGGAGGCGCATCTGCCAGCGGTGGTCGACGCCACTTTCGAGGTCGTGACCGGCGAGATCTTCGTGATCATGGGGCTCTCCGGCTCCGGCAAGTCGACGCTGGTGCGCTGCCTGTCGCGACTGGTCGAGCCGAGCGCCGGCGAAATCCTGCTCGATGGCCAGGACCTGCTCAAGGCCACCGGCAAGGAGCTTATCGAACTGCGCCGCCACGCCATGGGCATGGTGTTCCAGAATTTCGGCCTGCTGCCGCATCTCACCATTCTCGGCAATGTGGCGTTTCCGCTGAAGATCCAGGGCAAACCGGTGAAGGAACGCGAAGCCCGCGCCCGCGAGATGATTGCGCTGGTCGGTCTCGAAGGCCGCGAGGCGTCGTTTCCACATCAGCTTTCAGGCGGCCAGCAGCAGCGTGTCGGCATCGCCCGCTCGCTCGCCGTCGGCCCGGAACTGTGGTTCCTCGACGAGCCGTTCTCCGCACTCGATCCGCTCATCCGCCGGCAGATGCAGGACGAGTTCCTGCGCCTGCAGCGCATGCTGAAGAAGACCATTGTCTTCATCACCCACGACATGGCCGAAGCCTTCCGGCTGGCCGACCAGCTGGCCATCATGCGCGCCGGCAAGATCGTCCAGATCGGCCGCCCGGCAGACATCGTGCTCAACCCGGCCGACGACTATGTCGCGCAGTTCACCGAGGACATGCCACTGCTGCGCGTCATCAGGGCCGGCGATCTCGCGACGCCGCTGGAAGGAGCAGCGGTGCCCGAAGAAAGCGTCGCTGCCGATGCCAGCTTGGAGGACCTCATTCCAAGGCTGGCCTCGGGCGTTCGCGCTTTCAGCGTGGCGGGCGAGGGCGCTCCCCCGCCGGCGCTGCTGACCGCCGGCGCCGTGCTTGCCGTGCTGGAGCGGGAACACACAAGGCGGACCCGGTCATGACGGCACCGGCCGCATCGTTTCGATCCTCGCAGAGGGTCGCAATCGAGCCGGCCCTTCTGCCATGGTGCGCGCTGATCGTGCTGACCGCGCTGTGTCTCGCCCTCAAGACCGATTTCCCCTGGCTGGTGACGTTTCCCAAGGAGTGGACCTTGCCGCTCGCGGCAGGCGTGAACGTGGTCACCGATGCTGTCGTGACCGTCGTCCAGCCGGCATTCCGGGCCCTCTCCGCCGCGCTCGAAGCGCCGATGCGAGGCGCCCGTCTCGTCCTGGTCTGGCTGCCATGGCCGGCGGTAATACTGGCGGTCGCGGCGCTGGCGCTGAAATCAAGCGGCATCAGGCTGGCGGTCTTTGCGTTGCTGGCTTTGACCTACATACTCTTTGCTGGCTATTGGCCGCAAAGCATGAGCACGCTGTCATTGGTGCTGCTCGCCGTGCCGATCTCCACCGCGCTCGGCTTCGCGCTTGGTGTGCTCGGCCACACCAGGCCCGGCCTGCGCCCGATGCTGCTCGGCGCGCTTGACCTGATGCAGACCGTGCCGGCCTTTGCCTATCTCATCCCGCTGCTGCTGCTATTCGGCTTCGGCCCGGTGGTCGGGTTGATCGCCAGCGCCATCTATGCGACGCCGCCGATGGTGCGCAACACCATGCTCGGCCTTGACCGCGTGCCTTCCGATATCAGTGAGGCCGGGTTGATGAGCGGCTGCACGCGCCGCCAGCAATTCTGGCATGTCGAAGTGCCGACCGCGTTGCCGCAGATCCTCGTCGGCTTCAACCAGACGACGATGGCCGCATTGTCGATGGTCATCGTCGCCGCCATCATAGGTGGCTTCGAGGACATCGGCTGGGAGGTGCTGTCATCGATGCGCAAGGCCGAGTTCGGCCAGAGCATCCTGTCGGGCCTGGTGATCGCGCTGCTCGCCATCCTCATCGACCGGCTAACCATCGGCTTTGCCAAGGCGCGTCCGGCCGGGCCGACGGCGGCCATGACATGGATGACCGGCCGCCGGCTGGCAATTGTCCTGGTCCTCGCCGCAGTGCTGGCGATTGCCATACGCCTCTTGTGGCCGAACGAAACCTTGCTGCCGGCCAGTGGGCTGCGCATGCAGGTCGGCGGCATCAATCAATGGCTGCTGGGCCTCGTGCGCGACTATGCCTGGTTCTTCGACGGCCTACGCAACGGCGTTCTCTATTGCCTGCTGCTACCGCTCAGGATCGGCATATCGGGGGCTGCGGTTCCCGCCATCTGGGGGGTCACGCTCTCGCCGACCGCGGACGCAACCTATGCTGTCGCCGTCCTGCTCGCCTGCGCCTTGCTGCTGCATCGCTTCAACTGGCGGCCGGCACTGGCGCTGCTGGTCGCCGGCGCGCTGCTCTACACGGGCTTTCTAGGCTTTCCCTGGCCGGTTTTCATCCTCGGCATTGCCCTGCTCGCCTTTCAGGTCGCGGGCCTTCGGCTGGCGCTTTTTGCCGCCGCCGGGTTCGTGCTGATCCTCGTCAACGGGCTGTGGGGAGCGCTGGTCCAGTCCCTCTATCTCTGCACCCTGGCGGTGCTGCTATGCCTTGTCATCGGCGGCGCTCTCGGCGTCTGGGCCGCGCACAGCGAGCCCGTCTCGCGTACCCTGAAACCGATCTGCGACGCGCTGCAGACCATGCCGCAATTTGTCTTCCTCATCCCGGCGTTGATGTTCTTCAAGGTCGGCGAGTTCACCGCGCTGATCGCAATCATGCTCTACGCCATCGTGCCGCCCATCCGCTATGTCGAGCACGGGCTTCGGCATGTGCGGTCCGATGTCATGGAGGCGGTCGAGCAGATGGGGGCGACGCCTGCGCAAACCCTGCTCCAAGCGAAGCTGCCGCTGGCTTTGCCGGTCGTTATGCTGGGACTCAACCAGACCATCATGGCGGCATTGTCGATGCTAGCCATAGCGGCACTGGTCGGCACGCGCGATCTCGGACAGCAGGTCTATGTCGCGCTGGGCAAGGCGGATGCCGGCATGGGGCTGATCGCCGGGCTATCAATCGCCTTCCTGGCCATTCTCACTGATCGCTTGGTGCAAGCAGCGGTAGCGGGGCCGACAATGGATCTGTGATTCTTGATTACTAGCCTGCCATGACCGCGTTCTCTCAACGATCTGCCAACGTCCTCAGCGAGAGATACGGCCCACAGGACGTCTGTGGTTCGTCGCCTTCGTGCCGTTACAGAGAAGATTCCCACAACCAGCTGATACTATAGATAATTTGAATTCACGCGTGCCTGATCGGGAGCGGCAATGGCCGTGGGGTACCGAGCGGGATCATTGTGGAGAATGCTTCTCAAATTTATAAATGGTTGATTAAACTAAGTAATTCTACAGACGCCTGCACGCTGGTGCTGCCAACTGGGGCCCGGTGGTGGATGCGCAAACGAAACCATCACCGTTGATCATCCTAGCTCTCAAATGAGTCGCTTTGACGCACCGCGGTTCTGTTCGTCCCAGGCATCCAACTCTGCAATAGGGTAGAGAACAGCCTTGCCCATCTTAACGAAACTCGGCCCGACGCGCATTGAACGCCAGTTTCTTAGTGTGCCGGGAGAGATCTCCCCACGATAGCGTTCTGCGACCTCGTCCGGCGTTAGGAATTTGACTGGATCCATGAGCGACATCCCTTCGATGATCGGTAGCGGCCACGAGCGACTAAGCTTTGCGCCACACGTGGGCATTTGGCGCACTGCTTCTCACGCTCGTTCACGGCATCAGGTGCATTGCCAAGGGACAAATGGAAGTGCTTGCTCACAGTCATCGTAGAACCGGACAGCAAGGGCGGCAAATCGGACGGGAGGCACAAAGGCCAAATCGGCGTTTGTTGGATGGAGGCCCCATTCGAGTGGTCGAGTCGGTAGGCCGCTACGGCGCGAAAGGGAGCCCGTTGTCGAAGCGGATGAAAAGCGCTGGAACGCCTGACCCCAGCCCACCGCCAGACAGAACCCCGCTTCGGCGGGCTTTTGTTGGGGCGTTGGAAAAACCCGCTGCCAGGGAGGTGGCAGCGGGCTTTAAGCTCGCCGTGGGGAAGGGGGTGAGCTTGGTACCGCCATCGCTTGGGAGGGGTAGATGGCCGACAGCTAATAAATACCCATAGCCAAGCCGCGCCTCACTTGTGCGAGGGTGTTACTAGCCTAATCGAAGGCACTATCGGGGCACACGATGGTTTAGCCGCCCCGCTTAGCGCTGGGTAGAGCGCGACAGCCCGCTTTCGCTATTTACTGAAATTCTGTTGACCCGTTGCCAAACTCCGCGCGGCATCCTCAATTGCTGCCCGGTCATTGCCAAGCCGATCGATCAGGTCTTGTGCTTGTTCGGCCGTTATACCGGTGCGCATTGCCAACGCGTCAACGGTCAGCACGTCTGAACTGGGCGCTTCGCCACGCTTCGGCTTCTTGGCTCTTCTCGACAACACCGTCGCTCCGACAGAGCTTGGTTCGGTGACCGCCTGGCCGACCTGCAATTGCTCCTCGCGATCAATCTCTTGCGCGGCTGTGTGCCAATGTCTGTCTTGGTCGCCCTGCAGCCGTCCTTCGCGTTCCCAGATTTCATAGGCTCGTTGCTGAATTTTTTGGTGCCGATCGTCGCCCATCGTGATTTCTCCGTGCGGGTTACCCCTAAACGCGGGGTGCTTCGGAATGATCCGGCGCGGAATAGAGATTTTGGTGTGGCGGCGAATTAGGAACTGATCCGACATCGCCGTTGAGGGACAAACGACGCTTCGCCGCCACCATCTTCAACCCTCGCGCGGGCGGTAGGTTCCGTGGCTGCGGAATGAGCCTGCCTTGCTGGTCAAGGGCTTTTTTGTTGCGGGCCATTCAATAAAAAAGCCCGCTGCCGGGAGGAGGTGGCAGCGGGCTCGATCTCGAAGACGGTGCGGGAGGAGGTGCACCGCTTTCGGGTTGTCGGGTCTCATCTGGGAGGAGTAGACGGCCGACTGTTTAAGGTTATGGCAAATCAAAAATTGTGCAATGCACAAAAGGTTTATCGCACTGCAAAGTGTGCGAGACTCAATCTGCGTAAGGCGGATAGGTTCCGAGCGCGACACGTCGGACGATGGGAATGGAAACGCGCGTCGAAAGGAGAAGAAGCGGGGAAGGCCGTCTGCGTCTTCTACAAGCCCAACGAAAACAATGCACTAGACAAACATATTGGCTCCCCGGGCCGGACAAATTTGATAAATAGAACCGGGGCCAAAAGTTCCAGATAAGCATTGCTTTTCAGTCCCTTATGAGGACCGCTTCCCAAAGCAACGACCGCCTTGATGTATCTCAAGGGGTAGCAGCGGTGTATCTCTCAGTCAGCGTTGACGAGCGCTGCGACGACATTATGGCTCGTCAGAGGCTATGCCTCGACGTTTGGGTCCGACGCGTCGTATTTAATCGCAAATCCCGCATCGGTCGCGCTTCGCGCAATGAGATCGCCAAGTTGCCAGTCCGTGAGTTCGCACAGCGGCAGCATTCTCCTCACGGTGTGGCTGACCTCAGAAATCGAAATGCTCGGGCTACCAATGTTGTCGATGAGGTAACAGACAATCGCCT